>NZ_NEJU01000028.1:0-59136 GCF_002113295.1 Pseudomonas sp. B10(2017)
GGTGTCGCTGACAGTGGGCGAATACATGAGCCTGCTCAATGAAGCCCTGGAGGCGCGGACCGATGCGTTTCTGCAGCAGGTAGACAAGCAGTTCCGTGACCCACTGGGCCGCAAGGTGCGGGCCATGGTGCTGAGTGGTGCGATCAATATTGCGGCAGCGGGTAACCGTAGCCAGATGATCGAGGTGATGCTCTGGACGCTCGAAAGCGCCGAGAGTTTGCAGGCGCGGCTGGTGCAGTTGCGCGAAGGTGCAGTCGCTGGCGTCGGGGCGCTGGTACGCAATGTTGCGATTGGTGCGGGTACGCTGCGTGCGCAGGGTTCCGATGGTTTGAAAATCAGCTCGATAGCCGCACAAAACATGGCGAGTGATGCTATGCGCAGCATGCGGGATGCGGCGACTAGTACCGGAAGCGTAGGCCTGCTCCTTACCTTGGGCAGTATATGGTTTCAGCAGGACAGCCTGGGCAAGAACTATCGAGCGCTGCATGAAACAAATACAAGCAACCCGGAAGCGCTCGCAACAATCTGGTCATCATCGCTTGGGGTACTTGGGGCAAGTGTTGAAACAGCAGGTTTCACCATAGCGCTGGTACGTCCCAATCCAGAATGGCCTGGAACAATCACCAACTCATCGTTGGCAAGCAAATTAGCCAGGTATGGTGGTGCTATCACAGCTATGGCAGGCCTCATGGATGGAGCACAGTATGCCTTTGCAACTTTCCGCACAATTGAAAATGGCGACAACACGGCCTCATCAAAATATCGTATTGCCAGCGCAACAGCTTTCCTATCGACATTTTCTGGAGTAGCTGTGGCATTCGGAAAAGCCGCTCTGCTCGGCCCCCTTGGCATTACGATAGTGCTAGTACTGGCCACATACACATTAGCCACAATAGCAAAACGGAAAGAGTCAACACCTACGGAGCTATGGTCAAGGCGCTGTAGATGGGGCATTCCAACAGCGCAACGTGCGTGGTCCGAAGCCGAGCATCTTGACGCTGCGATTGGAGCCCTCAATGCAGCAACTCTTGGTGTCCAGGCAGATGCTAGAGTCAACCTTAGCTTGGCATCGAATGCTCATCTTGATACTGCCGCGCCGGAGGGAACGATCATTAGCGATGGTCACGCGGTACCTGCAGTTTTCATGCTCGATTTCCACTTTACCTTACCAAACTATCAAACCAACCGATCTTACTACCGCTGGGAATTAAACCTTTATCAATCCGGGTTACACGAAAACACAATAACCCTCTCAGGCGAGAGCGCACCAAACTCCGTACTAACGATCGCACAACCCAGCGATGTAAATATTTTTCCACTTGGCAATGACAAACAACACCAGAGCAGATTCGACAGCGAACGAGGAGTATTTACCACCCAATATTCCTTACCGCTGCATGACAACCACCACATTCGCGACATCAAATTCATCTTAGATTATCGCCCGAATAAAAATGACGATGCAGGTAATGCACGCCTGGAGATCAAAGAAAATAAAATAAAAATCAAGGACCTCTGACAATATGAATCGCCCACTATTAAATCCACCTAGCCCACGCTGGATAAAGGACCTACCCACACCTTGTGAGTCGCCTACTGTAGAACCTCTCATGGAAAAACAAGCACCGAATCATCAGTGTGCCATCTACTTAGAGATCGCCCGACAAAGCACTACACCGCGATGTGCAAGCTCAATACTTACCGTGATACTATGCATTCCACTCACGCTCAATATTTATTTAATGCTCTCACTACTCGACCTCAAAAATCCAGAATCCATAATATATTCGACCCTTGAGCTCATACTAATAATCTGGGGAGTTGCCACAGGAATTCTTATTGATACTACGCCACCACTCGACGAACCTATCAGATTCAACCGCCTACGCCAAAAAATCTACGCCTACAACTTTATACGCCAGTGGTGGAATCCTTTCGACAAGGGCAAAATCGCAGCTGTGAGTTACGACTGGTCGCAAGTCCGAGCTGAATTGTGGGCACAAACCAGAAGTGGGTTCATTGTCAGATGGGGCGTCATGCTTTCAATCGTAGCACCGGGCACGAACAATGTTATCGACCGTTTCCACCTGAGTATGATGGGTACCGATGAGCTTACGTGGGCCTATATCTGCACCTACATGAAAGAAGGCCCCTCGGCACTACCCCCGCCCGGCACACCTAAAGACCATGACGATATTCTCTGGTGTGAGTTCGCCCTGCGCTTGGCCCCCCGAGTAGCGTGGCCAACGGAAATGGATCTGGAGTCGAGAACCGCCCCCTGAGGTTGGAACAGAGGGAAAGTGAATCAGTCATCAGTGATAGCAGTACGGTGGCCGTAGGCTTTGTACTGAACGCTTATCAATGGAAGCTGGACTTGCCTTGTTTATTGGCCTGGTTCTGATTACAAGTCAGCTCGAGCACAGATAATAATGGCAGAGAACTACATGCACCGCTTGGAGCCCCTGACAAAATGGCCCGACCCATATTAAATCCTGCCTGCCCGGGCTGGAAGGAAGACCTGCCCGCCCCTTACACAGTCAACTCCATAGAAAAATATATGGGCAATCAAATACCTAACCATCAATGCATGACTTACTTAGAGATTCCGCGACAAAGCGTATCATCACGAGGACTGATTTCAGCCTTCGCCTTCCTCTTGTGCATATTTTTCGCCTTTAGCCTTTACATGATGACACTTACGCTCGACCCCCGAAATTTTAAATCGCTGCTGCTCTCAATATCTGAAGTCTTCCTGGTTAGCTGGCTGGTTACTATAGGCCTTCGCATGGATATTTCTCCACCTCGCGACGAACCCATCAGGTTCAACCGTGCGCGCCAGAAGATCTACGCCTACAACTTCAAACGCCAATGGTGGAACCCCTTCGACAAAGGCAAGGTCGTGCCGGTCAGTTACGACTGGTCCCAAGTCCGCGCCGAGCGCTGGTCACAAACCGGCGCCCTGCCAAACGGTGGGGTCATTTTCAAATGGGGTGTCATGCTGTCCATCGTCGCGCCGGGCACAAACAACGTCATCGACCGTTTTCACCTGAGTACGATGGGTGCCGACCAGCATGCCTGGGCCTACATCTGCACCTACATGCAGGAAGGCCCCTCAGCCCTGCCACCACCTGGGGCATCCAAGGATCACAACGATGTGCTCTGGTGCGAGTTTGCCCTGCGCCTGGCACCCAAGGTGAGCTGGCCAGCTGATATGGACCTTGAATCGCGAACCGCACCTTGAACCGGCCACGGCGGGTGCGCCTCACTCAATCTCCCGCCGGCACATCCACCACCTTCCAGCTGTCATCCGGGTCGAAGCGTTTCATCTCCTTGGCCAGCTTGTCACCGTGCGGCCCGAGGTCTTTCTCGAACACCTCGCCGTCATGGCTGATCATGAAGCTCATCACCCCGCTGTCATCGTACCTGGCCGGCCAGGCAACCATGGCGAAGCCACGGCTCATCTGGTTGCCGATCAGGTAGCTGTACGCACCGCCAGGGGCGGATGGGCCTTGTGCATCGAGGATGCGGAAGTGGTAGCCATACCAGGCATCGCCGACCACGTCCTGGCCGAACAGCGGGCCCAGCGGGCTGACCTGGCCATCGCCATCGTCATCCCAGTACAGCCCATCATGCTTGCCGGGCTCGCTGAATATCTTCTGCGCGTATTCCAGCGCACCGTTGCCGTTGTGGTCCTGGGTGGCGTAGTCCATCTGCGCGTCGTGGTAGGCCAGCAACGACTGCATGGCGCCCAGCTCGTTGCGGCCGATGCGCCTGGCGCGGATTTCGGCGCCGCCGGCCTTGAGGTCGAAACGCCAACCCTCGCCACCTTTGGTCAATGGTATGGGCAACGTCCAGTGATCACTGCCCACCGCGAGGATGGCCTTGTTCGCCCCCGACATATCGATGCTGTGCTGCTCGCGATACTGCTCAAGGAACGTGTCCACGTCACTGCGTTGCACACCGCCGCGCGGTATGTAGGTACGCCAGTCATCGCCCAGTAACCGGGCCAGGCGGCCTTCATCAGGTTTCTCCTCACCCAGCGCCGCAACGAAGGATTCCACAGCCTTTTCTGGTGTCGGGAAGGCGTCCTGCGCAGCGGCCAGGCTCGACCAGGCCAGACCCGCTGCGATTACCAGTGCCGCTATCGATTGACGGTTCATCGACGGCCACCTCCCCCGCGGCGTGCGGGCGCACTGGGCCGGGAAATCTGGTGCCCTGCGGCACGCGATGCGCTCGGGCGCTGGGCGAACGACTGGCTGGTGCGGCCACGCCTGGCCTGCGCGCTGGTGCGCGAGGGTGAACGCACGCCGTCGAAGGCATTGTTACGCGCCCGACCGGCGGTATTGGAAGGCCGGTTTTGCGCCAGCTGCCGCCCCTGGCCTTCGCCCTGCCTGCGCGGGCTCACCTGGTTGTTCTGCTGCCGAGCCTGGGTGTTGCGGGTTTCCTGTCGGCGGTCAGTTGCCCGCGGGTTGTCGCTACGAGGCTGCATGCGGTTGCCGACCGAATTGCCCGCCTGCGCCTCGCGCATCTGCTGGCGTGCCTGGCGGTTGCTGGTGGCCGGCCGTTCGATGCCGGCCCGGTCCATCGACGCCCTGGCCTTGTCCCGCGCCTGGGCGCGCTGGGCGTCATCGCCGCGGAAGGCAGTACGCTGGGTGGCACCGTCAAGCTGGCGACCGTACTGCTGGCGGCTGCGAGAGTCGCGGTACGGCACGCCGTCGCGGTTGGCGGCGTTGTGCTGCCATTTGTTCTGGTTGTTGGTGATGCGATTGTTGGCGTTGATGTTGTTGTAGCGATTTACGTCGATGTCGATGTCGTTGTTGCCCCAGTCACAGTCACCCCACAGCGAGGCGACGATTGCCACACCGGTACCGAAGGCCAGGCCCGCCACCAGCGCGGAGCCGGGGTAGTACATGGGCGGTGGCGGGTAGTACGCCGGCGGCGATGCCGGGTAGGCCCAGGTGCCGTAGGTGGTGGTCGGGTTGTAGGTGGGTACGTACACCACTTGCGGGTCGGACGGCTCGATGATGATGGTGGTGGGCGGGCTGCTGGTCGTAACGGCCTGCGCGCTTTTACCGCTGGAGGCCGGTGCCGGTGCTGTCTGCACGGTCACGCTCTGGTACTGGTTGCTCTGCAGGTTACCGGCGGCCTGGGCCTGGTGGCGCAGGCGCTGCACGCCGCCCATGACATCGTCGGGCTGCGCGAGGAAGGCGTCGCCCAGGCGCTGCACCCAGACCGGGTCCTGCCCCAGAGTCGCCAGCACCTGCGGGAAGGCCACCAGCGCTTGTACGCTTGGATCCCAAGGCTGGTTCGCCACCTTTTTGACCGCATCGTCACCGGTGGCCTTGGGGTTGGCCCTGGACCAAGTCACCGCTTCGCTCACCTGCCCCGGATAAGTCGAAGCCATCAGTACCTGGGCCAGCAGCGCATCGGGGTACAGCGCGATGGGCGCGAGCATCTGGTCCAGTTGCTCCTGGGTGAACACCGGGTCCTTGGTCGCGACCGTGTCGGCTTGTGGTGCCGGGTCCGGAGCCGGTACATCTTCTGCCAGCACCAGGCTGGGCGGGGCGCTCAGATACAGGATTACCGACAGGACCGCTGACAATGGGATGCGCATCGCTTCTCTCCATGAGGTCAGACCGCGTGGATTAAGGGTAGCAATGGCGATGCTTTTGGCCAGATGCGCGGGCGCAAACTTTTCGCGCTTTAAAGGTAAGGGTGGTTGCTGCTTTTGAAGCTATCTCAGGGCTGGGTTGAGATCTGTAATTGAGGCTGCCGACAGGACAAACGCCACACCAAGCAACAAGGCCGTGAACGCGTCCGCGACATCAAATAATGAGCGGTTGATGCTCAGCCGCCCAGGGCGATGATCGCCAGGATCAGTGACACCCCGACAACCGCCAGGACCACGCCGGTCAACAGGGTGCGACCACCGGAATAGCGTGCCAGCAGCCAGCCCGCCAGGAACAGCATGGCCAGGGCGACCAGGTTCGATACACGGATGGCCGTACCGGTGGTGTCGATCAGCAGGAACGGAATGACCAGCGGGAAGGTTGCCAGTACCACCAGCAGGAACGTGGCCAGGGCCGCCCTGAAATCATCCAGCCCCAGGCGTGCCGGCAGCGGGCGCCCAGCATCACGCAGCATCCGTCCGCGCAGCATCTCCAGCCCGTCTTCATCCAGTGCCAGGCCGATGCGCTCTGGCAGCGCATCGGCAATCAGCCTGCGCCCCTGGGTAATATCGCTGGCTTGCAGGCGGGCCAGCAAGGTCCGGCTGCGGGTGCGTTCGGTCCAGGTGCGCAGCAGATAGATGACCGCGTCGGCCAGGCCCCAAGCCAGGTTGCAGCCGAGCGCCGCAATCAGCATCAACCGGGCGTCTTCGCGCCCTGCCGTGGCCACGCTCAGCGAGCCGATGAAGGTCATCGCCATCAACAGGCCGAAGATGACTTCGGTGATCCGGTCGATCGGTTGCAGCACGCCCCGTTTACGCGGTTGCTCGTCTTGCCCCATCGCACCCTCCGGTTCTCTGGAACCATCGATAGTCACTATCGAGACTGGCAATTTCTGCCGAACGACATGGCCGAATAACCTAGCTCCATCGACTCGCCACCCGCCCTCTGGCCCCTGGAGCTACCTGATGAACACCTTGGCCCGCCTGCTGTCCACCACCCTTGCCGTTCTTGCCATCGCGATCGTCAGCGGCTGTGCCAGCCACCCCGAACTGCGCCCCTACACCGTCGAAGAAACCCGTCAACTGCAACTGGAAGCCTTGCAACGCCGTGGCCTGTCGCTGGACGACTACGAGCAGCAACGGCGGGTAATCCAGCGTGCCGGCAACCTGCCCGTGGTGACCGAAGCTGCAGATGCCGACCGTTCGACCAAAGGCTGAGTGGGCCACCCAGAGGTTCCCTCCCGTTACCTGCACAGGTATGCTCTACCGCTCAACCGCAAGCCTTCCAGGACGGAGACCATGACCAGGCCCCTTCTGTTGCTGGGTGCTGCACTGCTGTTCAGCCCCGGGCTGCTGGCCCAACAGATCAAACGCGAACTGGGCGACTTCGACTTCACGCTCGGCACCACACCCTCACGCAGCATGGCCCAGGGGCTGATTTCGCCCAGCGCCATCGGTGCGTTCCACGGCGGCCTCGACTTCAGCCACCCCAGTGGCTGGTACCTCGGCCAGTACGCCCCGAGCATGGGTGTGACGCCCGACTCCACCCTGCGGCTGGATAGTTACCTGGGCTACAAGCACCAGTTCGACAGCAGCCTGGGCTACGAGGTGGGATTGATCCATTATAGTCAGCCAAACATCGCAGGCCCCGACAGCTATGCCCTGTACGGCGGTGTTTCGGTGCTGGGCAGCCGTTTCGGTGGCGCGCTGCGCAAGAACCCCGACAACCGCACCGGCACGCTGTTCGCAGACTTCGGCCAACTACCGCTGTTTGACGTCGACCTGAGCGTCAAGCTTGCCCATCACCGTCTGGGTACGCCATTCACCATTGGTGATGGCAGCCAGGTGAATGCCTTTTCCGATTGGTCACTGGAGCTGTCCCGGCCCTGGCTCGGCATCGACCTGAACCTGGTCTACAGCAACTCCAACCTCAGTGGTGGCGGGTGTGATGCGTACTCGGGCATCAACACCTACTGCGACAGCATGGTCACGCTCAAGGCGCAACGCAGTTTCTTTTAACGCCGCGACGTCAGCGCCAGGGCGATACCGCCCAGCACCACCACGCACGCCACCAGCAAGCGCAACGACAATGGCTCGCCGATCAGGCCAACACCACCCAACGCCGCAATCACCGGGACGCTCAGTTGCATGGTCGCCGCCTGCTGCGCGCTGACTTGCCTGACCACGCCGTACCAAACGGCATAGCCTGCTCCCGACGCCAGCACTCCGGAACCCAGCGCATACAGCAAGCCGAGCGGGCTCAGGTGCAAGCCGGCGCCCAGCAACAGCATCGGCACCAGCAGCACCAGGCATGGCAGGCTCCGGGCGAAATTGCCAGCAGTGTCGGCCAGCGGCCTGGGTGAGCCTTTGCCCAGCAGCGTGTAAACGCCCCAGGCCACGCCGGACAGGGCCATCACAAAGGCACTGGCGAGGGGTGGTGCCGCGGTACCGGGCAACAGCAGCACCAGCAGGCCGGCGAAGGCGATCAGCATGCCCAGCAGCATCCGCGCGGTGATGGGTTCGCCTTTGTACCAGGCGAAGCCGAACATGGTGATCTGCACCGCGCCGAACAGCAGCAACGCACCCGCGCCTGCGCCCAGTTGCAGGTATGCCGCAGAAAACAGGAATGCGTAGAGAAACAGTGCCAGGCCGCCGCGCCAGCTACCCCCCATGGCAAGCGCTGGTTTGCGCAGGCGGATCAACAGCAACAGGAACAGTGCACCACTGGCCAGGCGCACCATGGTGAAAGATGCCGGGTCGATGGCCCCTTCCTTCAGCGCGAGCCGGCAGAACACCGAGTTGGCAGCGAAGGCCATCAGGCTGAACAGTGCTAGCCAGGCCCAGCTTCGGGCCTTGCGGTCGGCGAGCGTGGTGGTGCCGGTGCTCATGGTGTGGTCACCTCTGAGATCAATTGTTGTTATAGCGGCCATGCTGCCAGCACCGGTATACAACAGAGTGGTTATCTGGCGCCACCACCGAATCGCCCGGCTCTATACCGCAGCCATCGCCTCGATTTCTACCAGCATGCCATCGAGCGCCAGCCGGGGTACCGGGATCAGCGTGCAGGTCGGCTTCATGCAGGGGCCCCAGGCCCTGTCAGCCTCGGCTACCCACTCACGCAGGCGCGTTTCGGAATGCCCGACGATCAGCAGGGTCAGCTTGAACACATGGGCCAGGCTGGCGCCTTTCGACGCCAGGGCAATCTCCAGGTTGGCCAGTGCCTGACGCGCCTGCTCGGCGAACTGGGACGACAGCTGCCCGTTGCGGCCTTCCCCGCCCTGGCCGGCGATGAACAGCAGGCGGCTGTCGGCACGAACCTCGGCGACATGGGAATAGGCATTGCCGCTGGGGTCGTACAGGCCTTCGGGATTGCTCATCTGAAACGCGGTTGAATGGCTCACGGTAAGCCCTCGATCAATGGGAAGAGGGACGAAGTATCGAACCTTGAGTTAACTCGAGGTCAAGCATGCATCGTGAAAGCGGGCTTGCCTGCGTAGGACGTTTCGCACAGCACGCTGGCTTTGTGGAACCACACGTTCGTATGCGCGGTGACCGCCAGGCGCTAGATTGCAGGGCCCGGCATGGAGGCCTGTACGTATGAAGGATAAAGCGATGAGCAAAAATCATTTTCAGCTGGCTTACACCATCAAGCCAAAAAACGCACGAGATGAAGACGATGCGGCAAAGGCGCGCCTGCACCTGCGCGAGAAAATTGGCCTGGACACCGTTGAACACATAGAGACTACCTTGCTCGGGGTCATCACGCTCAACAGCACCACACTCGCAGACCGCAGGCGCGACGCCGAAAAGCTGCTTCACGATTACATTCATGAAGCGCTCAAGGATCTTAGTGTGCTGTCGACCGTGAAGTTCTACGGCTGCCTGATGGTGGACGGGCTGGGGTCCGCCATTCGCTTCGAAATCCTGCCCAAGTGAACACCGACGGCCTCAGGCGCCCCGCGCCTGAGGCCGTTTCCATCATTTTTCCTGCAGTACCGCCCTGCCCTTCACCGCCCTAGGCCCGCGCCAGGCCCAGAACAGCAAGCCGGGGAATGGCGCGTAGACCACGAAGACGATCCACAGCATCTTGCGCTCGGCGCGCCGGTCACTGCCGATGATGTGCCAGATGGCCCAGATTTCCAGCATGATCACAAAGGCCGCGATGATGATCCAGATCGTTCCGATTTCCATGAGCGCTCTCCCATTTGGCATGTAATGGGTTGGGTTGCACAAGCGGCCCAGGGTTCAGATTGATTTGGCTGGCGGCATGGCACCGCGGCCCGTTACAGGAGCGGCTCTCAATGCCGCGGTGCAGTCTCCAGCGCCGCCTTCAACGCCGGCGCATCGGCAAATGCACGCTGGCTCACCAGCTTACCTTGCTCCAGTTGCAACCACTGCACCTGGCCATCCTGCCCGGGATAACGGCTGGCCACCCGCCCGTCGCGGTCGAGCAGAACCCGGTAGTTGTAATCGCGCATGGCGGGGATGGCGAACAGCTTGCTGATCAGCGCTGGCATGCGCTGGATGTCGGCAACGAACACCGCATCGCGCGCCTCCAGATAACCCTCGGGCTGGTCGGCCAGCGCCGCCTTCACCAGCTTGGCACCGTCCATGTCGCGCGCCACCAGCAGGATGTGCGTACCGGTGTCGAGGCTGTAGGCGTGGTCGTGCTGGTCGAGCAGCGTCCACGGGGCGAGCTTGTCGCCCGGTTCAAGGGCATTGGCCAGCAACGGCATCAGGCAAAGCAGCAGGGCAAAAGCGGATTTCATCAAAGGCATCCTCAGTGACGGGACATCAGCATAGCGCCAACGGCCACGTCAGGCAGGTTGCCTGAATACGACCTGGAATACGACACGGCCACCCGGGAGATTGTCTTTCCCCAGGCCAGCCGCCACACTCTCCAGGCCAGCCAGGAAGCGGAGTCCAGAGTGCCCACGCCACGCCAGTTCAGCAAGAAGACCAGCACCAGCAACATGCTGCGGCTGAAGTCCGCCAGCGCCAATGCCCAGGCCCCCTATCGGGTCGATTTCGTATTGCTCGAACACTTCTCGATGGCTAGCTTCACCGTGGCCATGGACGTGCTGGTCACGGCCAACCTGCTGCGCGCCGACAGCTTCCAGTTCACCCCATTGTCGCTGGAAGGCGACCGCGTGCTCAGCGACCTGGGGCTGGAGCTGGTGGCCACCGAGTTATCCGCCGAGGCGCTGAAAGAGCTGGACCTGCTGGTGATCTGCGGCGGCCTGCGCACGCCATTGAAGTACCCTGAGCTCGACCGCCTGCTGAGCGATTGCGCGACCCAGGGCATGGCCTTGGGCGGGTTATGGAACGGCGCCTGGTTCCTCGGCCGCGCCGGGGTGCTGGACGACTATGGCTGCAGTATCCACCCCGAACAGCGCGCCAGCCTGTCCGAGCGCAGCCCGCAGACGCGGATTACCCCGGCCAGCTTCACCCTCGACCGCGACCGCCTCAGCGCTGCCAGCCCCAATGGCGCCATGGAGCTGATGCTCGGCCTGGTGCGCCGGCTGTATGGCGACGGCCTGGCCGAAGGCGTCGAGGAAATCCTGTCGTTCTCCGGCGCCCGCTACCGCCAGGTCGGCGCGGGCGCGAAGAAGTCCATGAGCCTGCACCTGCGTACCATCGTCGAGCTGATGGAGAACAACCTCGAGGAAACCCTCAGCCTCGACCAGCTGGCCGCCTACAGCGGGCGCTCGCGCCGGCAGATCGACCGCCTGTTCCAGGCCCAGCTTGGCACTTCGCCGCGGCGTTACTACATGGAGCTGCGCATCACCAAGAGCCGGCGCCTGTTGCAGTATTCCGACCTGTCGGTGATGGAAGTGGCAGTGGCTTGCGGGTTTGTTTCGGTGTCGCATTTCAGCAAATGCTATGCGGCTTACTTTGGCTACCCGCCGTCGCGTGAGCAGCGGTTGGGCGAGTGAGCATCAAGGCTTCATCGATGTGTCGCCTGGGCCGGCCCTTTCGCGGGTAAACCCCTTCCCACAAGTACTGTGCAAATCTTTGGGACAGCAGTGATCCTGTGGGAGCGGGTTTACCCGCGAAGAAGCAAGCCCAGGCACTGGAAAACCTTCAGGGGCGATGCTCGATCTGGATGTACCGCAACACCGCATCACAGATCATGGCCTTGTGACGCAGCTTGACCTGCTCATCGGACAGGTCGATCTGGAAGATCTCGCCAAAGGTGTGGCGGTTCGACACCCGGTAGAAGCAGAACGAGCTCATCAGCATGTGCAGGTCGATGACCTCGATGCCGGCGCGGAACACACCTTCCTGCACCCCACGACGCAAGGTGTTGCCCAGGGCCTCGAGCACCAGGCTGCTCATTTCGCGAATCGCCGGTGACTGCTTGACGTACTCGCCGTAGTGGATGTTTTCGGTGCAGATGATCCGCACGAAATCGACGTTGCGGTCGTGGTGATCGAAGGTGAACTCCACCAGCCGGCGGATCGCCTGCTCGGCCGGCAGCGACTCCAGCTCCAGGCTTTGCTCGGTCTTGCGGATGTCGCCGTACAGTTTGATAAGGCACTCGCAGTACAGCTGCTCCTTGCTGCCGAAGTAGTAGTAGATCATGCGCTTGGAGGTGGCGGTGCGCTCGGCGATGGCGTCGACACGGGCACCTGCCAGCCCTTGCTGGACGAACTCGTTGATGGCGGCCTGAAGGATGTCCTCGCGCGTTTTCTCGGGGTTGTTCTTGCGCGTCTTGCGCCCCCCTTCGGTTTCAGGCTGGCCGAGGCCGACTACGGAATCACTCATACCCACTCACAGGCTGTTTATTGGAATGGGGGGATTATCCGCGAGCGCGCCCATGCAGGGAAGCGCGCTGTTGGTCGTGTAGCCATCACCCACCGCTGCTGCCCACCCACAAACTGAGCCTGCCCAGCCAGGCGCAGGGTCAATCGCGCTGGGCGGTATTGCGCTCCAGCGGCGGCGTCAGGTGCAGCACACGGTTGCGCCCGCCTTCGGCCAGCAGGTAGCCACCCTTGCCATCGGCGACGATCGACTGCGGCGCCTTGAGGAACGACAGCACGGTCTGCCGCGCGCCATCGGCGCCGATGCGCAGCAGCCGGGCACGGTGGGTGTTGTCTTCGCTGATCCACAGGCCGCGCTGGTCACAGAACAGGAACGTCGGGTTGCGCAGGCCATCGACCACCACCGGGTCCCGGCCATCGTCGGACAGCGCACGGACCTTGCCGCTTGCCTTTTCGGTATACAGCAAACGCCCGTCGCTGCAGCGGGTCAGGCCTTCGGTTTCGGTGAGGCCGGAGCGCAGCACATCGAGCTGGCCGCTGCGCCAGTCATAACGCATCAAACGGCCATCGCCCTTGCGGTCCTCGATGGCGTAAAGGTGCTCGCCGTCGTTCCACAGGCCCTGCACGCTCTGGCCGTCGAACAGCCGCGTGACCAGGCCATCGCGGGCCAGGCTGACCGGGGCAAACCCGCCTTCCTGACTGAACACCCAGCCTCCCTGCGCAGCCACCATACCGTCGGGCTTGGACAGGTTGTCGATGACCACCACCCGATCGCCCTGGGCGGTGATCCTGAGGATGCTGCCACGGCCGTCGTCCAGTTCGCGGCTGACCAACAGGCTGCCATCGGCTTGCGGCAACAGAGATGCGGCCTTGGTCACGTCGCGGTGCAACACCTCGACGCCCCAGCCGGAGGCAGCCTGCACCGGGTAGAAACTCTGCCAGGCAAAGAAGCCCAGGGTGGCCGTGAGCAGGCCGGCGCTGGCGGCCAGGGCGATGCGAGTGCTGCGCTTGCGCAGGAAGTGCGACATGTAGGGCTCCTCGGAAATGCCGGGGGAGCCTAGCAAGCGAATGTGAATAAAATGTCGAAATGGACCATTCATCACAAAACAAAAGGATATAAAAATAACAAAACGTTCTAACAAATTGGAATATTGAAATTGAAAGCCAAACGCCACCTCCTTAGTCTGGGCACACCGCTTCCCTTCCAATATCAAGGAGCAATGCCCATGCCCGCCCGTGCCTTCTCCCCCTTGCGCCGCCTGTTGATCGGCGGCTTGCTGGCCAGTGTCGCCAGTACCCTGTTGCCCTGGTCCCAGGCCCTTGCCGACGAGGCCAGGACCCTGCGCATCGGTTATCAGAAGTTCAACAGCATCAACATCCTCAAGGGCAGCGGCGCCCTGGAGAAGGCCCTGGCGCCGCAAGGCGTGAAAGTCAGCTGGCACGAGTTCGCCGCCGGTCCGCAGCTGCTAGAAGCCTTGAGTACCGGCGCCATCGACCTCGGCCATGCCGCCGACGCACCCTCGGTGTTCGCCCAGGCCGCAGGCAAGCCGGTGGTTTACCTGGCCGCCGAGCAACCCTACCCACGCGGCATCGGCCTGGTGGTGCGCGAGCAGGACCACCTGACCAGCGTGCAAGACCTCAAGGGCAAGCGCGTGGCCACCGGCCGCGGCTGGAACGCCCAGTACCTACTGGCCGTTGCCCTGGAACAGGCCGGCCTCAGCTACCAGGACATCACCCCGGCCTACGTCAACAACGCCGCCGATGCCGTGGCAGCCCTGCAATCGGGCAGCGTCCAGGCCGTGACCCTTTGGGACCCGTTCCTTGCCGCGGCAGAGAGCCAGCCAGGCCTGAAGAACCTGCGCGACGGCAGCGGTCTGTCCAACAACCGCACCTTCTATCTGTCCACCGCCAGCTTCGCCGACCAGCATCGCGCCTTGCTGAAGACCTTCTTCGTCGAACTGGGCAAAGTCAGCCAGTGGGCCAATACCAAGCCTGCGGAAGTCGCCGCATTGCTGGCCCCGCAACTGGGGATCAACGCCAACGTGCTGCAAGTGGCCAGCGAGCGGCGCAACTACAATGCCGTGGCCATTACCCCGCAGATCGTTGCCGAGCAACAGAAGCTGGCCGATACCTTCCAGGGCCTGGGCCTGATTCCACGCAAGCTGCAGGTGGCCGACGCGGTCTACCCGGCTTCCGTGCTGCCTTGAGCGGAGCGCGCCCACCATGCCCCGCCCGATCCGCTTCAACGCCTTCAGCATGAATGCCGCCAGCCACCAGTCCCCCGGTCTGTGGCGCCATCCGCGCAACACCAGCGTGGCCTTCAACCACCTGAGCTATTGGACCGACCTGGCCCGACTGCTCGAACGCGGCCTGTTCGACGCCCTGTTCATCGCCGATGTACTGGGCATCTACGACGTTTACCAGGGCGGCCCCGAAGCCGCCCTGCGTGGTGGCGTGCAGGTGCCGGTCAACGACCCGCTGCTGCTGGTGCCGGCCATGGCCGGGGTGACCGAGCACCTGGGCTTCGGCGTCACCTTCTCGCTCACCTACGAACACCCCTATCCCTTCGCCCGGCGCATGTCCACGCTCGACCACCTGAGCAATGGCCGGGTCGGCTGGAACATCGTCACCGGCTACCTCGACAGCGCCGCGCGCAACCTGGGCCTGGCGCGCCAGCTGGGCCACGACCAGCGCTATGACCTGGCCGAGGAATACCTGCAGGTGCTGTACAAGCTATGGGAAAAAAGCTGGGACGACGATGCGGTGGTGCTGGAGCGTGACAGCGGGCGCTACATCGAACCCGCCAAGGTGCACCCTATCAGCCATGTGGGCGAGCACTTCCAGGTGCCAGGCATGCACCTGTGCCAACCTTCGCCCCAACGCACGCCGGTGCTGTTCCAGGCCGGTGCTTCGGCGCGCGGCCAGCAGTTCGCGGCGCGGCACGCCGAATGCGTGTTCATCAGCGGGCCGACGCCCACGGTCCTGCGCCGCTACGCCGACGGCATCCGCCAGGCCAGCGAGGTCGCCGGGCGTGGCCGTGAAGAAGTGCTGATCTATGCCCAGGCGCTGTTGATCGTTGCCCCCACCCGGGAGGAGGCCGAGGCACGCTTTGCCGAATACCGCCGTTATGTCGACCTGGACGCCGCCCTGGCGCTGTTGTCAGGCTGGACCGGCATCGACTTTGCCGGCCTCGACCCCGATGCGCCCATCGAATACGTCGAAAACGATGCCGGCCGCGCAGCCCTGGCCGCCTTCACCGCCGCCGACCCGAACCGCAGCTGGACCGTGCGCGAGGCTGCCGAGTTCGTTGGCCTGGGCGGCCGTGGCCCGGTACTGGTGGGTACTGCCAGCGAAGTCGCCGACCAACTGGAAAGCTGGCTGGACCAGACCGGCATCGATGGCTTCAACCTGACCTACGCAGTGCAACCGGACGACCTGGCCCACGTGGTCGAGCTGCTGGTGCCCGAGCTGCAACGCCGTGGGCGCTACCCGTTGAGCTATGCCGAAGGCACCTTGCGTCACAAGCTGTTCGGCCAGGGCGACCGCTTGCCGGAAGGGCACGCTGGCCGGCAGGTTCGCATTCAGCCGACAAATACCGGGTATTCCAACATTTAATTTGTGGATGGCACACACTCGACCCTATTCTGTCGCCACATCCCCTGCGCCGCACCGGCCGGTGCGGTTCACGGCATGGGGAGAGAACAACAAGTCGAGATCGTCCATGTCGAACCATTCGTACTTCGCCCCCCACGGTGGGCACCCGGCTCAGACCGAGCTGCTGACTGACCGTGCCATGTTCACCGAAGCCTATGCCGTCATCCCCAAGGGCGTGATGCGTGACATCGTCACCAGCCACCTGCCGTTCTGGGACAAGATGCGCATGTGGGTCATCGCCCGCCCGCTGACCGGTTTTGCCGAAACCTTCTCCCAGTACATCGTCGAAGTGGCCCAGGAAGGCGGCAGCGAGCGCCCTGAGCTGGACCCGAACGCCGAAGCCGTGGTGTTCATCGTCGAAGGCGAACTGGACATCACCGTCGAAGGCAAGCACCACACCCTGGTACCGGGCGGCTACGCCTTCCTGGCCCCGGGCGCCGAGTGGAGCCTGCGCAACAACAGCAAGTCCAACGTCACCTTCCACTGGCTGCGCAAGCACTACCAGAAGGTCGAAGGCCTGGACGTTCCCGAGTCGTTCGTCACCCACCGTGACAACGCCACCGTCATCGAAATGCCGGGCACCGAAGGCCGCTGGGTCACCACCCGCTTCGTCGACATGGCCGACATGCGCCACGACATGCACGTGAACATCGTCACCTTCCAGCCGGGCGGCGTGATCCCGTTCGCCGAGACCCACGTGATGGAACACGGCCTGTACGTGCTGGAAGGCAAGGCGGTGTACCGCCTGAACCAGGACTGGGTCGAAGTGGAAGCCGGCGACTTCATGTGGCTGCGCGCCTTCTGCCCGCAAGCCTGCTACGCCGGCGGCCCAGGCAAGTTCAGCTACCTGCTGTACAAGGACGTGAACCGTCATGTGCACCTGACGCTGAACCCCAAGCGTTAAGCCCAGGCTGATGCCCTCAAGCCCGCCAACCTGGCGGGCTTTCTGTTTGCCGCGCATACTGAAACACCCACCCCCGCGCGGTACCAGCCATGAACCGCTGCCTGCTGCTCGCCGCCCTGCTGCTCTGCCCCCCCACCCCAGCCGCCGATGACTGGAACCTGGCCTACGACCGCGAAGGCATCCGCGTTTACCTGAGCGCCACCCCCGACTCGCCCTACCAGCAATTCCGTGGTGTCAGCACCATGAAAGCCAGCGTTCGCACGCTCACCGACCTGCAGGAGAACCTTCGGGTAGCCTGCAAGTGGCTGTACGCCTGCGCCGAAATGCGCCTGCTGGATGTGCAGGGCGAAAACACCTGGGTGTACCTGACCACCAACCTGCCGTGGCCGACCATGCCGCGGGACATCGTGCTGAAGGTCACCACCGAACGCCTGGACGACGGCACGCTGCTGCGCCACCTCAGCGCCGAGCCAGGCAGGATACCCAAGGTAAAGGGGCTGATCCGCGTGCAGCACCTCAGCGGTGAGTGGCGGATGAAACCGCTGGGTGAGCGCGAGACCGAGGTGATCTACCAACTGCAGGCCGACCCGGCGGGCGATGTGCCGGGGTGGCTGGCCAACCGATTTGTGGTGGATGCGCCAGTGGTGACGTTGCGGACATTGCGGGCGGTGGCCGAGCGCCAGCCTTGAAATGCACGCACGGCTCTATCGCCGACAAGCCAGGCCCCCATTCCGATCGCGCCGTTCTCAAGGCCAGGAACTGATTTGCAGGTGGTCCGCGTACCCTGTGGGAGCCGGCTTGCCGGCGATGGGCCGCAAAGCGGCCCCAAACCATGTCAGATCCCGCCACCCGCAAGCAGTTGCGTCATCACCTCGGCCAACGCCTTGACCATCACATCTGCCGTCGGCCGGTGGACGATGACGATTTCGTAGCTGTCGACCTCCGGCAACCCTTGCCCTGCCCCCAGCACCCGGTGCTCGCCAGTCGCCGCCCGTGGCGGCAGCAGGCTGATACCCATGCCATCGGCGACCGCGGCCTGGATGCCGCTGAGGCTGGAGCTGGTGAAACTGATTCGCCAACGCCGGCCCATGCCTTCGATGGCGGTGATCATGTCGTCGCGGTACAGGCCGCGGGGCGGGAAGGTCACCAGCGGGATCGGGTCCAGCTCGAAGGCGGGCGCGCGCGCGCTGTCGATCCACTGCAGGCGTTCGGGCCAGCAGGCCACGCCTTCGCGGCTGTTGCGCCGCTGCTTGAGCAACACCAGGTCGAGTTCACCGTTGTCGTAGGCCTGGCTGAGGTCGCGGCACAGGCCGCTGGTCACTTCCAGCTTCACCTGCGGGTGCAGCCGGCTGAACGCCGACAGTGCATTGGTGGTACGCCCACCCACGAAGTCCTCAGGCACGCCAAGGCGCACGGTCACGCCGACCATTGCCCCGGCCAAGGCTTCGAGCATCTGGTCGTTGAGGGCCAGCATGTGCCGGGCATAGCCGAGCAGGGTCTGCCCGGCGTCGGTCGGCAACACGTCGCGATTGCCACGCACCAGCAGGCGGTGGCCAACCATTTCCTCCAGGCGGCGCACCTTCTGGCTGATGGTCGATTGGGTGGAGTGCAGGCGGGCAGCAGCCGTGGTGAAGCTGCCGCAATCGGCCACCACGACAATGGCACGCAGGAGGTCGAGGTCGAACAGGGCCCTATTCGATTTCACGCTGATGGACATCTTGATATTCAACTTCTGAATGGCAAGACTGACTTCTATCACGCCACCTGCTGCACCGCAACGCGGGCCGCTAGTCGCCAACAGCCTCGCCCTCGCGCCGAGGGTCGGCACCACCCGACCAACCCTCGCCACTGCGCTGGATGATCTGCGTGCCACTGGTCATGGTCATCGGCGTCACCTCATGCCCCCAGGCTGCCAACTGCCGGATCAGTGCCGGGCTGGTCAACCCCGCCTCTACTTCGGTGCCGGCATTGCGGCTGCCGAAGTTGGGCAGGCCGGCGGCCTGCTGCGGGTCGAGCTGCCAATCCAGCAGGCCGATCAGCGCCTTGTTCACGTAGCCGATGATCTGCGAGCCACCGGGCGAGCCCAGGCTGGCCACCAGCTCGCCAGAGGCTTGCGAGAACACCAGGGTCGGCGCCATGGCGGACAGCGGCCGCTTCCCTGGTTGCAACCGATTGGCCACGGGCTTGCCTTGTTCCCGAGGGATGAACGAGAAGTCGGTCAGGTGGTTGTTGAGCAAGAAACCCTTGACCATAAGGTGCGAGCCGAACGCTGCTTCCACCGACGTGGTCATGGCCAGGGCCTGGCCGCGGTCGTCCACCGCGCTGAGGTGCGAGGTGGAAATGCGCAGCGGCGAGCGGTCAGGCGCCAGGGCCAGGTCGGCCCCCTGCGGCTGACCGGGGCGGGCGCGTTTCATGCTGTACTCGCCGACCTGCGCGGCGCGGCTGGCCAGGTATGCGGGGTCGGTCAGGGCCTTGAGCGGCACCGGCACGTAATCGCTGTCGGCCAGGTACTGGGCGCGGTCGGCATAGGCCAGGCGCTCGGCCTCGGCAACCAGGTGCACGGCCAGCGGCGGGGCTTCCAACCCGGCAACGGACGAAGTGCGCAACGGCCGCATGGCGGCAAGGTCGCGCTGTGGCGACGCTCGCTGCAGTGCTTCGAGGATGCCCAGGGTCTGTAGCACCGTCACCCCACCCGACGACGGCGGTGGCATGCCACAGATGCGCCAGGCCTTGTAGGGGCCGCACAGCGGCTCGCGCACCCTGGCCCGGTATTGCTGCATATCCTGCAACGACAGGTAGCCGGCATTGGCATGGCTGCGCACCTTGGCGGCGATGGCTTCGGCGATCTCGCCGCTGTAGAACACCTCGGGGCCCCGCTCGGCAATCTGCTCGAAGGTTTGCGCAAGCTCAGGGTTGCGCAAGGTAGTCCCCACCGCCAGCGGCTTGCCGTGCTCATTCAGGAAGTAACGGGCCATGGCTGGTGAATGGGGAATGAACGGGTCGCCCGCCACCAGCGTGTGAAGGCGCTCGGAAACCGCAAAACCGTTACGGGCCAGAGCAATGGCCGGGGCGAACAGGTCGCGCCAAGGCAGCTTGCCGTGCTGCTCATGGGCCAGCTTCAGGGCATGCAGAACCCCCGGTACGCCCACCGAACGCCCGCCGATCTGCGCCGCCCTGAACGGCATCGGTGAACCATCGGCTTGCAGGAACAGGTTTTCCGTGACCGCCGCCGGGGCTGCCTCGCGACCATCGAACGCCTGTACGCGCTGGCCATCCCAGTAGAGGATGAACGCCCCGCCACCAATGCCGCTGGATTGCGGTTCGACCAGGGTCAGCACCATCTGCATGGCGATGGCCGCGTCGATGGCGCTGCCACCGGCACGCAGCATCGCACGCCCCGCCTCGCTGGCCAGCGGGTTGGCGGCGGCGGCCATGTGCCGGCCGGCATGCACCGGCTGCAGGCCGGTGCGGTAGCCGGAGGCCAGTTCCGGTGGTGCGGGCAGCACCTGGTCGGCACAGGCCCAGCCACTGGCAGCTACCAGGCACAAGGCGCCCATCAGGGGGGAGGAGAATGTCATCGTTGTGCTTCCTGCCGTTACCTATTCAGCAAGGCACTGTCGGTGATGCGCAAACTTGACTTCAAGCCCTGTCGTATTTTTTTTCAAAGTGGCACGGGCTTCGCGCGTATCGCACGCAAGCCAGCTACACCTCGACTGCATCGACCTCAAGCATTGCGCAGTACCTGTGGGAGCTGGCTTGCCGGCGATGAGGCCAGGACAGGCAGCACACGGCCTCAGGCCACTTCTTCGAACGGCAGCCCTACATAGTTCTCGGCAATGTTCACCAGCCCCGCCGGCGAGGTCAGGAAATATTCGCGGTCGGCCTCCTGCATCTTCTGGTCCCAGGCGTCCTTGTGGCTGCCGAAGTCATGCAGCAGCTGGGTCATGAACCAGCTGAATCGCTCGCCTTTCCACACCCGGCGCAGGGCCAGCGGCGAATACTGCTGCAGCAGGTCGGTGCGCCCTTCGCGATACACCTTGACCAGGATGCGGTACAGGTAGTTGACGTCCGATGCGGCCAGGTTCAGGCCCTTGGCGCCGGTCGGCGGGACGATATGCGCAGCATCCCCGACCAGGAACAGGTGGCCATACTGCATCGGCTCGACCACCAGGCTGCGCAGCGGGGCGATGCTCTTTTCCAGGGCCGGGCCGGTGACCAGGCGCGCAGCCACGTCTTCGGGCAAGCGTGCCTTCAACTCCTCCCAGAAGCGCTCGTCGGACCACGCCTCTACCTGCTCTTCCAACGGAACCTGCAGGTAGTAGCGGCTACGGGTGTGCGAACGCTGGCTGCACAACACGAAACCGCGTTCGTGGTGGGCGTAGATCAGTTCGTGGTTGACCGGTGGCGTGTCTGACAGCATGCCCAGCCAGCCAAACGGGTAGACCCGCTCGTACTGCTTGAGGATGCCCTCGGGGATGCTCTGCCGCGAGACACCGTGAAAACCGTCACAGCCGGCAATGTAGTCGCAGTCCACCCGGTGCACCTGGCCGTCTTTTTCATAAGTCAGGTAGGGCCGTTCGCCCTTGAGTTCGTGCGGCTGGACATTGCTTGCCGAATAGATGATCGGCGCGCCGCTGGCTTCACGTGCCTGCATCAGGTCACGGGTGACTTCGGTCTGGCCGTATACCATCACTGTCTTGCCACCGGTCAGGGCCTTGAGGTCCAGGCGTTGGCGGCGCCCGCCGACCAGCAGTTCGACCCCCTCGTGTACCAGGCCTTCACGGTCCATGCGCTCGGCCACACCGGCTTCACGCAGCAGGTCGACCGTGCCTTGCTCCAGCACCCCGGCACGGATGCGGCCAAGCACGTATTCGGGCGTCTGGCGTTCGACGATGAGCGTATCGATACCGGCCTTGTGCAGCAGTTGGCCCAGCAGCAGGCCAGATGGACCTGCACCAATAATTGCAACCTGAGTTTTCATTGTTGTTGTCTCTGTACGGACGACGCCGGCCCTGGACTGGCAGTGGAGCGGCATCTGCTGTTAGGGTTTGCCCTTGCATTTTTACTGGCAAAAACAGCCATTGAAGTGTGCTATTCCATGCATAACCTGCACTTTTACAAAAAACGTTCGATTAACGGACAGGCCAGCACGCATGAAATCCACCCTCCCCGGCGTCCCCTTGTTCAAGCTGTATGGCGAAAACCAGGCCTGGCCCGGCACCGACCTGCTGCACTGCGAGTCGATCCCGGCGCGTAGCCGTTTGCACCATTGGGAAATCAAGCCGCACCAGCACGCCGAGCTGTTCCAGTTGCTGTATGTGCAACGCGGCCGAGCCGAGGTGGAGGTCGAGGGGGTGCGCAGCATCATCAGCGAAGCGGCAATCCAGGTAGTGCCGCCGATGACCGTGCACGGCTTTCGCTTCAGCGCCGATATCCAGGGGCATGTGCTGACCTTTGGCACGGCACTGGTGGCCGACCTGGAGCAGCGCCTGGGCGCGCCGCTGGCGGTGCTGGCGAAGGCGGCGTGTTACCCGCTTGGTCGGGACCGGGTGCGCTTGCGCAGCCTGATCGAAACCCTGCAGCAGGAATACCAGGGCAATGCCCCGGCGCGGGCGGCACTGCTCGAGGCGCTGGTGACGGCGCTGATGGTGTGGATCAGCCGCCGCCAGCAGCTGGGTCAGGCACCGCGCAACCGCGATGAACGTGACCGCCAGTTGCTGGGGCAGTACCTGCGCCTGGTCGAGGCGCATTACCGTGAGCACCTGTCGGTGGAGGACTTTGCCGCGCGGCTGAATATTCCGAGTTTGCAGTTGAACCAGCTGTGCCGGGCGCTGAGTGGGCAGACCGCGCTGCAGGTGGTGCACCAGCGCTTGCTGCTGGAGGCGCGGCGCAACCTGATCTATACGCGGATGAGCATCGGGCAGTTGTCGGATAGCCTGGGGTTTACCGACCCCACCTATTTTGCCCGGTGGTTCAAGCGGTTGAGTGGACAGACACCGAATGGGTATCGCAGGTCGGGTTTGTCTGAGTAATTTTTTCGCCCGTGCTGGCCTCTTCGCGGGCTTGCCCGCTCCCACAGTGACTGCGCAGCCCTCAAGACCTGTGCACTTCCTGTGGGAGCGGGTTTACCCGCGAAGAGGCCGGCACAGGCAGCACCCATCTCGCGCCCCTGCTTGACGTATACGTCAACCTACCCTCAGGATACCCGCATACCCCACGCCGAGCCCCAGCATGAGCACCCAGACCTACAGCATTTCCGACCTGTCCCGCGAACTGGACATCACCACCCGCGCCATCCGCTTCTATGAGGAACAGGGCCTGCTGAGCCCCGAGCGCCGCGGCCTGGAGCGTATCTATTCGGCGCGTGACAAGGTCAGCCTGAAGCTCATCCTGCGCGGCAAGCGCATCGGCTTTTCGCTGGCCGAATGCCGTGAGCTGATCGAGCTGTACGACCCCTCCAGCGGCAACCTCAAGCAGCTCAACAGCATGCTGGCGAAAATCGCCGAGCGCCGCGCCCAGCTGGAACAGCAGATGCTCGACATCCACCAGATGCAGCTGGAGCTGGACACCGCCCAGGAGCGCTGCGAACAAGCCCTGGCCGCCACCCTGAACAACAAAGACAACCGCTGAACGCCACAGGAAACCCGCCATGCCTTTGCCCAAACACGTCCGCCTGGTCGAAGTAGGCCCCCGCGACGGCCTGCAGAACGAAGCCCAGCCCATCAGCGTCGCCGACAAGGTGCGCCTGGTGGACGATCTCACCGAAGCGGGCCTGGCCTATATCGAAGTGGGCAGTTTCGTCTCGCCCAAGTGGGTGCCGCAGATGGCCGGCTCCGCCGAAGTGTTCGCCGGCATCCACCAGCGCCCGGGGGTCACCTATGCAGCGCTGGCCCCCAACTTGCGCGGTTTCGAGGACGCCCTGGCCGCCGGCGTGAAGGAGGTGGCGGTGTTCGCGGCCGCTTCCGAAGCCTTCTCGCAACGCAACATCAACTGCTCGATCAGCGACAGCCTCAAGCGCTTCGAGCCGATCATGGAAGCCGCGCGCAACCACGGTGTGCGCGTGCGCGGCTATGTGTCGTGCGTGCTCGGCTGCCCCTATGAAGGCAAGGTCAGCGCCGAGCAGGTCGCCCCGGTAGCCCGTGCCCTGCACGACATGGGCTGCTACGAGGTATCGCTGGGCGACACCATCGGCACCGGTACCGCCGGCGAAACCCGACGCCTGTTCGAGGTGGTCGCGGCACAGGTACCGCGCGAGCAACTGGCCGGTCACTTCCACGATACCTATGGCCAGGCCCTGGCCAATGTGTATGCCAGCCTGCTCGAAGGCATCAGCGTGTTCGACAGTTCGGTGGCCGGGCTGGGCGGCTGCCCCTATGCCAAAGGTGCTACCGGCAATATCGCCAGTGAAGACGTGGTGTACCTGCTGCAAGGGCTGGGCATTGAAACCGGCATTGACCTTGAGCGGCTGATCACCGCCGGCCGCCGCATCAGCAGCGTGCTGGGCCGCGACAACGGGTCGCGGGTAGCGCGGGCGCGTAGCGCGCAATAAGTCATACGGGTGTCACATTGGTGTGGGTGAGTGTTACCGCCCCCACGTTTTGCAGCAAAAAATCGGGTAACAGGGAAACAAATCGGCAGAATTTCAGGCCGGTCGATTTCGACAAAAATCGCCAAACGCTTGATTTAAAAGGGTTTTAAAAAGTTGGCACGCACCCTGCTATATCTCTGGTACAACAACAAAAAGAATGTGACACCCAATAAAAACAACAGGTAACGGCTCTGACATAACAAGAACAACACGGCAGAGGCGTAGCAAGCAGATTTTTTTGGAGTCGACACGCTTTTCAGGGGTACGCCCCGCGGTCTGGCACAGAACAATAAAACTACCTTCAGGTAGCGGCAGCCAGGTTCGGATCAGCAATGATGAAGGCAGGTCAGCGCTCAAAAAAATACGTTTGCTCTTGACCCCGCATGGGGGTCGCCCGCAACAACAGGACAGGCTGACAAAAACAACAAAAGGCCGGTCCCAATAATAAAAAAAGAGCAGGCAACAACGCTTTGGGGGGAGCTTCGGCTCCCCTCAGTGCTTCCTGCCCTCTTCCTCCTCCTGCTTTCCCTCATCCTGCCCCTCGAGCTTGTCCACCAGCAACGGCATCGTGCCCAGCACCAGCAGGGCCAGTATCGTGCTGATCAACGCCGTGGCTTCGCGGCCCATACCGGCTGCCGTACCGATGGCGGCGGTCATCCACAACCCGGCGGCAGTGGTCAGGCCCTTCACATGGCTGGCGTCCTGGCCGTTGCCCTTGAGAATGGTGCCCGCACCCAGAAAACCGATACCGGCGACAATGCCCTGGATCACCCGGCTCAGCGCCTGCTCATCGGCCCCGGCCATGCTCGGTGCCAGCACGAACAGCGCGGCGCCCAGCGAAACCAGCATATGCGTACGCACCCCGGCGGCCTTGCCCTTGTGCTCACGCTCGAAGCCCAGCACGGCGCCGAGCAGGGCTGCCATCAGCAGGCGTACGAGGATTCGCGTGACCTCGCGCTGGTCGGTGATATCGGCAAATTCGGCCTGGATTGCTTGCCAGATGAGGTCCATTGCGTTGTTCCATGCTTAGCATTGTGTTGTCAGGGCCGGCCTCTTCGCGGGTAAACCCGCCCCCACAGGTGTTCCGATCCCTGTGGGAGCGGGTTTACCCGCGAAGAAGCCGGGCCTGCCATCTACAAAGACTGACCTATGAACACAGCGCAAAGTGCCGCTCAGCTTCCTGATGCAGAAACCGCCGTCCCCCTGTGGTCCACCCTGTAACCACCCCCAGGAGGACCACCCCATGCCCGTTGAAATCGATGAAACCACCCGCCGCTGCACCCTCATCAGCGAAGACCTGCGCATCGAGGGTGATGGCCCGTCCATCGAAATCGTCACCGACGAACAGCTGCGCATGTCCGTGGCCTTGCTCGCCGGCCAGCGTGTGCCCATCACTGAAGCCGAGGCCGATGCACTGACCGTGGCGGGTGCGGTGGATAGCCGCAGGCATCTGAAGGCCAGCACTCCAGGCTCGGTAATCTGAGGCCTGGCGGGGCCCGCCCGGAAATCTGATACGGTTTTTATCGCAAAATCTGAGCCTGTGCTGATAACAGCCTCAGGGCCATAGTGCTCATGCCTGATCGAGGCCTGATGAGCACCGAGCCATGAACGATAGAATCCCTTTCACAGAGATCGCCACCGCCCCAGCCAGCCCCCTGCCGCGACGCGCCGACAATGGTATCCATACCCGCAGCTTCACCGGGCTGTACCGCAACCTGCGCATCGGCTTCGCCGGCGCCCTGTTCGTACTGTTCTTCGGCACCGCCTGGCTGAACTGGAACGGCCGCCAGGCCGTGCTGTGGGACCTTGGCAACAGCAAGTTCCACATCTTCGGCGCCACCTTCTGGCCGCAGGACTTCATCCTGCTGTCGGCGCTGCTGATCATCTGCGCCTTCGGCCTGTTCGCCATCACCGTGTATGCCGGCCGCGTGTGGTGCGGCTACAGTTGCCCGCAAAGCACCTGGACCTGGCTGTTCATGTGGTGCGAAAAGGTCACCGAGGGCGACCGCAACCAGCGCATCAAGCTGGCCGCCGCGCCCTGGAGCCTGAACAAACTGGCTCGTCGCACGCTGAAGCACAGCCTGTGGTTGGGCATTGGCGTGCTCACCGGGCTGACCTTCGTCGGCTACTTCACCCCGATCCGCCCCCTGGCGGCAGAACTGTTCACCTTGCAACTGGGCGGCGTGGCGCTGTTCTGGGTGCTGTTCTTCACCGCCGCCACCTACGTCAATGCCGGCCTACTGCGCGAAGCGGTGTGCCTGCACATGTGCCCCTATGCGCGCTTCCAGAGCGTGATGTTCGACAAGGACACCCTGGCGGTCGCCTATGATCCGCGTCGCGGTGAAGCCCGTGGCCCGCGCAAGAAAGGCAGTGACCTCCGCGCCCAGGGCCTGGGCGACTGCATCGACTGCACCTTG
Organism: Pseudomonas sp. B10(2017); assembly: GCF_002113295.1. Taxonomy (NCBI): domain Bacteria; kingdom Pseudomonadati; phylum Pseudomonadota; class Gammaproteobacteria; order Pseudomonadales; family Pseudomonadaceae; genus Pseudomonas; species Pseudomonas sp. B10(2017). The sequence continues at coordinate 26,996 of NZ_NEJU01000028.1, forward strand.
TGCGTGCAGGTATGCCCCACCGGCATCGATATCCGCGATGGCCTGCAAATGGCGTGCATCGGTTGCGCGGCATGCATCGATGCCTGTGACGGGGTAATGGACAAGATGGGCTACGCCCGTGGCCTGATCGGCTACAAGTCCGAACGCAGCCTGCAAGGTGGCACCACCCATTGGCTGCGCCCGCGCCTGCTGGGCTACGCTGCCGCGCTGGGGGTGATGATCGCGGCGCTGGTGGTGGCCTTGCAGCTGCGCCCGATGGTGTCGCTGGACGTGATCAAGGACCGCGGCCTGTTCCGCGAGAATGCCCAGGGCCAGATCGAGAACATCTACCTGCTCAAGGTCATCAACAAGACCGAAAGCACCCGGCACTACGAGCTGCGCCTGCTGGACGCCGACGGCTTCAGCCTGCAAGGCAAGACCTCATTCATGATCCCGGCCGGTGAAATGAGTGAACTGCCGGTGTCGGTGGCGATGCTCGCCGAGCGCCCGGCCAGCAGCTCGCAGACGCTGAGCTTTGAAATCAGCGAGCGCGACGACCCCAGCATCCGCAGCGTGGCCCACAGCCGCTTCGTCGCACCGATGAACCGTTGATCCCTTACACTGATTCCACCTTGCCTGCCAGGCTTCGACAGAAGGCCAGAATGAAACGCTACGAACGCTTTGCCGACGACATCGCCGAACTGATCCGCTCCGGGGTGCTGGGCCCCGGCCAGCGCGTACCCTCGGTGCGCTATGCCAGCCAGACCCACGGGGTCAGCCCGTCCACGGTGTTCCAGGCCTACTACCTGCTGGAGCGGCGCGGGTTGATCCGTGCCCGGCCGCGCTCGGGCTATTTCGTCAACGCCCACGCCCCGCGCCAGTTCAGCGAGCCGCAGGCCTTGCAGCCGGTCAGCGAATCCACCGACGTCGACGTCAGCGCGCTGGTGTTCTCGATCCTCGACTCGATCAAGGACCCAAACACCGTGCCGTTCGGCTCGGCCTTCCCCAGCCCCGAGCTGTTTCCGCTGCAACGCCTGGCGCGCTCGCTGGCCAGCGCCAGCCGCAGCATGGACCCGCGCATGGTGGTGACCGACCTGTCACCCGGCAACCCGCAGCTGCGCAGGCAGATTGCCCTGCGCTACATGGTCGGCGGGCTGATGCTGCCGATGGAGGAGCTGCTGATCACCAACGGCGCGCTGGAAGCCTTGAACCTGTGCCTGCAGGCCGTCACCCAGCCCGGCGACCTGGTGGCCATCGAAGCCCCCGCCTTCTATGCCTGCCTGCAGGTACTGGAGCGGCTCAAGCTCAAGGCCGTGGAAATCCCTGTGCACCCGCGTGAAGGCATGGACCTGGGTGTGCTGGCGCAAACGCTGGAGAAGCACCCGGTCAAGGCCGTGTGGTGCATGACCAACTTCCAGAACCCGGTGGGTGCCAGCATGCCGGAAGCGAAAAAGCAGGCACTGGTAGAGCTGCTGGCGCGTCATCAGGTGCCATTGATCGAAGACGATGTGTACGCCGAACTGTACTACTCGCAACAGGCACCCAAACCGGCCAAGGCCTTCGACACCCAGGGCCTGGTGATGCACTGCGGCTCGTTCGCCAAGAGCCTGGCACCCGGCTACCGCATCGGCTGGGTGGCAGCCGGGCGCTTTGCGCAGAAGATCGAACGGCTCAAGCTGATGACCTCGCTGTGCGCCTCGATGCCGGCCCAGGCGGCCATCGCCGACTACCTGCAGCACGGTGGCTACGACCGCCACCTGCGCAAACTGCGCTATGCCCTGGAAGGCCAGCAGGCCAACATGCTGGCGGCCATTGCCCGGCATTTCCCGGCGCAGACGCGGGTCAGCCAACCGTCCGGCGGCTACTTCCTGTGGCTGGAGCTGCCCGAACAGATGGACGCCCTCAAGTTGTTCCACATGGCCCTGGCCCAAGGCATCAGCATCGCCCCCGGGCCGATCTTCTCGCCCACCCGGCGCTTCGGCAACTGCATCCGCCTGAACTACGGCAGCCCCTGGCACGAGGATGCCGAACAGGCCATGGAAACCCTGGGGCGGATCATCCGCTCGTTCTGATGGCTGCTGCCCCGGTGGGCGACTATAGTTGCCCGATACGCTCACCGGGCCCTCGCCATGCAAGCAGATTCGCTCCCTTCATTGGCACAGCTGCAAGCGCGTGTCGCAGAACTGGAAGCTCGCCTGGCCAAGCGCGACGACACGGTACAGGCCCATATCCAGCTGCTGGGCGAGCTGCTCGACAACAGCCTGGCCAACGTGTTTGCTGCCGACCGCAGCATGCGCCTGATAGCGATCAACCGCATGGCCCGGGAAACCTTCGAGCGTTACCGTGGCTTCGTGCCGCAGATCGGCGATTACGTGCCACAGTTCCTGATCAACCAGCCTGACATCATGGGCCGCCTGGCACCGGTGTGGCCACGCGTGCTGGCCGGCGAAGCCTTCATCGACACCATCACCCTCGGCCCGCCCGACGCCCCCCGCCACTACGAGATTCGCTACCACCCGTTGCACGATGCGCAACAGCAAGTCCAGGGCGGGTATCTGTTTGCCTATGACATCACCAAGCGCACGGCCGAGCAGGAGCGCCTGCGCCAGGCCGAAGAAGCCCTGCGTCACTCGCAGAAAATGGAGGCGGTCGGCCAGTTGACCGGTGGCATCGCCCACGACTTCAACAATTTGCTGGGTAGCCTGCTTGGCGCACTGGAGCTGGCAGAGCAACGCCTGAGCCAGCAACGCCTTGCCGACACCGCCCGCATGCTTGAGCTCGGCCGTAGCAACGCACTGCGCGCCTCAGCCCTGGTGCAGCGGTTACTGGCCTTTTCGCGTCAGCAGACGCTGATGCCACAGGCGGTGGACGTGCAGCGACTGGTTGCCGACATGCATGACCTGATCCGCAGCTCGACCGGCCGTCACATCGACTTCCAGGACCGCACGCTGGCTGCACAATGGTCGATCCGCATCGACCCGCAACAGCTGGAGAACGCCCTGCTCAACCTGTGCATCAACGCACGTGACGCCATGCCGCTGGGCGGCACCTTGCGGATCGGCTGCGAAAACGCCGATCTCGAAGCGGCCGACGCCAAGCGCTTGGACCTGCCGCCAGGCCACTACCTGCACATTCGAGTCGAGGACACTGGCGTGGGCATGTCCAGTGAGGTGCTGCAACGCGCCCTCGAACCCTTCTTCACCACCAAGCCACTGGGCCAGGGCACTGGCCTGGGATTGTCCATGGTCTATGGCTTTGTTCGCCAGTCCGGGGGCCAGCTGCTGATCGACAGCGTCATCGGGCAAGGCACTTGCGTTCACCTGTACCTGCCCCGGGACCGGAGCGCTCCCGCAACCTGCCACGACGAGCCAGCAACATCCGCCACCGCGCCCCTGCAGGCGCGCGGGTGCCGGATCATGCTGGTGGAAGACCAACCGGCCTTGCGCCTGGTGCTGGTCGAAGTGCTGACGGAGCTGGGCCACCAGGTGCAGGCATTCGAGGGCGGCCACCCGGCGCTTGAATCGTTGAAGGAAGGGCCGCCACCGGACTTGCTGATTACCGATGTCGGCCTGCCTGGGCGGGTTGACGGTTATCAGCTCGCAGAGGCCTACCAAAACCTTGTGGAGCATGCCCCGGTATTGCTGATTACCGGCTACGACGCTGCCGATACGATGCACTTTGCCCGGCCCGACAGGCGCACCGAACTGCTGCACAAACCCTTCGACCTGAGCACCCTTGGCGAACGGATCGAGCGGCTGCTGGGCATTGCGCCACACCCGCGTTGACTGGCTATTCGCCTGTTGCCGAACACGCTAAAGTCTGGGCTTCATCCACTGTCGGACGTCGGCATGCCCTCCCGCGACCTGCTTTCACTGCGCCAACAAGTCGAAGCCCTGCAGCAACAGAACGCGCTGCTGGAAGCCCGCCTGGCAAGCCATCAGCAACACGACCATAACTTCTACCGCTCGCTGTTCGACACCATGGACGAAGGCTTCTGCATCATCGAGTTCTTCGATGGCCCGCACGGCCCGCTGAGCGACTATGTGCATGTGCTGGCCAATGCGGCCTATGCCAAGCACGCCGGCATCCCCAACGTGGTCGGGCAGAAACTGCGCGAGATGGTGCCCGATGAGGCCGACGATTGGGTCGCTCGTTATGGCGCGGTGCTGCGCACGGGCGAGCCGCTGCATTTCGAGCAGGAGCTGGTCGCCACCGGCCATGTGTTGTCGGTGACCACCTTCCGCGTAGAGCCTGCCGAAAAGCGCCAGGTGGCGGTACTGTTCAAGGACGTCACCGCACGCCGACGGGCAGAGGAGGCCCTGCGGCGCCTGAACGAGGAGCTGGAACAACGAGTCAACACGGCACTGGCAGAACAGGCCAAGGCCGAGGCGGCCCTGCGCCAGGCACAGAAGATGGAAGCGATCGGCCAGCTCAGTGGCGGCATCGCCCACGACTTCAACAACCTGCTGGGCGGCATCCTCAGTGCCCAGGAGCTGATGCGCCAACGCCTGGAGCAATCCCGTTTCGACGCCCTGGAGCCGTTGCTGAAGCTGTCCAGCGACTCGGCGCAGCGGGCCTCTTCGCTGGTACACCGGCTGCTGGCATTTTCCCGTCAGCAGACCCTGCAGCCCTGCTCCACGCAGGTGGCCACGCTGGTGAGCGGCATGGAAGAGCTGTTGCGCCGCACCATCGGCCCCTCCATCACCCTGACCAGCCATTTCCCCTGCCAGCTGTGGCCGACCTTCATCGACCCGCCGCAACTGGAAAGCGCCCTGCTCAACGTGTGCATCAATGCCCGCGATGCCATGCCCGCCGGCGGCGTGATCGATATCCTCGGTGACAACCTGCAGCTCGACGACCAGCAAGCCCGTGCACTGGAACTGCCAGCTGGTGAATACGTACGGCTGTGCATCAGCGACAACGGCAACGGCATGTCGGCGGAGGTGGCCGAACGCGCCGTCGACCCGTTCTTTACCACCAAGCCGATGGGCCAGGGCACCGGCCTGGGCTTGTCGATGGCCTACGGTTTCGTACGCCAGTCGGGCGGGCAGCTACGGGTGTTGTCGACACTTGGCGAAGGCACCCGCATCGAGCTGCTGCTTCCCCGCCACCACCAGCCCCCCGCAGCCCCCGCTTCCAGGCCAGCGCGCACATTGCTGGAAAAAAGCAGCAGCGCCACGCAGCGTATCCTGCTGGTCGAAGACCACGCCGCCTTGCGCGTGGTCGTCTGCGAGGTGCTGGAAGAACTGGGTTATCGGGTCGATGCATTCGAGAACGGCCCGGCCGCCCTCGCTTACCTGCAAGATGGCGAGCGGCCAGACCTGCTGTTGAGCGATATCGGCCTGCCCGGCGGCCTGAATGGCCGCCAGTTGGCTGAACGTTGCCGCGAGCGCCACCCCGGCCTCAGGGTGCTGTTCATCACCGGCTACGACGAAAGTGCGGCGCTCAGTGACGGCCAGTTGCTGCAAGGTACTCAGGTACTGACCAAACCGTTCGAGCTGGCAGTGCTGGCCGACCGAATACGCGCGCTGCTGGAGGATTGAGCGGCGCGCTCAGCGCCCGCCGCCCAGGTCGATGAAGCTGCCGGTGGAGTACGAGGCTTTGTCCGAGAGCAGCCAGAGGATGGCCTCGGCCACTTCCTCGGGGCGCCCGCCGCGGCCCATGGGCAAGCCGGGCTCGAGCTTGCTTACCCGGTCGGGGTCGCCCGACAGCGCGTGGAACCCGGTATGGATGTAGCCTGGCCGCACACCATTGACCCGCACACCCTCGCCTGCCACTTCCTTTGCCAGGCCAATGGTGAAGGTGTCGAGGGCGCCCTTGGAAGCGGCATAGTCCACGTATTCGTTGGGCGAGCCCAGGCGTGCGGCCACCGACGACACGTTGACGATGGCCCCGCCCTGCCCGCCGTGCCGGCGCGCCATGCGCAGCAGTGCGTGCTTGGTACAGAGCATGGGGCCGACGACATTGGTCTTCATGACCTTGAGCAGACGGAATTCGGACATGTCCTCGACCCGGCTTTGCTGGCCGATGGTACCTGCGTTGTTGACCAGTGCGGTGACCGGGCCGAGTTCTTCGTCCACGCGCTGGAACAGCCGGATGACCTCATCCTCGACACTGGCGTCGGCGCGTACGGCGATAGCCTCGGCGCCCAAGGCGCGGACCTGTTCAAGGATGTCATCGGCGGCTTGATCGTCGGTGTGATAGTTGATGCAGATGCGATAGCCCTGGCGGGCGGCCAGCAGTGCCGTGGCGGCGCCGATGCCGCGGCTGGCACCGGTGATGACGAGGACTTTCTCCATGGATCTGCCAATCGTTTGGAAAGGGAGCTTCGACAATAGGGGAAAAGGCTGCGCGTGGGAATGACCTTTCCTTTTACTGCCTGGGCTTGCCCTGCCGGGGAAACAACGTCTCGAATCGCGGTGTCGCCCGCGCAACGAAACCCAGCCCCTGGTGCATGATGAAATAGGCAGCTATTTCATGCCGCTCGGCGAAGGCATAGCCTTCCTCCGGGCCGAGCACCATCAACAGCGTATCCAGGGCATCGGCACGCAGCACGGAAGGGTCGACCACCGACACTGCCGCCAGCGCGTGCTTGACCGGCTTGCCGACACGTGGATCGAAGGTATGCGAATAGCGCTGGCCACCTTCCTCGAAATAGTTGCGGTAATCGCCGGCGGTGGCAACACCGTAGCCATCCAGGGCGATGGCGCGCTCCACTTGCTGCTCGCCCTCGCCACTTGGTACTTCGAGGGCAATACGCCAGGGCGCGCCATCCGGCTTGCGGCCGACCCCCTTGAGTTCGCCGGTGATCTCGACCAGATAGGCCTGGATACCCAACGCCGTAAGCCTGTCACCAACCCGGTCCACTGCATAACCGGCGAGCATGCTGTCGAAATCCAACTGGGCCGCCACATCCTTGCACAGCTTTTCTCCATGCAGGTGCAAATGCTGCAGGCCTACCCGTGCCTGCTCACGCGCCAGCGTGCTGGAATCTGGCACTTGCCTGCCTCGTGACTGCGGGCCAAAGCCCCAGAGGTTCATCAATGGCAAAACCGTCAGGTCGAAGGCCCCGCCGCTTTCGCGGAACAGAGAAACACCGTACGCCAGCAAGTGCTGCATCTCTTCCGGCACTGCCTGACAGGCGCCGGCCGGCAGAGCGTTGAAGCGGGAAACCACGGAGTCGCCGCGCCAGTTGGAAAACTGCTTGTCGAGCGCCTCGAGAATCATCTCGACTTCACTCTTTACCTGCTGCGCGGCGGGCGCCTGCGCGGTGGGTACGTACTGGACCGAATAAGTGCTGCCCATGGTCGGCCCGCCAAAGCGTTCGATCCTTTCGCCGCAGCCACACAGCAGCGTCACCAGCATGACCAGCAGACTCGCGCGCATCATTCGACACCTCGCCGACTCTGGCCGCCCGTTCGCGGCACAGGTTATTTCACCAGAATTGCGAGATGGCAATTGGCCTACCGTTCATCAGCAAACCTGGTCAAAAACCGAACAAAATCCTCCTCGAGCACTCTTATCTGCGCGGGTGATCAATCATCCCCCCTCCCTTTCCGCTTAACGTCCCGGAATTTACAAAACCATCATGTGCATAAGCGCATAGGGGCGTCCTTTGCCCAAAAATTGGAGGACAGTCAATGTCTAGCCATTCGTTGCAGAGCGTCGAACGCCTGCAGAGCCGCATCCGCGCCCAGCGTCAGCCGCAACAGAAGCCTTTCTGGCGCCGTCTGCTGGCAATCGCCTCGTCTTCTCAGCGTAGTTGGCACGGAGGGATCGAGCTCAGGGGATACAAGGAACTGTCCAACGCCACGCCAGTTGCCCCGGTCGCGGTCGGAAAGATCCAGCTGGCGATCCCGCTCGGGCGGGGTCGGCGGTTTGTCCAGCCTTGCGTGCAGCCGGGGCAGCATGTGCGCAAGGGCGAAGTGATCGGTATTGGCGACAACACCACCGCTTGGGTGCATGCCAGTACCTCCGGCACCGTGGAACGGATCGATCACGTCTTCGCGGCCGACTCGGCCGAGCCGGTCATGGCCGTCATCCTGAACGCAGATGGCCTGGATGAGTGCATCGAACGCCCGGCACCGGGCCTGCCGCAAACGCCAGATGCGCTGGTCGAGCGTGCATTGCAGATGGGCATAGTCGGCCTGGGTGGTGCGGGTTTCCCGACAGCCCTCAAGCTGGCCGGCGCCCGGCAGCCCGACCTGCTGCTGATCAACGGTGCCGAGTGCGAGCCGTTCCTTACCTGCGATGACCGCCTCATGCGCGAGAATGCCGAAGCGTTGATCGAGGCCGCCGACTATGTCGCCGCACTGCTTGGAATAACGGCAACCCGTTTCGGCATAGAAACCAACAAGCCGGAAGCGATGGCCACGCTACGTGCCGCCGCTCGCCAGGCGCGTACCCGGGTCGAGATTTGTCCACTTCCGGAGCGTTACCCGGCAGGTGGGCAACCACTGATGATCAAGAGCCTCAGTGGCCGCAATCTGGCCCCGGGGAGCCGGCCTGCCGATATCGGCGTGCTGGCGCTGAATGTCGCAACGCTCTACGCACTGGGCCGGGCCGTCTTCCATGGCGAACCACTGACCAGCCGCGTGCTGACGCTGACCGGTGACTGCGAGCGTCCAGGCAATGTGCGGGTGCCAGTGGGTTACCCGGTCAGTGAACTGCGCGCGATTGCTGGCGCGTCCCCCACTGGGCAGCTGACCCAGGTCGGCGGCCCGATGATGGGCCAGCCACTACCAGACGCCAACGCCTTCGTCAGCAAGACCAGCAGCTGCCTGATATTCGGCGCCGAGCGCTACCTGCCAGCGGCTCGCCCCGCCAGCAGTTGCATTCGCTGCACGCGCTGCGTGGATGTCTGCCCGATGTCGCTCAGGCCGCTGGACCTCTATGCTGCCGCCGAACGCCAGGACAAGGCCAGCCTGCAGGAACTGCGCCTGGACGCCTGCATCGAATGCGGCAGCTGCAGCAGCATCTGCCCAAGCAATATCCCGCTGCGCGAACGCTTCCGCCAGAGCAAGACGGAGGTCCGCGCATGAGCCTGGTACGCCACCCCACCCCGCAACGGCTGCGCACGGTGATGCTGCTGGTCGTCCTGTGCCTGCTGCCGGGCACCGGCCTGTATGCCTGGCAATTCGGCGTCGTGGTCTGGTTGCAGGCCTTCTGGTGCGTGCTGTTCGCCCTGGGCTTCGAAGCCGCCCTGCTGCGCCTGCGCGGGCATGCCGTACGCGAGGGTTTGAGCGACCTCAGCTGGCTGGTGCTGGGCCTGATACTGGCGCGGGCATTGCCGCTGATGGTGCCGTTATGGATGATCGCCCTGGCCAGCTTTGCCGCGCTCGCACTGTGCAAGCACGCCAGTGGAGGCCTTGGTCGCAACCGCCTCAACCCTGCCATGGTTGGCCTGGGGATCGTTGCCATCTGCTTTTACCAGCAGTTGTACCCCGCGCCATCGAACCATGCCCCCTGGACCGCAGCCCTGGATGCCAAGGCAGTTCTGCTGCAACAGCTACAGTTGGTGCCGCGCCTGGATCTCGATGCGTTCGCTGGCGCCACTCAGCTGGCGCAGAACGAGTTCACCCATGTCACCCACAACCTGTCGGGGTTCGGCTACATTGCCGGCGGTTTGCTGCTGGCTTCGCTGCGGGTGATCCGGGTCGAGATTCCGCTGGCGATGATAGCGAGCACGGTATTGCTGTGCATGGCTGCCGGCCACAGCTTTCAGGAAGCCGTGTATAACCTCAGCCTAGGCGGCTATCTCTTCACCGCCTTCTTCATCGCCACCGATCCGGTAACCAGCCCCGATACCCGCGCCGGTCGCATTCTCTTCGGCGTCACCGTCGGCACGCTGACCGAGCTGATTCGCGAATTCGGGCTGTATGCCGATGGCCTCTGCTTCGCCGTGCTGGCCGGCAACCTGCTGGTGCCGCAAATAGACCGGTTGGTGCTGCGCATGCAGCGGCCCTGGTACACAGCAGCGAGTGCCTGACATGGCATTTGGCAAGGGCTAGAGCCCGGGCCTTGTTCTGGCCCGGCTCAATGCCCTGCCGACGCCGGCCCGGCCTTGGCTGTAAAGGGCGGTTTGGCAAACCACACCAGCAGGATCAACCCGGCAAACACCCAGGTCATCAGGGTGAAGTAGTCCACCGTCGACATCATGTACGCCTGCCCGTTGAGTATCTGCTCCAGCTGCGCATAGCTCTGCGGGCTGGCCCCACCCAGCTGCTCGAGGGTATGCCGCGTGGCCGGGTCGAACTGGCTGATGTGCTCGCTCAGGTAGGCATGGTGCTGGTCCGCCCGGCGAATCCAGATCCAGGTGGTCAGCGACGCTGCGAAACTGCCGCCCAAGGTACGCAGGAAAGTTGCCAGGCCCGAGCCATCGGCAATCTGCTGCGGTGGCAGGTCGGACAGCAGGATGCTCAAGGTCGGCATAAAGAACAGCGCCACGCCAATGCCCATGAACAGCTGCACCAGCGCCACATGCTGGAAGTCCACCTCGCTGGTGAACCCGGCACGCATGTAGCAGCTGCTGCCGATCGCCAGGAACGCCAGCCCGGCCAGCACACGCAGGTCGAAGCGGTGCGCGTACTTGCCCACGAACGGCGACATCAGCACCGGCAACAGGCCGATCGGCGCCACCGCCAGGCCGGCCCAGGTAGCGGTGTAGCCCATCTGCGTCTGCAGCCACTGCGGCAGGATCAGGTTGATGCCGAAGAACCCGGCATAGCCCCCCACCAGCACGATGGTGCCGACGCGGAAGTTGCGGTGCGCGAACAGGCGCAGGTTGACCACCGGGTGACGGTCGGTCAGTTCCCAGATCACGAACACCGCCAGGAACACCAGCGAGATCAGGCTGCCGACAATGATGAACGACGACTCGAACCAGTCCAGGTCATTGCCTTTGTCCAACACCACCTGCAACGCACCAACGCCGATGACCAGCGTCAGCAGGCCGATGTAGTCCATCGGCTGGCGGCTGGTGACCACCGGCCGGGTGCGCATCTGCTGGCGCACCACGGCGGCGGCGAACAGGCCGATGGGCACGTTGATGAAGAAGATCCACGGCCAGCTGTAGCTGTCGGTGATCCAGCCCCCGAGAATCGGCCCGGCAATCGGCGCCACCACCGTGACCATCGCCAGCAGCGCCAGGGCCATGCCGCGCTTGGCCGGCGGGTAGACCGCGATCAGCAAGGTCTGGGTCATCGGGTACAACGGCCCGGCCACCACGCCCTGCAGCACGCGAAAACCGACCAGCTCCGGCATCGACTGGGCAATACCGCACAGGAACGAGGCCAGCACGAACAGCAGCGTGGCCCAGATGAACAGCTTCACCTCGCCAAACCGCCGGCTGAGCCAGCCGGTCAGCGGCAAGGCGATGGCGTTGCTCACCGCGAACGAGGTGATGACCCAGGTGCCCTGCTCGTAGCTCACCCCCAGGTTGCCGGAAATAGTCGGCAAGGCCACGTTGGCGATGGTGGTGTCGAGCACCTGCATGAACGTCGCCAGTGACAGGCCGATGGTGGTCAGCAGCAGGCTCGGCGGCGTGAACTGGGCAGCAGCGTTGTTGCTCATCGCTGGGCCGTCTTGCCGGTTGCGCTGTTTTCGTGGATCAACCGGGCAATCAGGTTGTCGGCTTCGACCAGCTGGCGGTCATACACCTGGGTGGTGTAGCTGGCCTGCTGTGGTGGCTGCTGGGCCAAGGCCGGGCCGCTCTGGTCGTGCAGGTCGACCTCGACCACGGTGGACAGGCCGATACGCAGTGGGTGGTCCTTGAGCTGGTCGGGGCTGAGGTGGATGCGCACCGGCACGCGCTGGACGATCTTGATCCAGTTACCGGTGGCATTCTGCGCAGGCAACAGGGCAAAGGCGCTGCCGGTGCCGGCGCCTAGGCTGTCGACCGTGCCGCTGTACCTGACTTCGCTGCCGTACAGGTCGGCGCTGATCTGCACCGGCTGGCCGATACGCATGTCGCGCAGCTGGGTTTCCTTGAAGTTGGCGTCGATCCACACCTGGTCCAGCGGGATCACTGCCATGGTCGCGGTGCCCGGTTGCAGGCGCTGGCCCAGCTGCACGGTACGCTTGGCAACATAGCCGGTGACCGGTGCCACAAGGGTGGTGCGGGCGTGGTCGAGGTAGGCCTGGCGCAGGTCGGCGGCGGCGGCCATCACCTCGGGGTGCGAGGACACCACGGTGTCGTCGACCAGCGCGGCGCTGGTGCTGAGCTGCTGGCGCGCACTGTTGACGGCGGCCTCGGCCACGCTCAGGTCATCGCGGGCATGGGACAACTCTTCGGCAGCAATCGCACCGCTGTCGGCCAGCACCTTGCGCCGATTGAAGTCCTGCCGGGCCTTGCGCAGTTCGGCCTGGCGGGTTTCCAGCTGGGCCTTGAGCGCGTCGACGTTGCTGTACAACCCGCGCACCTGGCGCACGCTGCGCGCCAGCCTGGCTTCGGCAGACTGCAAAGCCACCTGGCTGTCGGCCGGGTCGAATTGCAGCAGTACCTGGCCGGCGTGGACCAGGTCGCCGTCATCGGCACCGATGCTGGTGACGGTGCCGGTGACCAGCGGGGTGATCTCCACCACGTTGCCGTTGACGTAGGCATCGTCGGTGCTTTCGTGCCAGCGCCCGACCAGGCTGTACCAGGCCCAGGCACCGGCGCCGGCAAGGATCAGCAGCAATAGCAGGCCAAGCAGCCAGGCCTTGCGCTTGCGCGACGGTTCGGGCGCGGCGGAGGGAGTCGGGGTGTCTGCGGGAGTGGCCATGACAATACCTTGGATAATTCGTGACAGGGATCAACGATCGCCGAAGCGGCGGATCGTCAACGGGTCGCCGGCAGCGAGCAGGACCTTGGCCAGCAGGCCTTCCAGGGTCTGGAGCTCTTCGGCTGCCAGCGCGCCGCACAACTCGTTCATGGCCGCCGCGCCGATTTCCGGCAGGCGGTCAGCCAGGCGCTGGCCATCGGCGGTAAGGGCCAGACGCACCTGGCGGCGGTCGTCGGCGCAGCGGTTGCGCACGATCAGCTCCTTCTGCTCGAGGCGGTCGAGCATGCGGGTCATCGAGCCGCTGTCCAGGCCCAGGTAACGGCACAGTTCGGCCGGGGTGTTCACCTGGTACTGGGTGACGATGATCAGCACCTTGAACTGCGCGGCGGTGACGCCTTCCGATTCGAGGTGCCAGTCGAGAATGCGGTCCTTGAGGATCGCCGCACGGCCAAGCAGCATGCCGATGGCGCAGGTCTGGAAGTTTTCGGGGGAGAAATGGGCCATCGGAGGCTGCTCGAGTAATTGTGTAAAAATATTACTGCCTAGGCAGTGAATGTCAAAGCTTTGATTAGGTTGCTATGTAAAATTTCATGAATTGCTTAAGCACACCTGAAAACCTGCGCGCCCTTGTGGGAGCGGGCATGCCCGCGAACACGGGCGAAGCCCGTGCCATCCTCCGCGGTGCCTGCTTCGCGGGCACGCCCGCTCCCACAGGGAACTGTGACTGCTGTCACTGCCGCAATCGCAGGCCCAATGCCTCCACCGCCCCGCAGGCTATGGCCATGCCCACCAACTCCGCCAGGCTATCGGCCTGCAACCGCTTCATCACTCGCCCCCGGTACAGGTCCACCGTCTTCACGCTCACGCCCAGCTGCTCGGCAATCTCGCGGTTGCTCAACCCTTGGGCCAACGGCACGAACACGTCACGCTCGCGCGGGGTCAGGCCGTCGATGCGCGCCTGCACCTGGGCGAGCGCCTGGTCGTCCTGGCGTGCCCGCCCGGCGTTCTCAAGCGCGGCCTGTACGCTGTCGAGCAGCAACTGGTCGTTGTAGGGCTTTTCGATGAAGTCGCAGGCGCCGGCCTTGAATGCCCGCACCACGATCGGCACATCGGCATGGCCGCTGACGAAGATCACCGGCAACCCAAGGCCACGCTCGCGCATCGCCTGCTGCACCGCCAACCCGCCCAGCCCGGGCATGCGCACATCCAGCAGCACGCAAGCCGGCCCATCGTCGACGCAGGCGTCGAGAAACGCCTGCCCACCGGCGAACGGCAAGGCCTGCAAGCCCACCGACTGCAGCAGCCACACCGTCGAGTCGCGCATACCCTGGTCGTCATCCACCACATACACTTTCGCTTGCACCGCCATCTCCCCTTATCCCCTGCTGACCGCCAGGCGGCAGCACAGTACCAGACCACCATTGTCACCGGCTCGCGCCCACAGGTTGCCGCCAAAGCCCTCGATCAGGCTGCGGCTCATGCTCAGGCCAAGACCCAGGCCGTCGGCCTTGCTGGTGGTGAACGGCGTGAATATTTCATCCAGGCGCTCGGGCGCCACGCCCGGGCCCTGGTCGGCCACCTCGACCAGCACGCCATCGCCATCGCGCGCGGCGCCAAGCAGGATACGTGACGGCCGCTCGCCATGCTGCTCGCGGTTGGCATCGATGGCGTTGCGCAGCAGGTTCAACAGCACCTGCTCCAGCAGTACCCGGTCGGCATACACCAAGGGCAGCTGCGCGCTCATGCGCAGCTCGACCACCACCTGGTCACGTGCGGCCTCCCAGGCGCACAGGCGCATGGCTTCGCCGGCCACCTCGGCCACGTCCAGCGCCTGCAGGCGGCGTGGCCCCTTGCGCAGGAAGGCGCGCAGGCGGCGGATCACTTCGGCGGCATGGGTGGCCTGTTCGCTGATGCGCTGCAGGCCCTGCCCCACCCGCTCGCGGGCCTGCGGGTCGCGCTCCAGGCCCTGCAGGTAGCGCTGGCTGGCGTTGGCGTAGTTGACCACTGCAGCCAACGGCTGGTTGATCTCGTGGGCGATGCCCGAAGCCAGCTCGCCCAAGGTGGCCAACCGGGCACTGTGCGCCAGGCTTTCCTGGGCTTCGATGCGCAGGGTGATGTCGCGAGACACGCTGACCACCTCCACCACGGCGCCGGTGTAGGTTTCGCGGATGGCCCGGCTGGCGATTTCGAACCAGCGGTAGCCGCCTGCGGCCTGGCGCACCCGGCAGGTCATGGTGTGGTAGCCGTCCTGGTCCAGGGCGGCGGCGGCCTGGCGCAGCACCTGGCGGCGCTCGCGTGGGTGCAGCAAGGTATGCACGGCCATGCCGCGCAGTTGCTCGGGCCACAGGCCAAGCAGGCGGAATGCCGCCGGCGAGGCATCGAGGAAACGGCCGTCAGGGCTGTGCCGGGAGATCAGGTCGGTGGTGTTCTCGATGATCAGCCGGTACAGACGCCGGGCGCGGCTGGCCTCGCGTGCGCCATGGCGCTCGTCACTGGCGTCGCGGCAACGCGCCAGCACCTGCTGGCCCTGGTCGTCAGGGATGAAGCTCCACAGCACGATGCGTTCGCCCACTTGCACCTCGACATCGGC
This sequence comes from Pseudomonas sp. B10(2017), assembly GCF_002113295.1. Taxonomy (NCBI): domain Bacteria; kingdom Pseudomonadati; phylum Pseudomonadota; class Gammaproteobacteria; order Pseudomonadales; family Pseudomonadaceae; genus Pseudomonas; species Pseudomonas sp. B10(2017). The sequence goes on from NZ_NEJU01000028.1 coordinate 42,326, forward strand.
GATCGCCCGGCGCTGGCGCAGGCAGGCGCGCACCAGGGCGGTGCAGTTGCCCGGCAGCCAGCTGGCCAGTGCCGGGCCTTCATCGACCCAGGCCTGCAGTGCCGGGTTGAGTGCCAACGGCCTGGCGTCGCCAGCCAGCATCAGGCTGGGTTGTGGGTCCTTGGCGAGCAAGGGATAGGCTGTTTTGTCCACGGTAGGCGGCTCGTTGTTATAGTAGTTTTACTATATTGCTATAGTCGATATTCCTAATACCATAGCGACTCGCGTAAAACTGCGACAAGGGGGAGCGGCCCACCGCCCGCGTCCCTGCACCCTGAACAGAGCTAACAATCAGCCACCGGGGGTCAAGCGCACAGGTTGTGCCTGCCTCCCCTACAGGATTACCGCATGTCGATCTATGCCCAGGGCCTGATGCCCGCTGCCGTCAACCATGTCGCGCTCACCCCGCTGAGTTTCATCGAACGCACCGCTGCCGTATACGGCGACTATCCGGCGGTAGTGCATGGTGCCATCCGCCGCAACTGGCAGCAGACCTACCAACGCTGCCGGCGCCTGGCCAGCGCCCTGGTGGGCCGGGGTATCGGTCGTGGCGACACCGTGGCGGTGATGCTGCCCAACATTCCGGCCATGCTCGAAGCCCATTTTGGCGTGCCCATGACCGGCGCCGTGCTCAACACCCTGAACGTCCGCCTGGATGCCGAAGCCATCGCCTTCATGCTGCAGCATGGCGAGGCCAAGGTGCTGATCACCGACCGCGAGTTCCACACTGTCATCGAGGCGGCCCTGGCCTTGCTCGAGCACCCGCCATTGGTGGTGGATGTAGATGACCCGGAGTATGGCGAAGGCCGTGCGGTCAGCGAACTGGATTATGAGGCGTTCCTCGCCGAGGGCGACCCGGACTTTGCCTGGGAGTGGCCCGATGACGAGTGGCAGGCGATCTCGCTCAACTACACCTCCGGCACCACCGGCAACCCCAAGGGCGTGGTCTACCACCACCGTGGCGCTTACCTGAACGCCCTGGGCAACCAGATGGTCTGGGGCATGGGCCATCGCCCGGTGTACCTGTGGACCCTGCCGATGTTCCACTGCAACGGCTGGTGCTACCCATGGACCATCACCGCGCTGGCAGGCACCCATGTGTTCCTGCGCCGGGTCGACCCGCAGAAGATCCTGACCCTGATCCGCGAGCACCGGGTCAGCCACCTGTGCGGCGCGCCGATCGTACTCAACGCCCTGGTCAACATGCCCGAGGCGGCCAAGGCGGCCATCGAGCACCCGGTGCAGGCCATGGTCGCCGGCGCCGCGCCCCCCGCCAAGGTCATCGGCGCCGTGGAAGAGATGGGCATCCGGGTCACCCACACCTACGGCCTGACCGAGGTCTACGGCCCGGTGACCGTGTGTGCCTGGCATGACGAATGGGATGAACTGGCGCTGGAAGAGCGCGCGCGGATCAAGTCCCGCCAGGGCGTGCGCTACCCGACCCTCGACGGCCTGATGGTCGCCGACCCGCAAACCCTCGAGCCGGTGCCGCGCGACGGCAATACCCTTGGCGAAATCTTCATGCGCGGCAATACGGTGATGAAGGGCTACCTGAAGAACCCCGAAGCCACCGTCGAAGCCTTCCGTGGCGGCTGGTTCCACACAGGTGACCTGGCCGTGTGGCACGCCGACGGCTATGTCGAGATCAAGGACCGGCTCAAGGACATCATCATTTCCGGTGGTGAGAACATCTCCACCATCGAGGTCGAGGATGCCCTGTACAAGCATCCGGCGGTACTGGAAGCCGCGGTGGTGGCGCGTCCGGATGAAAAATGGGGGGAAACCCCGTGCGCCTTCATTGCCCTCAAGCCGGGCCGCGAAGACACCCGCGAAGCCGACATCACCAGCTGGTGCCGCGAACACCTGGCCGGGTTCAAGGTGCCAAAGACCGTGGTGTTTGGCGAACTGCCCAAGACCTCCACCGGCAAGATCCAGAAGTACGTGCTGCGCGACCGGGCCAAAGCCCTCTGATCCAGTGGTGGCCTCTTCGCGGGCATGCCCGCTCCCACAGGGACCGCACCGGCCTCGAACCCTGTGCTTGACCTGTGGGAGCGGGCGTGCCCGCAAGGAGGCCAGCCGATGTTTCCATTATTCCAAGAGCCCCCGATGACCACCTACACAGCCCCCCTGCGCGACATGCGCTTCGTCCTGCATGATGTGTTCAACGCCCCGGCCCTGTGGGCCCGCCTGCCAGCCCTGGCCGAGCGCATCGACGCCGATACCGCCGATGCCATCCTCGAGGAAGCAGCCAAAGTCACCGGCCAGCTGATTGCCCCGCTCAGCCGCAACGGTGACGAGCAAGGCGTGCGCTTCGCCGCAGGCGAAGTCACCACCCCTGACGGCTTCCGCGAGGCCTGGCACACCTACCGCGAAGGCGGTTGGGTCGGCCTGGGCGGCAACCCCGAACATGGCGGCATGGGCATGCCGAAAATGCTCGGGGTGCTGTTCGAGGAAATGCTCTATGCCGCCGACTGCAGCTTCAGCCTGTATTCGGCGTTGAGCGCCGGCAGTTGCCTGGCGATCGACGCCCACGCCAGCGAAACGCTCAAGGCCACCTACCTGCCGCCCCTGTACGAGGGCCGCTGGGCCGGCACCATGTGCCTCACCGAACCCCATGCCGGCACCGACCTGGGGCTGATCCGCAGCCGCGCCGAACCCCAGGCAGACGGCAGCTATCGCATCAGCGGCAGCAAGATCTTCATTACCGGCGGCGAACAGGACCTGACCGAGAACATCGTCCACCTGGTGCTGGCCAAGCTGCCGGATGCACCCACCGGTGCCAAGGGCATCTCGCTGTTCCTGGTGCCCAAGTACCTGGTCGAGGCCGATGGCCGCCTGGGGACGCGCAACGCCGCCCATTGCGGCTCGATCGAACACAAGATGGGCATCAAGGCCTCGGCCACCTGCGTGATGAACTTCGACAGTGCCGTCGGTTACCTGGTGGGCGAGCCGAACAAGGGCCTGGCGGCGATGTTCACCATGATGAACTACGAGCGCCTGTCCATCGGCATCCAGGGCATCGGCTGTGCCGAGGCGTCCTACCAGAGCGCCGCCCGCTACGCCAACGAACGCCTGCAAAGCCGCGCCGCCAGCGGCCCGCAGGCACAGGACAAGGCTGCCGACCCGATCATTCACCACGGCGATGTGCGGCGCATGCTGCTGACCATGCGCACCCTCACCGAAGGTGGGCGGGCGTTTGCCGCCTACGTCGGCCAGCAACTGGACCTGGCGCGCTACGCTGAAGACGCTGGCGAGCGCGAACATGCGCAGCGCCTGGTGGCGTTGCTGACGCCGGTGGCCAAGGCGTTCTTCACCGACAACGGCCTGGAAAGCTGCGTACTCGGCCAGCAGGTGTACGGCGGCCATGGCTACATCCGCGAATGGGGCCAGGAGCAGCGGGTGCGCGACGTACGCATTGCGCAGATCTATGAAGGCACCAATGGCATCCAGGCCCTCGACCTGCTCGGGCGCAAGGTGCTGGCTGACGGTGGCCGGGCGCTGGCCAGCTTTGCCGCCGAGGTGCGGGCCTTCAGCGTGGATGCGCCATTGCACCGTGATGCCCTGCAAGCGAGCCTGGCGCGGCTTGAGGCCACCAGCGCCTGGCTGCGGGCGCGGGCCGGCGAGGATGCCAACCTGGTCAGCGCGGTGGCGGTGGAATATTTGCAGCTGTTCGGGCTGACTGCGTATGCCTACATGTGGGCGCGGATGGCGGCGGTGGCATTGGCCAGGCGTGACGAGGATGCCGCGTTTCATGGGGCCAAACTTGCGTGTGCAGAGTTCTTCTTCCAGCGGGTCTTGCCGCGGGGGTTGGGGCTGGAGGCCGGTATCCGGGCGGGTAGTGGCAGCCTGTATGGTTTGGAGGCGGCACAGTTCTGATGAGCCGCTGGGGGCGCTATGCGCCCCTTTCGCGACACAAGGCCGCTCCCACAGGTATCGCACCAACCCATCGGGCAGCGCTGTACCTGTGGGAGCGGCCTTGTGTCGCGAAAGGGCTGCGCAGCAGCCCCAACGATTTCAGCCTGAATTTACCTGCGCGAAGGGTTCTCAAACGCTGGAAAACCATCACCAATCCGACGAAAACCGGCACAACTGATAGTCATTCGCCATTACCTCGGTTCTCGGGAGCCCTCCAGCAAGGGTAGAATGCGCAAAACCCGGAGCCGCAATGAACCACGACCGCCTCAATCCCAGCCCAGACGATGCCATCACCGACGCCGCCGCGCACTGGTGCATGCGCCTGCACGCCGAAGATTGCACGGTGACAGAGCGCGAGGCGTTCGCTCGCTGGCTGGCGGCCGACCCGCGGCATGCCGAGGAATACCAGGCGATGCTGGAAATCTGGCAAACCGCCGACCTGCTGCCGCGCAATGCAACCGTCATCGACTTCAACCCGCCCATGCAAAAGGCCGCACGCCCGCGCAACTGGCGGCCGCTGGCATCCGCTGCCGCGATCGCCCTGGCGGTGCTGCCGCTGGCCGGCTGGGTGGGCTGGGAACAAGGCTGGCTGCCCAACCACTACCAGCACTTCGAAGCCGGTGCGCACATGCAGACCGTGCAGCTGAGCGACGGCAGCACGGTGCAGCTCAACCTCAACACCGAGCTCACCTACCTCAACTACAAGGACCAGCGCCAGGTCACGCTCAAGCGTGGCGAGGCGTTCTTCAAGGTGCAACACGACAGCAGCCACCCGTTCATCGTGCATGCCGGTAGTGGCCAGACCCGCGTTACCGGCACCCAGTTCAACGTGTGGAAGTACCAGGACCAGGTCAAGGTCACCCTGGTGGAAGGTTCGGTGCTGGTATCCAGCGACGGCAGCGCCGGTGGCTACCGCCTGGGCCCGGGGATGCAGGCCAGTTATCACAAGGGCGACTTCGAGCCGCAACTGGAGCAGAGCAACGACTACGGCAACAGCCTGGCCTGGCGCGACGGCAAGCTGGTGCTCGACAACCTGAGCCTGGAACAGGCCCTGCCGATAATCAACCGATACCTCGATGCGCCGCTGCTGCTGGCCGACGCCAGTACCGGCCGCATCCGCATCAGCGGCATCTACAACACCCGCGAGGTGGGGCGCCTGGTCAACAACCTGCCCAAGGTGCTGCCGGTCTACCTGACCCGCAGCAAGGACGGCAGCACCGTGCTCAACCGCATCTCGCCGCCGCCCGACAAGGGCTGACGCCCTCCCCCTACAGCGTCATCGCCGCCAGCCAGCCGAACGCCAGCAGTGGCAGGTTGTAGTGGATGAAGGTGGGCACCACGGTGTCCCAGATATGGTGGTGCTGGCCATCCACGTTCAACCCCGAGGTCGGGCCCAGGGTCGAGTCCGAGGCAGGCGAGCCGGCGTCGCCCAGCGCACCGGCGGTACCAACGATGCACACGGTGACCAGCGGGTCGAAGCCCAACTGCACGCACAGCGGCACGAAGATCGCGGCCAGGATCGGCACGGTGGAGAACGACGAGCCGATGCCCATGGTCACCAGCAGGCCCACCAGCAGCATCAGCAAGGCACCGATGCCCTTGCTGTGGTCGATCCACTGCGCCGAGGTTTCCACCAGGCTGTTCACCTCACCGGTGGCCTTCATCACATCGGCAAAGCCCGAGGCGGCAATCATGATGAAGCCGATCATGGCCATCATCTTCATGCCTTCGGTGAACAGGTCGTCAGTGTCCTTCCAGCGCACGATGCCCGACAGCGAAAAGATCAGGAAGCCGACCATCGCGCCGATAATCATCGAATCCAGCCACAACTGGATGATGAACGCCGAGGCAATCGCCAACCCGGCCACCAGCAGGGTCAGCGGGTTGTACTGCACGCTCACCTGCTCCACCTGCTCGATGCGCGCCAGGTCGTAGTCACGCTTCTTGCGGTAACTGATGAATACCGCCAGCAACAGGCCGGCCAGCATGCCGGCCGCCGGGATGGCCATGGCGTGGGTGACATTCACGCCACTCACGTCTACACCCGCGCGGGCAACGTTGGCCAGCAGGATTTCGTTGAGGAAGATGTTGCCAAAGCCCACCGGCAGGAACATGTACGGGGTGATCAGGCCGAAGGTGATCACGCAGGCGATCAGCCGGCGGTCGATGCGCAGGCGGGTCAGCACGTACAGCAGCGGCGGCACCAGCAAGGGGATGAAGGCAATGTGGATAGGCAGGATGTTCTGCGACGACACCGCCACCACCAGCATCAGGCCGACCAGCAACCATTTGACCTTGCCGCCATTGGCATGGCCCTGGCGGTCGATCATGGCCAGGGCGCGGTCGGCCAGGGCATGGGCCAGGCCGGACTTGGCGATGGCCACGGCAAAGGCGCCCAGCAGTGCATAGGACAGGGCCACCGTGGCCCCGCCGCCGAGGCCGCCGTTGAAGGCCTTGAGCGTACCCTCGATACCCAGGCCGCCCACCAGCCCACCGGCCAGGGCCCCGATGATCAGGGCGATGACCACGTGCACGCGGGACAGGCTGAGTATCAGCATGATGCCGACCGCGGCGATCACTGCATTCATGGTTGGCTTACCTCATTGCGACAGAAAAAAAGCGCGCACTGTGAAGCAGTGGGCAGCAGATGTCAAAAGCGCCATGTTGCGGCGGATTACCAACGCCTCGCGCGACCTGCGGATTAAATTGAACGTTTGAATAAAGAAAAGCCCGCGCCAGCCGACACATTCGTCAGCCACACTCTTATTACAAGGGACCCACCCCATGCCTTTGCGACAACTTTCCATCCAGTGGAAGATCACCCTGCTCGCCGGTCTCTGCCTGGCCGGCATCGTCACCCTGCTCGTCGGCCTGTCGCTGTACCGCATGGACCACAGCTCGGACCTGGTCAAGGCCAGCAGCATGCAGATGCTGACCGAGTCGGCGCAGTCGCGCATCGAGTCGCAGGGCGAGGTGCAGGCGCTGAACATCCGCCGCCAGTTCATGGACGCCTACCAGTACGGCGCCGGTTTCGCCCGCCAGGTGCTGTTCCTGCGCGAGCAGGCGGAAAAGCGCTTTCTCGATGCCTTCGACCTGCGCGAGGACATGACCCGCCAGGTGCGCGCCGCCCTGCAGGCCAACCCCGAACTGCTCGGCCTGTCGCTGGTATTCGAGCCCAACGCCCTGGACAACAAGGACAGCCTGTTTGTCGGCAAGGCCGAACTGGGCAGCAACGAAACCGGGCGCTTCGCCCTGTACTGGTCGCAGCCGCGTGTCGGCCAGCTGACGGCCATGGCCCTGCCCGAACATGACATGGCCAACACCGAGATCGGCCCCAGCGGCCAGCCTGCCAATACCTGGTGGGTGTGCCCGCGCACATCCGGCAAGGTGTGCGTGGTGGAGCCCTACTTCTACGACATCGATGGCCAGCAGGTGCTGATGACCAGCATCGTCTTCCCGCTGGCAGTCGACGGCAAGGTGATCGCCACCCTGTCCATCGACATCAACCTCAACAGCCTGCAGGCCCTGAGCCAGGAGGCCAGCCGCAGCCTGTACGAAGGCCGCACCACGGTCGGCATTCTCAGCCCGGTCGGCCTGCTGGCCGGCTACAGCGCCGATGCCAGCAAGCTGGCCCAGCGCTTCGACCAGGTCGATACCGCCAAAGGTGCCGAACTGGTGCGCAAGCTGGCCGACGGCAAGATGACCATCGTGCACGACCAGCAGCGCCTGAAAGTGCTGGCCGCGTTCCGGCCGATCCCGGATGCCCAGCCCTGGGGCGTGCTGCTGGATGTGCCGGAAAACGCCCTGACCGGGCCGGCCGAAGCGCTGAAACAGGAACTGGACGCGCTGAACACCAGCGGCACCCTGCTGGAACTTGGCCTGGGCCTGGCGGCGGCGGTTGCCGGCCTGCTGATGGTGTGGCTGATGGCCCGTGGCGTTACCCGGCCGATCCTCGGCGTGGCAAGCATGCTCAAGGACATCGCCAGCGGCGAAGGTGACCTGACCCGCCGCCTGACCTATCAGAAGCAGGACGAACTGGGCGAACTGGCCGGCTGGTTCAACCGTTTCCTCGACAAGCTGCAGCCGACCATCGCCGAGGTCAAACGCTCGGTGCAGGCAGCCCGTGGCACCGCCGACCAGTCTTCGGCAATTGCCACCCAGACCAGCGCTGGCATGGAGCAGCAGTACCGCCAGGTCGACCAGGTGGCCACTGCCTCGCACGAGATGAGTGCCACCGCCCAGGACGTCGCCCGCAGCGCCGCCCAGGCCGCGCAGGCCGCCCGCGACGCCGACCAGGCCACCCGCGAAGGCCTGGCGGTGATCGACCGCACCACCCACAGCATCGATGCCCTGGCCGCCGACATGAGCAACGCCATGGCCGAGGTACAGGGCCTGGCGCAGAACAGCGAGAAGATCGGTTCGGTGCTGGAGGTGATCCGCTCGATCGCCGAACAGACCAACCTGCTGGCGCTGAACGCCGCCATCGAGGCAGCCCGCGCCGGTGAAGCCGGCCGTGGCTTTGCCGTGGTCGCGGACGAGGTGCGCAACCTGGCCCAGCGGACCCAGGAATCGGTGGAAGAAACCCGCCAGGTTATCGAGGCCTTGCAGAACGGCACCCGCGAAGTGGTCGGGGCCATGGACAACAGCCACCGCCAGGCCCAGGGCGGCGTGCAGCAGGTTGGCCAGGCCGTCACCGCGCTGCAGCGCATCGGCCAGGCAGTGACGGTGATCACCGACATGAACCTGCAGATCGCTTCGGCCGCCGAGGAACAGAGCGCGGTGGCGGAGGAAATCAACAGCAACGTGGCAACCATCCGGGATGTCACCGAGTCGCTGTCGGGGCAGGCCAACGAGTCGGCGCGGGTCAGCCAGTCGCTGAACAGCCTGGCCAACCAGCAACAGGCGCTGATGGACCAATTCCGCGTCTGAGCCGTCTGCAGGCCGCTGCCAATCGCGTGCAGCGGCCTTCCTGCCGGGCCTGGAGCCGGTCGTCTACACTTGCGGCAACTCAGTAGCTCCACTCCAAGAGGCCCCATGAAAAAGATCCCGACGTTGCTGGCCGGCCTGCTGCTCGCCGTAGGCCTGGCCAGCACCGACAGCGCCGCCTCGGCAGAACGCAGCGAGCCCATCCGCTTTGGTGCCATAGGCTGGGAAAGCGGCGCCCTCACCACCGAGATCCTGCGGTTGATCGTGGAGCGTGGCTACGGCTACACCACCGATACCGTGCCCGGCAGCACCGTCAGCATGGAAGTGGCCCTGGCGCGCAACGACCTGCAAGTAATCGCCGAGGAGTGGGCCGGGCGCAGCCCCGCCTGGGTCAAGGCAGAACAGGCCGGCCAAGTGTTCGCGTTGGGCGACACGGTCAAGAACGCCGAGGAAGGCTGGTGGGTGCCAGCCTACGTGATCGAGGGCGATGCCGCACGCAAGCTGAAACCCGTGGCGCCGGAACTGCGCAGCGTCGAGGACCTCCAGCGTTATTCGCAGGTGTTCCGCGACCCCGAGTCACCCGGCAAAGGGCGTTTTCTGAATAGCCCCAGCGGCTGGACATCCGAAACCGTCAACAGCCAGAAACTCAAGGCCTACGGGCTTAATGATCTCTATACCAACTTCCGCAGCGGCTCCGGGGCTGCAATGGATGCCGAAATCGGCTCGGCCATCCGCCGTGGCCAACCGGTGCTGTTCTACTACTGGAACCCGACCCCTTTGATGGGGCGATACAAACTCATACGCCTGCAAGAGCCACCGTTCGATGCCCAGGCCTGGGCCACCCTCACCGATGCCGGCAACCCCGACCCCAAGGGCAGCAGTTCGCTGCCGGCCAAATTGTCGATCGGCGTATCCAAGGCCTTTCGCGAGGGTTACCCGGAGCTGGTGAGCGCGTTCGAGCGGGTCGACCTGCCCATCGACCGACTGAACCAGGCACTGGCCAACATGAGCGAAAAGCGCACGCCGCCCCGTGACGCTGCCCTCACCTTCCTGCGCGACAACCGCAAGGTGTGGAAAGCCTGGTTGCCTGCGGACATTGCCGCCAAGGTCGAGGCCAGCCTGTGAGCGGCGGCTTCCCCCAAGCCCTGCAATTTTCCTTTGCCGGCAGCATCAACCGGCTGGTCGACTGGCTGGTGCTGCATTACGGCGATCACCTGCGCAGCGTCTCGGACCAGTTGCTGCAACTGCTGGTCGGCCTGGAAACCCTGCTGCGCCTGCTGCCATGGTGGCTGCTGCTGTTGCTGGTCGGCCTGCTGGCCTGGCATGCCAGCCGCAGCGTGCTGCGCAGCGCGGTACTGGTGGCGTTGCTGGCCCTGATCGGCATGCTCGGGTTGTGGGACAAACTGCTGCAGACCATGGCGTTGGTGTTGGTCAGTACCGGCCTCTGCGTGCTGGTGGGCGTGCCGCTGGGCATCCTGCTGGCTGCCCGGCCGCTGGCGAAGCGGTTGCTGTTGCCGGTACTGGATGTGATGCAGACCTTGCCGGCCTTCGTTTACCTGATCCCGGTGCTGATGCTGTTCGGCCTGGGCAAGGTGCCCGCCGTGTTCGCCACGCTGATCTATGCCCTGCCACCGCTGGTACGGCTGACCGAACTGGGCCTGAGCCAGATCGACCCTTCGCTGCTGCAAGCCGCCCATGGCCTGGGGGCCAGCCGCTGGCAGCGGTTGCGGCGCATCGCCCTGCCGCTGGCGCTGCCGAGCATCATGGCCGGGCTCAACCAGTCGGTGATGATGGCCCTGTCGATGGTGGTGGTGGCTTCGATGATCGGGGCCCGCGGGCTGGGCGAGGATGTGCTGTCGGGGATCCAGACCCTGAATGTCGGCCAGGGCGTCGAGGCCGGGCTGGCGATCGTCGCCCTGGCCATGGTGATCGACCGGATCAGCCAGGCCTATGGGCGTGGTGCACGTTGAAACAGTGCTGCCTGCTCCGGCCCTATCGCCGGCAAGCCAGCTCCCACAGGTTGCCACAATGGCCACCGCCGGCGGAGTACCTGTGGGAGCTGGCTTGCCGGCGATAGGGCCGAGCCTGACAATGCAGCCCTGTCAGCTTGAAACCGGACCTCAACCGCATGTCCCTCAAAGCCCTGCGCACCTTGGTGACCATCGCCCGCCACGGCACCTTCGCCCGTGCCGCCGACCTGCTCAGCCTCACCCCTTCGGCGGTGAGCCTGCACATCAAGACCCTCGAAGACGAACTGCAGGTGACCTTGTTCGACCGCAGCCGCAGGCAGGTGTCGCTGACCGAAGCCGGCCAGTTGGCGGTGGCCCGCGCCGAGACCATCCTGGCTAGCTATGACGAACTGGCCGACGCCCTGGCCAGCGGCCCGAGCCTGCGCGGCCGCCTGCGCCTGGGGGCGATCCACACGGTGCTGGCGCGACGCCTGCCCAAGGCACTGGTGTGGATCAAGGCGCACCACCCACAGCTGCACATCAGCGTGGCCTCTGGCATGTCGGCAGAACTGGCACGGCGGGTGGAAGACGGCGAACTCGATGCGGCGATCACCACCGAGCCGGTCAGCCCCTACCCGCAAAGCCTGGACTTCACGCCGTTGTTCGAAGATCGCTTCTGGGCCATCGCCAGCCCCGACCTGGCCGGGCAAAGCGTGGCGCAGTTGCTGGCCAGCCAGCCGTTCCTGCGTTTCGACAAGCGTGCCTGGGCCGGACGACAAATCGAACAGGAACTGCGTCGGCAGCATTTGCAGGTGAGCGAGCAGATGGAGCTGGACAGCCAGGAAGCGCTGGCGCGCATGGCGGTGATGGGCCTGGGTGTGGCGATCATCCCCATGGCCGATGACGACCTGCAACGCTTGCCACCGGCCACATGCCTGCCGTTTGGCGACCCACAGCTGACCCGGCGGGTGGTGTTGCTGGAGCACGAGAAGAGCCAGCGGCGGCATTTGAGCGCGGTGCTGAAGACTGCGCTGGAGGCTTGAGATTGCCGGGGCCGCTGCGCGGCCCTTTCGCGACACAAGGCCGCTCCCACAGCGAACGCGTTGCATTTGGAGGCAGTGGCAAACCTGTGGGAGCGGCCTTGTGTCGCGAAAGGGGCGCACAGCGCCCCCAGAGCAAACATGCATTTTTCCTCAATGGTCAGTGCAGAAAACAACGTTTTTACAGATCGATCCGCACCAGTAGTCTGTGCCCCGTACCCGACCACGGAACGTCGATCATGCTCCACCTGCTGCTGACCACCCTGCTACCGATCATTCTGCTGATTGCCCTGGGCACTTTCCTGCGCCTGCGCGGCTTCCTCGCCGATAACTTCTGGCCCGGCGCCGAGCGCCTGAGCTATTACGTACTGCTGCCGTCGCTGTTCCTCCACGGCCTGGCCACTGCCAACCTCGATGGCGTACCGGTGCTGGGCATGGTCGGCGTGCTGATGCTCTCGACCCTGGCCGGGGCTGTGCTGCTGATGCTGTACCAGGGCGCAATGAGCCACGACGGTGCCGACTTCACCTCGGTGTTCCAGGGCGGCATCCGCTTCAACAACTACATCGGCGCCACCCTTGCAGCGGGTATCTATGGCAGCGCCGGTATCGCCCTGGCAGCGGTGGCCAACGCCGCCATCGTGCCACTGGTCAACCTGCTTTGCGTGCTGGTGTTCGCCCGCTTCAGCGCCCGCCATAGCTCGCCGGCCACGGTGCTGCGGGCCATTTTCGCCAACCCCTTGATCGTCGGTTGCGCTGGCGGCTTGCTGCTGCGCGTCAGCGGGCTGGGCTTGCCAGCGGGTATCGAACCCACGGTCAAGGCCCTGGGCCAGGCCGCACTGCCGCTGGGCCTGCTGTGCGTCGGCGCAGCCCTGGGTGGTGCCCGCCTGGGCCAGCAGGTGCGCCCGCTGATGGCGGCGTCGGCATTCAAGTTCCTGGTCATGCCGCTGACCACCTGGGGCTTGTGTCGCCTGCTTGGCCTGGGTGGCCAGGCAGCGGTGGTGGCGGTGCTGTTCCAGGCACTGCCGACTGCGTCGTCTTCCTATGTGATGGCTCGGCAAATGGGCGGTAACGCACCGCTGATGGCCACCATCATCGCCCTGCAGACCGTGTTGGCCGCCGCCACCCTGCCTTTGGTGCTGATGCTTGCGCTTGGCTAGACTGTGAACCAGCCCACAGTTCGGGAGCTTGCATCATGCGCTTTTCGTGGATGGTGATCGGCCTGGTTTCGGCCCTGCTCGCAGGCCCCTTGCACGCGGCCGCCCCGGCCAAGGCTGCCGTCGCCGAGGACAAGGCCGAGGTGCTCGAGGAAAAAGTGGTGAATGACACACCACCCCCGAAAAAGGCCGAGACCCTCACGCCGGGCGAAGCGCAGGCAGTGGACCCGGCCGGCCAGGCGCCGCTGGATGACAGCATCACCTGCCTGGCCCGCACCATCTACTGGGAAGCCAAGGGTGCCGACGCCGAAGACATGGCCGCCGTGGCCAACGTCGTGCTCAACCGCCTGGGCCACGATGGCTTCCCGGATACCATCTGTGGCGTGGTCAAGCAGGGTGTTGAAAGCAAGGCCTGCCAGTTCTCCTGGTGGTGCGACGGGCGCCCGGACCAGGTCGAAGAAGCGCAACGCTACGACATTGCCAAGGAGATTGCGCGCAAGGCGCTCAACCAGCAGTTGAAAGACCGTACCGGGGGTGCCTTGTACTTCCATGATCGCAATGTGCGCCCGGACTGGGCCAAAGCCTACCGCCGGACGGCGCAGACCAGGCATTTTCTGTTCTACAAACCGAACCAGGCGGTGGCGCGCTGATACCCAGCGGGCGCCGGCAAACGGGCTGACAACTGCGGCTTGATAGGAATGATTACCAACTGTTCGCACTTTTCCGATGATCAGTGGTCTACTCCCCCTTGTGGCGCCAGCATCGAATGCCGGCGTTTTCATTGCTTTGCACGATCCCAGGCCAAAAGCCGCGGGCTTGTGTAGGATGAGCAGCGCAAACCACGACGCTGCCAGTCATAGGGAGATCCACATGCGCGTCCTGTCATCCGTTGCCGCCTTGTCGCTGGGCCTGGTCGTTTCGGCCGGGGCACTGGCTGCCACCGGCGAAGAGGCGCAACTGATCGATTCGATCAACGTCTACCGCAGCAAGGCCCAGCCCTGCGGTGGCGAAGCGTCGTTGGAGCTGCCGCCGCTCAACAGCGATACCCGCCTGGCGCTGTCGCCAGAGGGTACGCGCGACCTGCAGCAGGCCATGACCCGCGCCGCCTACCCGATGGTCAATGTGCAGGCCATCAGCCTGTCGGGGCCGCGCGATGCGCGCGCTGCCATGCATGCCATCGAAGAAAGCTTCTGCCAGGTGGTGCTCGACCCACAGTTCGTCGATATCGGCGTCAGCCAGGAAGGCCGCGACTGGCGCATCGTGCTGGCCCGGCCGCTGCTCAGTGGCCGCCTGGGCGACTGGCAGGCCGAGGGGCAGAAGGTGCTGCAGGAGATCAACGCCGCGCGCAAGGTGCCGCGCCAATGTGGTGGCCAGCCTTTCGCCGCCGCCCCCGCGCTGAGCTGGAGCACGGTGCTGGCCGGGGTTGCTGCCAACCACACCCGGGCCATGGCCAACCAGAACTTCTTCGACCACATCGACAAGGATGGCCGCACCCCCGGTGACCGGGCAGAGCTGGCCGGCTACCTGTATCAGCAGATCGGCGAAAACATCGCCGCCGGGCGTGACACCGCGCGCAAGGTGGTCGATGGCTGGCTCGATAGCCCAGGGCACTGCGCGACGCTGATGAACCCGGACTTCCGTGAGCTGGGCGCTGCATATGCGGTGGACCCGAAGAGTGATGCGGGGATTTACTGGACAGGGTTGTTCGGGACGCCGCAGTAAGCCGGCTCTCACAGGACTCATTGAATTGGCAGGGCCCCTGCAGGAGCGGCTTTAGCCGCGAACACCGGCGCAGCCGGTGCCATGCACCGCGGTGGCGTCTTTGCGGGTAAACCCGTTACCACAGGGTACCTGGACCGCTTGTGAATTCAGTTCTCTACGTGACTGCGCAGTTCAAGGACCGTGCAACCGAACCGCCGCCGCACGCACTTGCCCAGGTAACTGGCATCGCCCAGGCCCACTTCATCGGCAATCTGCGCCAGGCTGTGGCTGGAATTGAGCAAGCGCCAGCGCGCCTGTTGCAGGCGCATCTCCAGCCACCAGGCCTTGGCGCTCATGCCGTGGCTGGCGTGAAACTGCCGGTCCAGCTGGCGCCGGCTGATGCCCAGCTCCACCGCCAACTGCTCCGTGGTCAATGGCGAACCCAGGTGATGACGCATCAACGCCTGGGCGCGCTGCACCTGCCGCCCCTGCCCGGCCCCCAGCTCCAGCGAGCGCAAGGCATGGCGGCTATCGCGGGTTTCATCCACCAGCATGTCGGCCAGGCCCTTGAGCGCCCGGGCCCGCCCGCAGGCCCGTGACAACAGCGCGACGGCCAGGTCGATGGCCGCGGTGCCGCCAGCGCAGGTGATGCGGCTACCGTCGATGCAATACAGCTGCTCACTCAGCACCTGCAAATGCGGGAAGGCTGCGCGGAATTCGGCTTCGTGGCGCCAGTGCACCACTACCTTGTGGCCCTGCAGCAACCCGCAGGCGGCCAACAGGAAAGCACCGTTGTCGACCCCCACCAGCTTGACGCCAGCCTTGCCGGCCTGCCTGAGCAAGGGCCGGTAGCGAGGCGCCAGCGCGGCAGTGGCCATGGCGTTGCGCCCGCCGAACACCACCAGGTAGTCGAAACTGGCCAGCTCGAGCTGGCCAGCGACGGCCTCGACCTGCACCACCGCGCCACTGCTCGACGGCACCGGGTCGAGGGTCAGCCCTGCCACGGTCCAGCTGCAGTAGCGCTGCTGGCTGTAGTCCTCGTCGTCGGCGCTGAAACGCAACTTGTCGAGAAAGGCGCCGAACGGCAGCAGGGCGAAATCCGGTAATGGCAAGATCAGCAAGCTGATATCGGGCAGCATGGCATTGCGTCCAGAAAAAACCATCAGATGTCCAGATCATACTATTTCTGACCAAAGCCGACGCCATAGACTGGCGCCCTCCCGATCAACAAGGCGTTCCCACCATGGCACTCGAAACCTGGCTCATCTACCTGCTGGCCAGCATCGGCCTGTCGCTGACCCCAGGCCCCAACAGCTTGCTGGCCCTGACCCATGGTGCCCTGTATGGCGCACGCAGGACGTTGTTCACCATCGTCGGCGGAGTGTTTGGCTTCAGCGCCCTGATCGCCCTTGCCATGTTCGGCCTCAGCGCGCTGCTGCAGGCCTCGGCCTCGGTGCTGAGCGTGCTCAAATGGGTGGGTGGTGCCTATTTGATCTGGCTGGGTATCCAACTGTGGCGCAGCCCGGGCCTGCACCTGGAACTGACTGCGCAAAACGCGCGGGCGGGCAATGCCGGGCTGTTCCGCCAGGGCTTGCTGTCGGCCATGGCCAACCCCAAGGTGCTGCTGTTCTACGGCGCTTTCCTGCCGCAGTTCATCGACCCGCAGCGAGGTTTGCTGCTGCAGTTCGTGGTGATGGCGGCAACCTTTGCCAGCGTCGAGTTCCTGGTCGAATACCTGTTGGCACGCCTGGCGTTTCGCATCCGGCCATGGCTGGCCAAGGGCGGCAAGGGCTTCAATCGCTGCTGCGGCAGCCTGTTTGCCTTGATTGGTGTGGCGCTGCCGCTTGGGCGGTAGCGTCTGATACAGGCGTGTGCCGTTCTTTTTGTGGGAGCGGCCTTGCGTCGCGAAAGGGGTGCGAAGCGCCCCCACGATCTACGCATCACTTCAGAATTGCCGGGGCCGCTTTGCGGCCCTTTCGCGACACAAGGCCGCTTGTATGGTGATACTCGAAGGGGTGGTGGGACGAAAAAGCCGAATCTGACTGTTCACAGCAGTACAGACCGTGGGAGAACTCGCCCCACCCCTT
>NZ_NEJU01000029.1:0-50648 GCF_002113295.1 Pseudomonas sp. B10(2017)
CGAGGGCTGAGGCTGGCACCGACTTGGTAGCCAGCAACCCAGCGCCGAAGCAGGCTGAAATCGATGCCAAAGTGTTGTGCCACCTTGCGAAAGCCCCGGCTGCCCTCTAGGTAAGCGGTGATAGCCGTGAGCTTGAACTGCTCTGTGTATTTACCCATAGATCCCCCAAGGGTTGGATTGGTGTCCAACTTCTTGGGGGCAGTCCACCCTGTGGGAGCGGCTTTAGCCGCGAAGAGGCCGGTACAGGCAACAACCACTCTCAGTGCTGCTCACCAGCCCGCTTCAGCAATTTCTTGCAGCGCTCCGACAGATGCACCACCCGCAATTGCTTGCCGGCCCTGGCATAACGCTCGCGCAAGGTCTTCAACGCGGCAATCGCTGAATAATCGACAAAGCTCAAATGCTGGCAGTCCAGGGTCACCTTGGCCGGGTCGTTAGCCGGGTCGAACTGGTTCAGGAACACCGTAGTCGAGGCAAAGAACAGTGTGCCGTGCACCTGGTAACGCTTGCCGCCCTCCCCATCCTCACGGCTATCGGCATACAGCTCCCGCGCATGCTGCCAGGCAAAGTTCACCGCCGCGATGACGATGCCGAACAGCACCGCCACCGCCAGGTCGGTGAGCACCGTGACCACGGTCACCGCGATGATCGCCAACACATCGCTAACCGGCACCTTGTGCAGCACCCGCAAAGACGCCCAGGCAAACGTCTGCTGCGCCACAACGAACATCACCCCGACCAGCGCCGCCAGCGGAATGCGCTCGATAAGCGGCGACAGGAACAACACGAACAGCAGGACCATCACCCCGGCCACCACGCCCGACAGCCGGCCACGGCCATTGGAGCTGAGGTTGATTACCGTCTGGCCGATCATCGCGCAGCCCCCCATGCCACCGCACAGGCCGGAAACCATGTTGGCCGCGCCCAGTGCCATGCACTCGCGGTCCGGGTAGCCACGGCTCTCGGTGATTTCATCGGTCAGGTTGAGCGTCAGCAGGGTTTCCAGCAGGCCGACCATAGCCATCAGCACCGCGTAGGGGGCGATGATCTTCAGGGTCTCGAGGTTCCACGGCACGTCTGGCAGGGCCAGCTGTGGCAGGCCACCGGCGATGCGCGCCATGTCGC
The DNA here is from genome assembly GCF_002113295.1 of Pseudomonas sp. B10(2017). Classification (NCBI taxonomy): domain Bacteria; kingdom Pseudomonadati; phylum Pseudomonadota; class Gammaproteobacteria; order Pseudomonadales; family Pseudomonadaceae; genus Pseudomonas; species Pseudomonas sp. B10(2017). Next base: position 1,126 of record NZ_NEJU01000029.1, read on the forward strand.
CCAGGGTGCGGGTAGGCAGATCTAGCAGGTACACCAGCAAACCAACACCAAGGATCGCTACCAGCGCTGGCGGCACCGCACGGGTCAACTTCGGCAGCACATAGACCACCGTCATGGTCAGCGCCACCAGGCCGATCATCAGGTACAGCGGTACACCGCCTAGCCAGTGCCCGCCCTCCTTGAAGTGCTCCAGCTGGGCCATGGCGATGACGATAGCCAGGCCGTTGACGAAGCCGAGCATCACCGGGTATGGCACCAACCGCACCAGCTTGCCCAGGCGCAGCAAGCCGAACAGGATCATCACCACGCCGCCCAGCAAGACCGTGGCCAGCAGGTACTGCGCACCGTGCTGCACCACCAGCGCAACGATCACCACCGCCATCGAGCCGGCGGCACCGGAAATCATCCCCGGCCGACCACCGAACAGCGCCGTCAGGGTGCAGATGATGAAGGCGCCATACAGGCCCATCAGCGGGTTGAGGTGAGCCACCAGGGCAAAGGCGATGCACTCGGGCACCAGGGCGAACGAGGTGGTCAGGCCGGCGAGCACGTCGGCACGGAGTCGGGCGGGTTTCATGGGTATCCTGTGGTGCAGTCCGGATGGACGGATCGAAAACAAGCGGGCGCGATGTTACGGAATTTGTCCGGCAGCGGCCACCGTTCAGCGCACCCGCTCCCGGCTTTGCACCGCCAGGTCCAGGGCGCGCCGCATGTCCAGGCGCGCCGAACGCCCCAGGTCGGGGTGGTTCAGTTGGCCGCCACGCTCAGACGGCAGGATCGGCGCCGTCAGGTCCTCGGCGTCCATCGCTTCGAAATCCTGCTCGGCGCCCAGGGTCAAGGCGCTGCGTCGCAACAGCATGCGCACCTGTTCGGGGGTCAGGGCCGGGTTGATCGACAGCATCGTCGCCACGGTTGCAGTCACCAACGGTGTTGCGTACGACGTGCCACAATGCGCAGCGCCCGCACCCGGGCGAATGCAGGCCGCCGCACTGACATCCACGCGCATGTCGATGTTGGAGCTATGACGCTTGCGCACATGGCCAGGGTGTTCGACCGCCACTGACTTGTCACTGCGCTGGTGCCCGCCCACCACCAGCAATTGTTCGGTGATGAACGACGATGGCAGGCGATATTCATCCGTACCCGACCAGGACGCACCATTACCTGCCGAGTTGACCACCACCACATCAGGGTGCTCGGCGCGCAGCCACAGGAAGAACTCCTCGAGCAGTTCCTCATAGCCACTCATGGCCAGCCCGGAACGCACCAGCGAATCGACTTCGTCACCTTTGACATCGCGCGCCCCTACCCGATGGATGCCCCAGCTCCAGTTCAACACCCGCACCCCATCCTCGACCAGGTTCACCGATGCAGCGATGTTGGCGGTGATACCGGCATCCGAGTTGCGCTCGACAATCACCTCGAAGCCAGGACTGTGCTTGCCCAGCCTTGGCAAAAAGCCTTCATCCTGGTTCGCCAGGATACCGGCCACATGGCTGCCGTGACTGCCTGGGCGGCCACCGTCGCGCGCATACAGGCACGTCTGCGCCTGCTCGCAGCGCCCTCGATAATGGCTGAAGCCTGGCGCGTCGAAGTCCACCTCTCGCTCGATCACCCCGACCCGCACCGGTTGCACCGGCAAGCTGGAAGCGGCAATTCGCCGCTGGTAGTAATACAGCGCGTCCATGAAGCGGTTTGCGGCCCATTCATCCGCCTGATTGATGGCCTGGGCATCGCGTCCGCTGCCTTCCTCGCCACGCTCCGGGGCAGACTCCTCGACAATCACTGCATCCACGCTGACTTCACTGCCCATGCGCAGGATCATCGCGTCGCGCTGCACCAGGTCGCCCACTGGCAAGCGCAACTGGTAGACATTCAGCGGCGGTATGGTACCCACGACCTGGGCGCCGTACTTCGCGGCGATCCGTCGGGCTTCGCCGTAGCCATCATGTTTTTCCTCGATCAAAAGGCTTACCAGGTCCACATAGGTGGTGAGGCCATCCATGTTCTTCGCCACTTCATCAGGCCCGGCGGCCACAACATGGCTGCGCTGGCGGGTGAGCCAAACCGGGTTGCTGGTGCGCTCGCCGTCTTCCAGCCACAGCGGAGCACTGCGCAGGGCTTGTTCCGCCAATTTGAGCGTAAGCCGGTCACCGTGCCGCTCGAAATCGGCTGTCGGCAGCCGCGCACCACCAAGCCAGACCGTCGGCAGCTGCGCCCCGAGCCCCTCGGCGCGCAGGCACCATTGCTGCTGGCCATCGCCAAGCAGGTCGCCGCAACGCTGCAGCTGCTTGATGCGCAACGAATCAGCTGCAGCCTGGGCACCAAGGCTGCAAAGCCACAACAACAGGATCAGACCACGCTTCATGCCATCAGCCCCACTCACTCCCTGTGAATGCGACTGACGGGAAAGATCAAAGGTTCAGCTATGGCGGACAGCCGTCTCGCCCCAGGTGCTTTGGTAGCCACTTCCCCATCATCGACATGATCCAGACCCGGCAGGAAGTCAGTAAATTTGCCATCATGTCCATTCCACCTGCGGAGATCATGGACATGCCGCTACGCCCCCTATTCGCCGCCTTGCTGCTGGCCGCCAGCCTCACCGCCCAGGCCGCCACCGAGGTATTGCCGCTACAACACCGCAGCAGCGCCGAACTGCTGCCCGCCGCCCAGGCGTTCATTGGCAAGGATGGCACGGTCAGCGCCTTCGAGAACAAGCTGATCGTCAACGCCAGCCCCGAGCGCATCGACGACCTGCGCACCCTGCTGCAACAGCTGGACACCGCACCCAAGCGCCTGCTGATCAGCGTCGACAACAACGACAGCAACTTCCAGGACAACCGTGGCAACGCACGTGTCATCCACTACGGCACCAGCAACCGTGACGGCGGCCTGCAGCAGATTCAGGCCAGCGAAGGCCAGCCGGCGCTGATCCAGGTTGGCCAGAGCATCCCGATCACCAGCACCAGCACCGACGGCTACGGACGCATCCAGAGCAACACCGAATACCGCAACGTGACCCAGGGTTTCTATGTCACCCCCACCTTGAGTGGTGACACGGTTCGTCTGCAAATAAGCACCAATAATGATCGCATCAGTCAGGAACGTGCTGATGTAGTGAAAGTGCAAAGCACCGACACGACAATCACCGGCAAGCTCGGAGAATGGATCACCCTGGCGGGCTACAACCAGCAGAGTCAAGCCGACCGTAGCGCGTCAAGCCACAGTTACAGCACCCAACGGGGTGAAAACATGACTTTGCGTGTCAAAGTCGACCTTCTCGACTGATCCCAGGCAATTCAAGGCCTCGACCAAAGGCCTTGAAACTGACTGCCAAGTCGCATTAGACCAAAGATGTAGTAAGTGAAAAAAACCACTACAAAACATTTGACAGGGTCTTTTTCCCAAGGGCATGATGGCCTCGCTCCCGCTAATCAGGGGCCCTGGCAAGGGCCTTCGAGGCGCGCTCCTCCCACCCCTGGAGGCGTCTCGTGTCTATACGGCCCACAAGGCGGTTCGACGGGATTGCGACTGCAACGAAGAAGTTGTCCCGAGGGACGGAAGCGCATCACCGCAGTAACGGCAATCGCGTAGCACCGCAGCAAGGCAACCACGAGCCGACCTGCCGGAGCACCCTTTCGCCCAGCCTGCACACCCTTCCCCTTCGAGCCTTCGCGTTCGCCGCCGCACTCCTGCGAACAGGACAGCCGCCAGCTCCTGATCTGCTCCGAGCATCAGCACAATTACCCCAAGATCGATGCGACGAGGTTTATTTCCATGGCACTGACACGCGAACAGCAAATTGCAGCCCTCGAGAAAGACTGGGCCGAGAACCCGCGCTGGAAAGGCGTGACCCGTACCTACACCGCCGCTGATGTCGTTCGCCTGCGTGGCTCCCTGCAGCCGGAGCACACCCTGGCCCGCCTGGGTGCAGAAAAACTGTGGAAGCTGGTCACCGAAGGTGCCCACCCGTCCTTCCGCCCAGAAAAAGATTTCGTCAACTGCATGGGCGCCCTGACCGGCGGCCAGGCAGTGCAGCAGGTCAAGGCCGGCATTCAGGCCATCTACCTGTCCGGCTGGCAGGTTGCCGCCGACAACAACTCGGCCGAGTCGATGTACCCTGACCAGTCGCTGTACCCGGTCGACTCGGTACCGACCGTGGTCAAGCGCATCAACAACGCCTTCCGCCGCGCCGACCAGATCCAGTGGAAAGCCGGCAAGAACCCGGGCGACGATGGCTACATCGACTACTTCGCACCGATCGTGGCCGACGCCGAAGCCGGTTTCGGTGGCGTACTCAACGCCTATGAGCTGATGAAGAACATGATCGAAGCAGGCGCCGCCGGCGTGCACTTCGAAGACCAGCTGGCCTCGGTGAAAAAATGCGGCCACATGGGTGGCAAGGTGCTGGTACCGACCCAGGAAGCCGTGCAAAAGCTGGTGGCCGCGCGCCTGGCAGCTGACGTATCGGGCGTGCCGACCATCATTTTGGCCCGTACCGACGCCAACGCCGCCGACCTGCTGACCAGCGACTGCGACCCGTACGACCAGCCGTTCGTGATTGGCGAGCGCACCCGTGAAGGCTTCTACAAGGTACGCGCCGGCCTCGACCAGGCTATCGCTCGTGGCCTGGCCTACGCACCGTACGCCGACCTGATCTGGTGCGAAACCGCCAAGCCGGACCTGGACGAAGCCCGCCGCTTCGCCGAAGCGATCAAGAAGGAGTACCCGGACCAGATCCTGTCGTACAACTGCTCGCCTTCCTTCAACTGGAAGAAGAACCTGGACGACGCGACCATCGCCAAGTTCCAGCGCGAGCTGTCGGCAATGGGCTACAAGCACCAGTTCATCACCCTGGCCGGCATCCACAACATGTGGCACGGCATGTTCAACCTGGCGCACGACTACGCCCGCAACGACATGACCGCCTACGTGAAGCTGCAGGAGCAGGAATTCGCTGACGCCAACAAAGGCTACACCTTCGTGGCGCACCAGCAGGAAGTGGGCACTGGCTATTTCGACGACATGACCACCGTGATCCAGGGTGGCGCATCGTCGGTGACTGCACTGACCGGTTCGACCGAGGAAGAGCAGTTCCACTGATAGTGGGTTGCTGCTGAAGAAAGGCCCGAGGCTTGTGAAAGCCCCGGGCCTTTCTTTTTGGTCTGTACCACACCTATCAGGAATACACCGAACCTGTAGGAGCGGCCTTGTGTCGCGAAAGGGCTGCAAAGCAGCCCCAGCATTTTTTGCCTCGATGCTTAAATCCCGGGGCCGCTCTGCCGACGGTGAATTGGGTGTCTTCTGTGGTCAATTTTGAATCCCCTGAAAATTCTCGACCGCCTGAACGGGCCCTTTCGCGGGTGAACCCGCTCCCACAGGGACTGTGCAAGTCTTGAAGACTGTGGTGATCCTGTGGGAGCGGGTTCACCCGCGAAGAGACCCGCCCAGACAACACATCACTCAAGCCTCAGTGCAAAGTCCGAGGCTCAGCAGGCATCTGCACCTGAATCAATGCCGACTCAAGCAAAGCCCGCAGCGCATCCAGCTCATGTATCGAGGTCATCATCAGGATCGATGCCGGGGATTTGGGCTGCAGCAGCAAGGCCTGATGCGCCACGGTCGCCGCGCACAGTGCGTAGTCGGTGGCCTGGATCAGGGTGTCTTCGAGGGACTGGGTGTTATGAGGTGGGTCGGGGACAACTTTCAGCATGACTCGCTCCTTTCTTTCCTGTTTGGCTACCATCCGCCCGCTGTCAAACGGTTGGGTGGCAGCTATGCGCGGGTTGACAGACCGGTGGAAAGAAAGAAAGACCGGCGCACGCGAGCGTGCCCACACGCACAGCCGCCATTGAGGCAAAGCGAGTGCACCTTCTTTCAATTCCGGCCTGTCAAAGCCGTGTCGTTGATGTGCAACGGCACGCCGAGACTAGAGCGCTGCCACAGCAGCCGCAACGGAAAAAGGCGGCAAGAGTATGTTTGGGAAATGGCCTACATGGAAGGGGTTAAATCCGACATCTCAGGTGTTCTGCGCCCGGTTGCGTCAGGGCGGCGAGGTGCCTGCCTTGTTTTTTGCGGTGTTGCATAGACCGAGCGCCGCCCGCGCGGCGCTCGGTCTCACAGGCGCCACATTCCTTTCATCAAGCCCATGGCAGCCCCAACACAATCCAAAGGCATCACCGGCAAAACCCACGATCAGGTCTATGCTTGAGGCAGCCCAGCCGCAAGGACCGCCCATGCCTCGCCCAAGCCACCTGATGATTCTCGCCTTGGCCGCCGCAGCCTTCTATATATACGCACTGACCAGCGACAACACCCTGCTCGCCCTGCTGGCCAAACCGATCCCGGTACTGGCCCTGATCGCCTGGCTGCGCAGCGCTCCTGCCACACCTTATCGCCGCTGGATCACCCTAGGCCTGGCATTCTCGGTACTCGGCGACATCTTGCTGGCCATCCCCACTGACCTGTTCGTGTTCGGCCTGGCCGCCTTCCTCTGCGCCCACCTGGCTTACCTGCGCGCCTATTGCAGCCAGACCCTGCGCCCAGCCCTGCCCGCACTGCTGCTGAGCGCCATCACCGGCATCACTCTGCTCGGCGTGCTGGTCAGCCACGGTCTCGGCCCGCTACTGATCCCGGTCGTGCTCTATGCCTTGGCCATCAGCGCCATGCTCTGGCGCGCCCTGGCCTGTGGCGGGCTCGCCGCGCTCGGCGCCTGCCTGTTCGTGCTCTCCGACAGCCTGATCGGTATCGACCGCTTCGTCAGCCCGTTCGCCGCCACGCCGTACCTGATCATCCTCACCTACTGGCTCGGCCAGTGGGCGATCGCTTCATCAGCCAGTCATCGCTCAATCGATAAAGAATTGACCCAGAGCGGTACGAGCGGTGTCGAACGGTGCTAGAACAGAGGTTTTTCACATTTGCAAGTAGAGGGAATCGCCAGATGAACTTTACAAGGCGCAGAACAGAAGAAATATCAGGGCTCAGGCCAAATGATATTAATTATCATTACGAAACTTGCAATTCGTTACCCGCCGCAAGAAACATAATTAACAAAAACGCGCGCAATGCCCGAATATCAAGGCTTTCAGCCAGTTAGACGCAGGTTTTGTACTTAATCCTACGAATAATTTTGCGACAGAAATTTTACTTGCACGGGGTTTACCCATAAAATCAGCGCGATTGATTCAGCTGCGACATTTGGTCACTGGATGTGCGACACCAGGTCGCCGCTCTACACTTATTTCAGACTGCAGAGCTGGGTCTCTGTATAAGGATCTCTAGCATGTCCGATTCGGCAGGACTCATCGCCCACAACTGGGGCTTTGCCATCTTCCTCCTGGGTGTCGTCGGCCTGTGCGCCTTCATGCTCGGCCTGTCCAGCCTGCTCGGTAGCAAGGCCTGGGGTCGCGCCAAGAACGAACCCTTCGAATCCGGCATGCTGCCTGTCGGCAGCGCCCGCCTGCGCCTGTCCGCCAAATTCTATCTGGTCGCGATGCTGTTCGTGATCTTCGATATCGAAGCCCTCTTTCTCTTTGCATGGTCTGTGTCCGTCCGCGAAAGCGGCTGGACCGGATTCGTCGAAGCACTCGTTTTCATAGCAATTCTGTTGGCTGGTCTTGTCTACCTATGGCGCGTCGGGGCACTTGATTGGGCTCCCGAAGGTCGCCGCAAGCGGCAAGCGAAGCTGAAACAATGAGGCTTTGGCATGCAATACAATCTCACCAGAATCGATCCGGATGCGCCCAACGAGCAGTACCCGGTCGGTGAACGGGAAACCGTCACCGATCAACTGCTGGAGGACCAGGTCCACAAGAACATCTTCATGGGCAAGCTTGAAGATGTGCTGCGTGGCGCGGTCAACTGGGGTCGCAAGAACTCCCTCTGGCCGTACAACTTCGGCCTGTCCTGCTGCTACGTGGAAATGACCACGGCCTTCACGGCACCCCACGACATCGCCCGCTTCGGCGCCGAAGTCATCCGGGCCTCGCCGCGTCAGGCCGACTTCATGGTCATCGCCGGTACCTGCTTCGTCAAAATGGCGCCGATCATCCAGCGCCTGTACGAGCAGATGCTCGAACCGAAATGGGTCATCTCCATGGGTTCGTGCGCCAACTCCGGCGGCATGTACGACATCTACTCGGTCGTTCAGGGGGTCGACAAGTTCCTCCCCGTGGACGTCTATGTGCCTGGCTGCCCGCCACGCCCTGAGGCTTTCCTGCAAGGCTTGATGCTGCTGCAGGAGTCGATCGGCCAAGAACGACGCCCGCTTTCCTGGGTTGTTGGTGATCAAGGTATTTACCGTGCCGAGATGCCAGCCCAGAAAGACCTGCGTCGTGAGCAGCGCATTGCAGTAACCAACCTGCGCAGCCCCGACGAAGTCTGATCCAGCGACCTGCCGCCCGCTCCCCTGGAGCCGGCGGCCTGGCTTCATTCTTAACGTTGACCCAAAGCGACCGAGACCATGACAGCGGACAACGCTATTTTCATTCCGCCCTACAAGGCTGACGACCAGGATGTGGTCGTCGAACTGCATAACCGTTTTGGCGCCGAAGCATTCGTCGCCCAGGAAACCCGCACCGGCATGCCCGTGCTGTGGGTCAAGCGCGAGCAGCTCAAGGAAGTGCTCAGCTTCCTGCGCGGCGTGGCCAAACCGTACAGCATGCTGTACGACCTGCACGGCGTCGACGAGCGCCTGCGCACCCAGCGTCGCGGCCTGCCAGCCGCCGACTTCAGCGTGTTCTACCACCTGCTGTCGATCGAGCGTAACAGCGATGTGATGATCAAGGTGTCGCTCAGCGAAGGCGATCTGAACCTGCCGACCGTGACCGGTATCTGGCCGAACGCCAACTGGTACGAGCGCGAAGTCTGGGACATGTTCGGCATCGACTTTGCCGGCCACCCGCACCTCAGCCGCATCATGATGCCGCCCACCTGGGAAGGCCACCCTCTGCGCAAGGACTACCCGGCCCGCGCCACCGAGTTCGATCCCTACAGCCTGACCCTGGCCAAGCAGCAGCTTGAAGAGGAATCGGCACGCTTCAACCCGGAAGCCTGGGGCATGAAGCGCCAGGGCGCGAACGAGGACTACATGTTCCTCAACCTCGGCCCCAACCACCCTTCCGCGCACGGTGCCTTCCGTATTGTCCTGCAGCTGGACGGCGAAGAGATCGTCGACTGCGTACCGGACATCGGCTACCACCACCGTGGCGCCGAGAAAATGGCCGAACGCCAATCCTGGCACAGCTTCATCCCCTACACCGACCGTATCGACTATCTCGGCGGGGTGATGAACAACCTGCCGTACGTGCTCGCGGTCGAGAAGCTGGCCGGCATCAAGGTGCCACAGAAGGTCGACACCATCCGCGTGATGCTGGCCGAGTTCTTCCGTATCACCAGCCACCTGCTGTTCCTGGGTACCTACATCCAGGACGTCGGCGCCATGACCCCGGTGTTCTTCACCTTCACCGACCGCCAGCGCGCCTACACCGTGATCGAAGCGATCACCGGTTTCCGCCTGCACCCGGCCTGGTACCGCATCGGTGGCGTCGCCCACGACCTGCCGCGCGGCTGGGACAAGCTGGTCAGGGACTTCGTCGAATGGCTGCCCAAGCGCCTCGACGAGTACGAAAAGGCCGCCCTGCAGAACAGCATCCTCAAGGGCCGTACCATCGGCGTTGCCGCGTACAACACCAAGGAAGCGCTGGCCTGGGGTACCACCGGTGCCGGCCTGCGTGCCACCGGTTGCGACTTCGACCTGCGCAAAGCCCGCCCCTACTCCGGCTACGAGAACTTCGAGTTCGAAGTACCGCTGGCCCACAACGGCGATGCCTACGATCGCTGCATGGTCCGTGTCGAGGAGATGCGCCAGAGTATCCGCATCATCGACCAGTGCCTGCGCAACATGCCGGAAGGCCCGTACAAGGCGGATCATCCGCTGACCACGCCGCCGCCGAAAGAGCGCACCCTGCAGCACATCGAAACCCTGATCACGCACTTCCTGCAAGTCTCGTGGGGCCCGGTCATGCCGGCCAACGAGTCGTTCCAGATGATCGAGGCGACCAAGGGCATCAACAGTTACTACCTGACGAGCGATGGCGGCACCATGAGCTACCGCACCCGGATCCGTACCCCGAGCTACCCGCACCTGCAGCAGATCCCTTCAGTGATCAAAGGCAGCATGGTCGCCGACCTCATTGCGTACCTGGGCAGTATCGACTTCGTTATGGCTGACGTGGACCGCTAAGCATGAACAGCACGCTTATCCAGACAGACCGTTTCGCCCTGAGCGAAACCGAGCGCTCGGCCATCGAGCACGAAATGCATCACTACGAGGACCCGCGCGCGGCGTCCATCGAAGCCCTGAAGATCGTCCAGAAGGAACGTGGCTGGGTGCCGGACGGCGCCATTCACGCCATCGGCGAAGTACTGGGCATCCCGGCCAGCGACGTCGAAGGTGTCGCCACCTTCTACAGCCAGATCTTCCGTCAGCCGGTCGGCCGCCACATCATCCGCGTGTGCGACAGCATGGTCTGCTACATCGGCGGCCATGAATCCGTGGTCAGCCAGATCCAGAGCGAACTGGGCATCGGCCTGGGCCAGACCACCGCCGACGGGCGCTTCACCCTGCTGCCGGTATGCTGCCTGGGCAACTGCGACAAGGCCCCGGCGCTGATGATCGACGACGACACTTTCGGTGACGTGCAGCCGGCTGGCGTTTCCAAACTGCTGGAGGGTTACGTATGACCATTACTTCCTTCGGCCCGGCCAACCGCATCGCGCGCACGGCCGAAACCCACCCGCTGACCTGGCGCCTGCGTGACGACGGCGAGCCGGTCTGGCTTGCCGAGTACGAATCGAAGAACGGCTACGCTGCCGCCCGCAAGGCGCTGGCGCAAATGTCGGCCGACGACATCGTGCAAAGCGTCAAGGACTCCGGCCTCAAGGGCCGCGGTGGTGCAGGCTTCCCCACTGGCGTGAAGTGGGGCCTGATGCCCAAAGACGAATCCATGAACATCCGCTACCTGCTGTGCAATGCGGACGAAATGGAGCCGAACACCTGGAAGGACCGCATGCTGATGGAGCAACAGCCCCATCTGCTGGTCGAGGGCATGCTGATCAGCGCCCGCGCCCTGAAGGCCTACCGTGGCTACATCTTCCTGCGTGGCGAATACACCACCGCAGCGAAGAACCTCAACCGCGCCATCGAGGAAGCCAAGGCCGCCGGCCTGCTGGGCAAGAACATCCTCGGCAGCGGTTTCGATTTCGAGCTGTTCGTGCACACCGGTGCCGGCCGCTACATCTGCGGTGAAGAAACCGCACTGATCAACTCGCTGGAAGGCCGTCGCGCCAACCCGCGCTCCAAGCCGCCCTTCCCTGCCGCCGTTGGCGTGTGGGGCAAGCCGACTTGCGTGAACAACGTCGAAACCCTGTGCAACGTCCCGGCCATCGTCGCCAACGGCAACGACTGGTACAAGTCGCTGGCCCGCGAAGGCAGCGAAGACCACGGCACCAAGCTTATGGGCTTCTCCGGCAAGGTGAAGAACCCGGGCCTGTGGGAATTGCCGTTCGGCGTCACCGCCCGCGAACTGTTCGAGGATTATGCCGGCGGCATGCGCGACGGCTTCAAGCTCAAGTGCTGGCAGCCAGGCGGCGCCGGTACAGGCTTCCTGCTGCCCGAGCACCTCGACGCGCAGATGTACGCCGGCGGCATCGCCAAGGTCGGCACCCGCATGGGTACCGGTCTGGCCATGGCGGTGGACGACAGCATCAACATGGTTTCGCTGCTGCGCAACATGGAAGAGTTCTTTGCCCGCGAGTCGTGCGGCTGGTGCACCCCATGCCGTGACGGCCTGCCGTGGAGCGTGAAGATGCTGCGCGCACTGGAAAAAGGTCAGGGCCGCGCCGAAGACATCGAGACGCTGCTGGGCCTGGTCAACTTCCTCGGCCCTGGCCGTACCTTCTGTGCTCATGCACCGGGTGCCGTCGAGCCGCTGGGCAGTGCCATCAAATACTTCCGGTCCGAGTTCGAGGCCGGTGTCGCTCCCGCTGCGGCTGGCGATGCCCTGCGCCCCAACCTGGCCAAGCCGATCGTGGTCGGCGCATAACAAGATGATTGAGGCGGGTGGTCCGTGCCACTCGCCAGCTTGCCGGCAGGCCCGAGAAATCGTGGCGTGTCGCAAGCTCACCGATTTCCATTAGCCACGCCCGCTCACGCGGGCCAACGAAGAACTTTGAACAATGGCCACTATCCACGTAGACGGCAAAGCGCTCGAAGTCAACGGTGCAGACAACCTGTTACAGGCCTGTCTGTCGCTCGGCCTCGACATCCCTTATTTCTGCTGGCACCCGGCGCTTGGTAGCGTTGGTGCCTGCCGGCAGTGCGCGGTCAAGCAGTACACCGACGAGAACGACACCCGCGGTCGTATCGTCATGTCCTGCATGACCCCTGCCTCCGACGGCACCTGGATCTCCATCGACGATGAAGAGTCCAAGGCGTTCCGCGCCAGCGTCGTCGAATGGCTGATGACCAACCACCCGCACGACTGCCCGGTGTGCGAGGAAGGCGGTCACTGCCACCTGCAGGACATGACGGTAATGACCGGCCACAACGAGCGCCGCTACCGTTTCACCAAGCGTACCCACCAGAACCAGGACCTCGGCCCGTTCATCGCCCATGAGATGAACCGCTGCATCGCCTGCTACCGCTGCGTGCGTTACTACAAGGACTATGCCGGTGGTACCGACCTGGGCGTTTACGGCGCCCACGACAACGTGTACTTCGGCCGCGTCGAAGACGGCGTGCTGGAAAGCGAATTCTCCGGCAACCTGACCGAGGTCTGCCCGACCGGCGTGTTCACCGACAAGACCCACTCCGAGCGCTACAACCGCAAGTGGGACATGCAGTTTGCCCCGAGCATCTGCCACGGCTGCTCCAGCGGCTGCAACATCAGCCCGGGCGAGCGCTACGGCGAACTGCGTCGGGTGGAAAACCGTTTCAACGGTTCGGTCAACCAGTACTTCCTGTGCGACCGCGGCCGCTTCGGCTATGGCTACGTCAACCGCAAGGATCGCCCGCGCCAGCCACACCTGGCCGACGGCACCAAGCTGGGCCTGGACGCTGCCCTGGACAAGGCCGCCGACCTGCTGCGCGGCCGTACCATCGTCGGTATCGGCTCGCCACGCGCCAGCCTGGAAAGCAACTACGGCCTGCGTGAACTGGTAGGTGCCGAGTACTTCTACTCGGGCATGGAGGCCGGCGAACTGGCCCGCGTGCGCCTGGCCCTGAACGTGCTGAACAACAGCCCGCTGCCGGTCCCGACCCTGCGCGACATCGAAGATCACGACGCCGTGTTCGTGCTTGGTGAAGACCTGACCCAGACCGCTGCCCGCGTTGCCCTGGCCGTGCGCCAGGCTACCAAGGGCAAGGCCGAGGCCATGGCCGAAGCAATGAAGGTGCAACCGTGGCTCGACGCCGCCGTGAAGAACATCGGCCAGCACGCGCTGTACCCGCTGTTCATCGCTTCGCTGGCTGAAACCAAGCTGGACGACGTCGCCGAAGAATGCGTGCACGCCGCCCCGGCCGACCTGGCCCGTATCGGTTTCGCCGTGGCCCACGCTATCGACCCGAGCGCCCCTGCCGTCGAAGGCCTGGACGCCGAAGCGAAAGCCCTGGCCCAGCGCATCGCCGACGCCCTGGTCGCAGCCAAGCGCCCACTGGTCGTAGCCGGTACCTCGCTGGCCGACCCGGCGCTGATCGAAGCCGCCGCCAACATCGCCAAAGCGCTGAAACTGCGCGAGAAGAACGGCTCGCTGAGCCTGGTGGTGCCTGAAGCCAACAGCCTCGGCTTGGCCATGCTCGGTGGCGAGTCGGTCGATGCCGCGCTGGACGCGGTCATCAGCGGCAAGGCCGATGCCATCGTCGTGCTGGAAAACGACCTGTACACCCGCGTACCAGCCGCCAAGGTCGATGCAGCCCTGGCCGCAGCCAAGGTAGTGATCGTTGCCGACCACTCGAAAACCCCGACTGTCGACCGCGCCCACCTGGTGCTGCCGGCCGCCTCGTTCGCGGAAGGCGACGGTACCCTGGTCAGCCAGGAAGGCCGTGCCCAGCGCTTCTTCCAGGTCTTCGACCCGCAGTACCTGGACAGCAGCATCCAGATCCACGAAGGCTGGCGCTGGATGCACGCCCTGCGTGCCACCCTGCTGAACAAGCCAGTCGACTGGACCCAGCTGGACCACGTCACCAGCGCCTGCGCCGAAGCCGTCCCGCAACTGGCCGGCATCGTCAACGCCGCACCAGGCGCCGCATTCCGCATCAAGGGCTTGAAACTGGCCCGTGAGCCGCTGCGCTACTCCGGCCGTACCGCCATGCGCGCCAACATCAGCGTGCACGAGCCACGCACCCCGCAAGACAAGGACACTGCGTTCGCCTTCTCCATGGAAGGCTACTCGGGTTCGGCCGAACCGCGCCAGCAGGTTCCGTTCGCCTGGTCGCCGGGCTGGAACTCGCCGCAGGCCTGGAACAAGTTCCAGGACGAGGTCGGCGGTCACCTGCGTGCCGGTGACCCGGGCGTGCGCCTGATCGAATCGCAAGGCGACCGTCTGCACTGGTTCAACGCCATTCCGGGCGCCTTCAACCCAGCCCGTGGCACCTGGACTGCCGTGCCGTTCTTCCACCTGTTCGGCAGCGAAGAGAGCTCCTCGCGCGCCGCCCCGGTGCAAGAACGCATCCCGGCAGCCTATGTGGCCTTGGCCAAGTCCGAAGCCGACCGTCTGGGCGTCAACGACGGTGCCCTGCTGAGCCTGAACGTGGGCGGTGTGGCCCTGCGCCTGCCGCTGCGCATCAATGAAGAGCTGGGCGCTGGCCTGGTCGCGTTGCCGAAAGGCCTGGCCGGCATTCCGCCTGCCATCTTCGGTGCATCCGTCGAAGGTCTGCAGGAGGCAGCACAATGAGCTGGTTCACCCCCGAAGTGATCGATGTGATCCTCTCCGTGCTGCGGGCCATCGTGGTCCTGCTGGCGGTGGTGGTCTGCGGCGCGCTGCTCAGCTTCGTCGAGCGCCGTCTGCTGGGCTGGTGGCAGGACCGTTACGGTCCGAACCGCGTCGGCCCGTTCGGCATGTTCCAGATCGCTGCCGACATGCTGAAGATGTTCTTCAAGGAAGACTGGAACCCGCCCTTCGTCGACCGCGTGATCTTTACCCTGGCACCGGTAGTGGCCATGAGCGCACTGCTGATCGCCTTCGTGGTCATCCCGATCACCCCGACCTGGGGCGTCGCCGACCTGAACATCGGCCTGCTGTTCTTCTTCGCCATGGCCGGCCTGTCGGTCTACGCGGTGCTGTTCGCCGGCTGGTCGTCGAACAACAAGTACGCCCTGCTGGGCAGCTTGCGTGCCTCGGCACAGACCGTGTCGTACGAAGTGTTCCTGGGCCTGGCGCTGATGGGCGTAGTGGTGCAGGTGGGTTCGTTCAACATGCGCGACATCGTTGAATACCAGGCCCAGAACCTGTGGTTCATCATTCCGCAGTTCTTCGGCTTCTGCACCTTCTTCATCGCTGGCGTCGCCGTGACTCACCGTCACCCGTTCGACCAGCCAGAAGCGGAGCAGGAACTGGCCGACGGCTACCACATCGAGTATGCCGGCATGAAATGGGGCATGTTCTTCGTCGGTGAATACATCGGCATCATCCTCATCTCGGCGCTGCTGGTAACCCTGTTCTTCGGTGGCTGGCACGGCCCGTTCGGCATCCTGCCGCAACTGTCGTTCCTGTGGTTCGCGCTGAAGACCGCGTTCTTCATCATGCTGTTCATCCTGCTGCGCGCCTCGATCCCGCGCCCACGCTATGACCAGGTGATGGACTTCAGCTGGAAGTTCTGCCTGCCGCTGACCCTGATCAATTTGCTGGTGACCGCTGCGATCGTGCTCTACAACACGCCAGCCGTCGCGGCCCAGTGAGGATTTGACCCATGTTCAAGTATATCGGCGACATCGTTAAGGGCACCGGCACCCAGCTGCGCAGCCTGGCAATGGTGTTCTCCCACGGGTTCCGCAAGCGCGACACCCTGCAGTATCCCGAAGAACCCGTGTACCTGCCGCCGCGCTACCGCGGCCGCATCGTCCTCACCCGCGACCCCGACGGCGAGGAGCGCTGCGTAGCGTGCAACCTCTGCGCGGTGGCCTGCCCGGTCGGCTGCATCTCGCTGCAGAAGGCCGAGACCGAGGACGGCCGCTGGTACCCGGAGTTCTTCCGCATCAACTTCTCGCGCTGCATCTTCTGCGGCCTGTGTGAAGAAGCGTGCCCGACCACCGCGATCCAGCTGACTCCGGATTTCGAAATGGCCGAGTTCAAGCGTCAGGACCTGGTGTACGAGAAAGAAGATCTGCTGATCTCCGGCCCCGGCAAGAACCCTGACTACAACTTCTACCGTGTTGCGGGTATGGCAATCGCTGGCAAGCCGAAGGGCGCTGCGCAGAACGAAGCCGAGCCGATCAACGTGAAGAGCTTGCTCCCATAAGGACAGAAAGATGGAATTCGCTTTCTACTTCGCATCCGGGATCGCCGTGGTCTCCACCCTTCGGGTGGTGACCGGCACCAACCCTGTGCACGCCTTGCTTTACCTGATCATTTCGCTGATTTCCGTGGCCATGATCTTCTTCGCCCTGGGTGCGCCGTTCGCCGGCGCCCTGGAAGTGATCGCCTACGCCGGCGCCATCATGGTGCTGTTCGTGTTCGTGGTGATGATGCTCAACCTCGGGCCGGCTTCGGTCGCCCAGGAGCGGGGCTGGCTCAAGCCCGGCATCTGGGCCGGGCCGGTGATCCTCGCCGCCCTGCTGCTGCTGGAGCTGCTGTACGTGCTGTTCGTCACCCCGAGCGGCGCCGGCATCAGCGGTACCACCGTGGGCCCGAAAGAAGTCGGCATCAGCCTGTTCGGCCCTTACCTGCTGGTGGTCGAACTGGCTTCGATGCTGCTGCTGGCCGCGGCCGTCACCGCCTTCCACCTGGGCCGCAACGAGGCGAAGGAGTAAATCATGGGTGCTATCCCTCTCGAGCATGGTCTGGCGGTCGCCGGCATCCTGTTCTGCTTAGGTCTGGTTGGCCTGATGGTCCGCCGCAACATCCTCTTCGTGCTCATGAGCCTGGAAGTCATGATGAACGCCTCTGCCCTGGCGTTCGTCGTCGCCGGTGCCCGTTGGGTCCAGCCCGACGGCCAGGTGATGTTCATTCTGGTGATCAGCCTGGCAGCCGCCGAAGCCAGTATTGGCTTGGCCATCCTGCTGCAGCTGTATCGCCGCTTCCACACTCTCGACATCGATGCTGCCAGTGAGATGCGCGGATGAACCTTCTCTTCCTGACTTTCGTCTTCCCCCTCGTCGGCTTCCTGCTGCTGTCGTTCTCGCGCGGGCGGTTCTCGGAGAACCTTTCCGCCCTGATCGGCGTCGGCTCGGTAGGCCTTTCGGCCGCCGTTGCCGCCTACGTCATCTGGCAATTCAACGTCGCCCCGCCTGAAGGCGGCGCGTACAGCCAGCTGCTGTGGCAGTGGATGTCGGTGGACGGCTTCGCGCCGAACTTCACCCTGTACCTGGACGGCCTGTCGGTCACCATGCTCGGCGTGGTCACCGGTGTCGGCTTCCTGATCCACCTGTTCGCCTCCTGGTACATGCGTGGCGAAGCCGGCTACTCGCGTTTCTTCGCGTACACCAACCTGTTCATCGCCAGCATGCTGTTCCTGGTGCTGGGCGACAACCTGCTGTTCATCTACTTTGGCTGGGAAGGCGTGGGCCTGTGCTCGTACCTGTTGATCGGTTTCTACTACAGCAACCGCAACAACGGTAACGCGGCACTCAAGGCATTCATCGTCACCCGCATCGGCGACGTGTTCATGGCCATCGGCCTGTTCATCCTGTTCGTCCAGCTGGGTACCCTGAACGTGCAGGAACTGCTGGTGCTGGCACCGCAGAAGTTCCAGGCTGGCGACACCTGGATGGTGCTGGCAACCCTGATGCTGCTGGGTGGTGCGGTCGGTAAATCGGCCCAGCTGCCACTGCAGACCTGGCTGGCCGACGCGATGGCCGGCCCAACTCCGGTCTCCGCACTGATCCACGCGGCAACCATGGTGACCGCGGGCGTGTACCTGATCGCTCGTACCAACGGCCTGTTCCTGCTGGCACCGGACATCCTGCACCTGGTAGGCGTGGTCGGTGGCGTGACCCTGGTACTGGCCGGCTTCGCCGCGCTGGTGCAGACCGACATCAAGCGTATCCTCGCCTACTCGACAATGAGCCAGATCGGCTACATGTTCCTGGCCCTGGGCGTTGGCGCCTGGGACGCGGCGATCTTCCACCTGATGACCCACGCCTTCTTCAAGGCCCTGCTGTTCCTTGCCTCCGGTGCGGTGATCGTTGCCTGCCACCACGAGCAGGACATCTTCAAGATGGGTGGCCTGTGGAAGAAATTGCCGCTGGCCTACGCCAGCTTCGTGGTCGGTGGCGCTGCCCTGGCTGCCCTGCCGATCGTGACCGTGGGCTTCTACTCCAAGGACGAGATCCTCTGGGAAGCCTTCGCCAGTGGCAACACCGGCCTGCTGTATGCCGGCCTGGTCGGTGCGTTCATGACCTCGCTGTACACCTTCCGCCTGATCTTCATCGCCTTCCACGGCGAAGCCAAGACCGAAGCCCACGCTGGCCACGGCATCAGCCACTGGCTGCCGCTGGGCGTGCTGATCGTGCTGTCGACCTTCGTCGGCGCCTGGATCACCCCGCCGCTGGCAGGTGTGTTGCCTGAAAGCGCCGGCCACGCTGGTGGCGAAGCCAAGCACGCGCTGGAGCTCACTTCGGGCGCCATCGCCATCGCCGGTATCCTGCTGTCGGCCCTGCTGTTCCTGGGCAAGCGCCGCTTCGTCAGCGCCATCGCCAACAGCGGTATCGGCCGTGTCCTGTCGGCCTGGTGGTTCGCCGCCTGGGGCTTCGACTGGATCTACGACAAGCTGTTCGTCAAACCTTACCTGCTGATCAGCCACATCCTGCGCAAGGACCCGGTTGACCGCAGCATCGGCCTGATCCCTCGCCTGGCTCGCGGCGGCCACGTCGCCATGAGCAAGACCGAGACCGGCCAGCTGCGCTGGTACACCGCTTCGATCGCCGTTGGCGCAGTGCTGGTACTCGGCGCTGTGGTAGTGGCCGCGGTATGACCATGAACCTTGCGAACCTTGCGACCCTGCAAAAGGAAACGAACCCGTCATGATTTTGCCTTGGCTGATCCTGATCCCCTTCATCGGCGGCTTCCTGTGCTGGCTGGGTGAGCGCTTCGGCGCCACCCTGCCGCGCTGGATCGCGCTGCTGACCATGTCCCTGCTGCTCGGCATCGGCCTGTGGCTGTGGGGTAACGGCGACTACACCCTGGCCCCCGCTCCGGGCGCCGAGCCTGCCTGGGCCCTGGAATACAAAGTCCAGTGGATCCAGCGCTTCGGCATCAGCATCCACCTGGCCCTCGACGGCCTGTCGCTGCTGATGATCCTGCTCACCGGCCTGCTCGGTGTGCTGTCAGTACTGTGCTCCTGGAAAGAGATCCAGCGTCACGTCGGCTTCTTCCACCTCAACCTGATGTGGATTCTCGGCGGCGTGGTCGGTGTGTTCCTTGCCCTGGACCTGTTCCTGTTCTTCTTCTTCTGGGAAATGATGCTGGTGCCGATGTACTTCCTCATCGCGCTCTGGGGTCACAGCTCCGCGGACGGCAAGAAGACCCGGATCTACGCGGCGACCAAGTTCTTCATCTTCACCCAGGCCAGCGGCCTGATCATGTTGGTGGCGATTCTCGGCCTGGTGCTGGTCAACTACACCAACACCGGCGTGATCACCTTCAACTACAGCGACCTGCTCAAGGCCGAACTGCCAGCCGGTACCGAATACCTGCTGATGCTGGGCTTCTTCATCGCCTTCGCGGTGAAGCTGCCGGTGGTACCGTTCCACTCCTGGCTGCCTGACGCTCACGCCCAGGCGCCGACCGCAGGCTCCGTGGACCTGGCCGGTATCTTGTTGAAGACTGCGGCCTACGGCCTGCTGCGCTTTGCCCTGCCGCTGTTCCCGAACGCTTCGGCCGAGTTCGCGCCAATCGCCATGACCCTGGGCCTGATCGGTATCTTCTACGGTGCCTTCCTGGCCTTTGCGCAAACCGACATCAAGCGCCTGGTCGCCTTCTCCAGCGTCTCGCACATGGGCTTCGTACTGATCGGTATCTACTCCGGCAGCCAGCAGGCCCTGCAAGGCGCGGTGATCCAGATGCTGGCCCACGGCCTGTCCGCTGCCGCGCTGTTCATCCTGGCCGGCCAGCTGTACGAGCGCCTGCACACCCGCGACATGCGCCAGATGGGTGGCCTGTGGCACCGCATCGCCTACCTGCCGGCCATCAGCCTGTTCTTCGCAGCCGCCTCCCTGGGCCTGCCCGGTACCGGCAACTTCGTCGGCGAGTTCCTGATCCTGATCGGCAGCTTCGCCAGCGTGCCGTGGATCACCGTGATCGCCACCACTGGCCTGGTGTTCGGTTCGGTGTACTCGCTGATCATGATCCACCGCGCCTACTTCGGTCCGGCCAAGACCGATACCGTGCTGGCCGGCATGGACGGTCGCGAGCTGATCATGGTCCTGGGCCTGGCGGTACTGCTGATCCTGCTGGGCGTGTATCCGCAGCCGTTCCTCGACACCTCTGCCGCCACCATGAGTGGTGTGCAGCAGTGGCTCGGTTCCGCTTTCACTCAACTCGCTTCGGCCCGGTAAGAGCGCTATGGAATTCACCACTCAACACTTCATCGCATTGGCGCCGATGCTGATCACCACCATCACCACAGTGGTGGTGATGCTGGCGATCGCCTGGAAGCGCAACCACTCGCAGACCTTCCTGCTGTCCACCGTGGGCCTCAACCTGGCCCTGCTGTCGATCCTTCCGGCGCTGAAGGTTGCGCCGCTGGCGGTCACCCCGCTGATCACCATCGACAAGTTCGCCTGCCTGTACATGGCGATCATCCTGGTGGCGACGCTGGCCTGCGTCACCCTCGCCCACGCCTACCTCGGCGAAGGCTCCAAGGGCTTCCCGGGCAACCGTGAAGAACTGTACCTGCTGCTGCTGATGTCGGCTCTCGGTGGCCTGGTGCTGGTCAGCGCCAACCACCTGGCCGGCCTGTTCATCGGCCTGGAGCTGCTGTCGGTACCGGTCTACGGCCTGGTGGCGTATGCCTTCTTCAACAAGCGCTCGCTGGAAGCCGGCATCAAGTACATGGTGCTGTCGGCCGCAGGCTCGGCCTTCCTGCTGTTCGGCATGGCCCTGCTGTACGCCGACGCCGGCAGCCTGAGCTTCGACCAGATCGGCAAGGCCCTGGCCGCCACCAGCATGCCAAGCCTGGTGGCCCAGCTGGGCCTGGGCATGATGCTGGTCGGCCTGGCCTTCAAGCTGTCGCTGGTACCGTTCCACCTGTGGACCCCGGACGTGTACGAAGGCGCCCCGGCACCGGTCGCCGCCTTCCTGGCCACCGCCAGCAAGGTTGCGGTGTTCGCCGTTGTCGTGCGCCTGTTCATGCTCTCCCCTGCTGCCAGCAGCGGCGTGCTGAGCACCGTACTGGCGGTGATTGCCGTGGCCTCGATCCTGATCGGCAACCTGCTGGCACTGACCCAGAGCAACCTCAAGCGCCTGCTGGGTTATTCGTCCATCGCCCACTTCGGTTACCTGGTCATCGCCCTGGTCGCCAGCAAGGGCCTGGCCCTGGAAGCCATGGGCGTGTACCTGGTCACCTACGTGATCACCAGCCTGGGCGCCTTCGGCGTCATCACCCTGATGTCCTCGCCTTACGGCGGCCGTGACGCCGATGCACTGTACGAGTACCGCGGCCTGTTCTGGCGCCGTCCGTACCTGACTGCGGTGCTGACCGTGATGATGCTGTCGCTGGCGGGCATTCCGCTGACCGCCGGCTTCATCGGCAAGTTCTACATCATCGCCACCGGCGTCGAGTCGCACCTGTGGTGGCTGGTCGGTGCCCTGGTGATCGGTAGTGCCATCGGCGTCTACTACTACCTGCGCGTCATGGTCACCCTGTACCTGGTCGAGCCGAACCTGCGTCGTCACGACGCTCCGCTGAAGTGGGAACAGCGCACCGGTGGCGTCATGCTGCTGGCCATCGCCATTCTCGCGTTCGTGCTGGGTGTGTACCCGCAACCGCTGCTGGAAATGGTTCAGCAAGCCGGCCTGCAACTGATCGGCTGATCGCCCTGGCAAGACAAGACACCCCGCTCATGCGGGGTGTTTTTTTATCTGCGCGCTTTTCATCCGTGAGCTTGAAGGCTCATTCATCAGATTTGTCCTGGACGGCCCCCGGCAGCGCTGCCTTGCGTAAATCACCATTGGCAGAGGGCAGGTACACTTCCGGGTTGGGCATGCCGCTGGGCGAGAGTTCATGGGTCATTTCAAACTCGGCGCGCACCGACCAGCCACATGCCTCGTTGGTGCATTGCAAATAGGCGATCCGCAGGAAAATATGACGCCCTTCACTGGTGCGTATGCGCATCCGGCTGTGGCAATGCGGGCAAACCAGCTTGTATGTACTCACGGCAAGTACCTGCAAGCATTGTTCAGGCTTACCCTCTGTGAGAATAGTCTTCCGGTTTTGTCAGTATTGGCTGCATGTATAGGTGTATTCTTCAGTTTGATGCTTCTCATTGCAGGAATGCTCCTTAAAACGCAGGGCTGTATTCATAACGAGTAGTTTAAGCCCATGGAATATCATTAAACCAGTCATGGATATTTGTTATGAGTACCCAAGTACTTGCTTCGGTTCTGACCAGACTGAAGCTTCTGACCGCTACGGAATCTGACGCCGAGCTGTCCAGAGCGCTTTCGATCAGCCCGCAGACATTGAGCAGCTGGAAGGTGCGCGACAGCATTCCTTATTCACTTTGCATAGACATCGCCAGGCAGTATGCATGCTCACTGGACTGGCTTCTGCTGGGTGAGCCCGAACGAAATCGCGCAGGCCTGGACAACGAAGGCTGGGAACAGGACATGCTCGCGCGCCTGCGCACCCTGTCGCTTGCCGATCGCCAGGCCGTTCTCCTGCTGGTCCAGGACAAACAGCGCATCCAGCAGCTGGAACGGCAATTGAGCGCGCTGACCAGTCGCTCGCCCAA
Organism: Pseudomonas sp. B10(2017); assembly: GCF_002113295.1. Classification (NCBI taxonomy): domain Bacteria; kingdom Pseudomonadati; phylum Pseudomonadota; class Gammaproteobacteria; order Pseudomonadales; family Pseudomonadaceae; genus Pseudomonas; species Pseudomonas sp. B10(2017). Next base: position 24,294 of record NZ_NEJU01000029.1, read on the forward strand.
TACCGCCAGCGGCTAGCCCCGGCGGCGCCAGCGCTGGATAAGTTCGCGCGGGTCCAGCGTATCCAGCCAGACCATCACCTTGAGGCTGATGGGGATCACCACCACGGCAGCCACGAACCCCGCCATGCCGCGGCTCAGCAAGGGCACCAGTGACGAAACCAGCGGCTCGAACAGGTGGCCCACCCCCACGGTCACGAACACCAGCAAAAGTTTCTTGCCCAGTGTCAGGCGCCTGGCCTTGTTGGTGATCAACCGGTCGCGCGCCGCGCTCACCAGCAAAGCCCCCAGCAGCGCGGCGAACAATACGTTGCCATCCACGCCCAGCAACTCAACCAGCGCCCGGGCCAGGCTGTCGAAAACAGATTCTTCAGTCATGGGCAGCCCCTCGGTGTGCAGCGGCCAGGTAGCCCGCCGAGCCCAGGTTATGCATGACCGCTGCTTCGACAAAGCGGATGTAGCACACCCGCAATGCACGCCCATGGTCATGCCCGGCCACATCCTCGAGGCGCTTGTAGCCCCGTTCTCGCAACACCGCCCGCCAGCGCGCGAATTCGCGTGCCGCGTCGATGGCGGCGCAGCGTGCGGCCACTTCCAGCGCAGCCTCACTGACAGGCCGCTGCAGGTTCAGGCGCTCACGCAGCCTGCCGAGGTCCACCCGTGGCCAGAATGGGTCATGGCAATCGGCAAAACGGGGTAACCGAGGATCGTTGCCCATGCTTCACCCCCTCACTGCTCGGCCAGCATGCCGTAGCGAATGGCCTTGATCACCGCAGCCACCCGCGTGGGCACGTCGAACTTGCGCAGGATGTTCGACACATGGAAGTTCACTGTCGATTCCTTGCACTCAAGGATCTGGCCAATCTCCCACGAGCTCTTGCCGTAGGCACACCACAACAGTACTTGCCGTTCACGTGGCGTCAGGCGAACCGGGGCGTCCACCAGGGGTTGCTGCGAGTGTCGTGCGTTGTCAGTCATGTTTGAACTCCACGGGTGATTGAGCGAGGCATCGCTGCCGGTCTGCAATCACCTTACGAAGCGCAGGTCGCTCTGCTCCATCGCTACGGCTTGTAAAGAACTTTCGTACAAAACCGTCTGACGAAGGTTGCGCGATATTTGTCGACTTTCCTCGTGCTCCAAGCGGCATTTCGCTCGTCTCAACGCCGTTGTCCAATCGCCTTTCGCCTGGAGTCGTACAATGCGTTGCGTTTTGCCCCCGCCATCCTGCCTCGGCCTGCTGGCTGCTTTCGCTGCCTCCCAGCCCGCCCTGGCGGCACCTTCGGTCGAGTTGGGCCAGGTGCTGATCACCGATGAGGAGCAGAACGACCTGACCGCAGCCAGCGAACGCCTGCACGAAGTACCGGGCGCCAGCAACCTGGTGGACATGCAGCGTGTCGGGCAAGGCCGGGTTGCCAGCAACCAGGATGTACTTGCCTACCAGCCCGGAGTATTCGCCCAATCGGCAGGCAACGATGGCATCAAGCTTTCGATCCGCGGTTCGGGCATCAACCGCGCACCTGGGGCCCACGGTTCCGGGGTGTACACGATGTTCGACGGCCTGCCGCTGACCGGCCCGGGCGGTACGCCCTACGAGCTGTTCGAGCCGCTGTGGCTGAGCCGTGCCGAAGTGCTGCGCGGTGCCAACGGCTTCGACCAGGGTGCCCTCGCCCTTGGCGGTGCAATCAACTACGTCACCCACACCGGCTACGACGCCGCACCGCTGCAGGTGCGCTACGAAGTCGGCAGCCGCGGCTACCAGCATCGGCACATCAGCTCGGGACAGGTGCTGGGCAACCTCGACTACTACGTGGCCCTGACCGATTCGGAATATGACGGCTACCAGGCGCACAGCAGCGGCAGCGCCAAGGGCGTTGCCGCCAACATCGGCTACCGCTTCAACCCGAACCTGGAAACCCGCTTCTACCTGCGCTATCGGGAAACCGAGAACGAATTGGCCGGGCGCCTGACCAAGGATCAGATCAAGCACCACCCCCGCGCGGCCAACCCGGCCTACCTGGCCCGCGACGACAGCCGCCCGCAACCGGGCAGCACCTGGGCGGGCAACAAGACCACCTTCTACCTCGACGACGATGCGCGGCTGGAAGCCGGCCTGGTCTACCACGACTACCCGATGGACCTGCGCGAAGGCCCAATGCGCCTGAAGGTGGCCTATACCGATGTGAGCGGCACCTTGAACTACTTCCGCCGCGACACCCTGTTCGGCCACGAGAGCAAGACCACCATCGGCTGGCGCACCACCAAGCACCTGCCCAACAGCGGTGCTTCGCAGTTCACCCGCAATGGCGACGTGTTCGGTGAGCGCACCCGCGACTTCAGCTACCAGGGTTCGGACACCGTGCTACATGTGGGCAATGACCTGGAGCTGGTACCGAACCTGTGGCTGACCACTGGCCTGGCGATGATCTATACCCGCCGTGAAAGTGATGTCACTTACCACCCTGCCGGGGGCGGCAAAGTGAGCCAGCATGACTGGGACTATGCACCACGCCTGGGGCTGCGATATGACATCAGCCCGGACCTGCAGGTGTACGGCAACCTGAGCCGCTCGGTCGAACCACCCCATCCCTGGGCCCTGATCTGGAGTGCGCCCACAGCCAATCAACCGATCGAAATGCAAAACCAGACGGCCACCACACTGGAATTGGGCGCACGCGGCGAATCGGCATTGGGGCATTGGGACCTGGCGTGGTACTACTCGCAGGTTCGCCATGAATTGCTGGCGGTGGAGATCGTGCAAGGCGCTCCGGCCAAGGAATTCAACGCCAGCCCCACCGTGCACCAGGGTGTGGAGGCAGGCCTCGACAGTACCCTGTGGGAACGCGCCGGTACTGGCAAGCTCAGCCTGCGTCAGGCCTATACCTTCAGTGACTTCCACTACCGCGATGACGACAAGTTCGGCGACAACCGCCTGCCGGGCATCCCCATGCACTACTACCAGGCCGAGCTGCGCTATGACTGGCCGAACGGCTTCTATGCAGGGGTGAACACGCAGATGGCGTCGAAGGTGCAGGTGGACTACGCTAATAGTTACCACGCCGATGAATATGCCTTGCTCGGCGCACGCCTGGGCTGGGACTCACCGAAGCAGGACTGGCAGACCTGGCTGGACCTGCGCAACCTCACCAACAAGCGTTATGCGGCGACGGTGACACCTGGCTACAACGATGCAGGAAAGGATGAGGCCCGTTCGACGCCGGGCGAAGGCTTTGGCGTGTATGCCGGGGTTTCCTACAGCTTCCGCTAATCCGCTGGGGCCACTGTGCGGCCCATCGCCGGCAAGCCAGCTCCCACACCGACCGCATCGTTCTCAATCCATGTGAATTCCTGAAGAAGCAAATCTCCAGAGCCAACCCGGTCGGTGTGGGAGCTGGCTTGCCGGCGATGGGCTGCGCAGCAGCCCCTTTTGAAAGCTGACACCGAATGAACAGGCCTCAAACCGCCCTGTTCAACTTCACCCAGGAAGCGAACTTGTCAATGAACGCCTGCAAGAACGGCCGGGTCTTGTCGTTGAGCTTGCCCGAATCCTCGAACAGGCTCGCCGCGCCGCCGATGTAGGCCTCGGGCATCTGCATGCACGGCATGTCCAGAAACACCAGCGACTGGCGCACGGCATGGTTGGCGCCAAAGCCACCAATGGCCCCCGGCGACACACTGACCACCGCCGTCGGCTTGCCACTCCAGGCGCTTTGCCCGTAGGGCCGCGAGCCCACATCGATGGCATTCTTCAGGCCGCCAGGCACCGAGCGGTTGTACTCCGGGGTAACGAACAGCACCGCATCACTGCGGCGGATCTCGTCGCGAAAACGCTTCCACGCGTCCGGCGCGTCGGCCTCGATATCCTCGTTGTACAATGGCAAATCGCCAATCTCGACGATCTTCAGGGCAAGGCTGGACGGCGCCAGCTCTGAGAGTGCGCGGGCGACCTTGCGGTTGTAGGACTCCTTGCGCAAGCTACCGACGACCACTGCTACCGAATACACCTGGCTCATGGCAATTTCCAACCTCTGCTGGGTAAAGAGACGTTGTAGTTATAGATGACCGTTCCTCGGCGCTTTGGTTTTTTTTCCGCGGGGCGAAAACTTCCGACGCTGTTGCACGGTCTATGCCTGCAGACATTTCTCACGTAATTCAGAGGTTTCCACCCAAATGGCAGCAGTAATGGTCGGCCAATTCCACGCCCGTGACGCCGAAGGCCGCATCTACCCCGTGCACGAGTTCCAGGAGTCGACCCTGCAAACCGACGGCAGCACGCTGGGCGCCCCCATCACCACCTATCGCCTGGCCATCGGCGACAAGGTCAACCACCTGGGTGAAAACCGCTTCGAACTGGCGCGCAGCGGCGTCGAGATCATTCGCATTCCTTGATGCAATCCACCGTGTAGCAGCCGCTTTCGTTCTGCAGGCCGTGCACGTCGGCGACGAAACCAGGGAAGCCTTGGTTGAACGCCCGGGCAAAGGCCAGGTAATCGATTATCGAGCGGGTCGCCTCGGTGAACCGCTCCCCTGGCATGATCAACGGAATACCAGGTGGGTACGGCACCAGCATAACCGCCGCCACCCGCCCCAGCAGCGCCTCGATCGGCACCGCCTCCACCTCACCGCGCACCATCTGGTCATAGGCCCGGGCCGGGCTCACGGCCACCTCTGGCAAGCGCGTGAACAGCCGCTTCAGCTGCTTGGCCGTGGCATTGGCGCGGTAGCAGCCATGCAACTGGTCGCACAGGTCGCGCAGGCCCATGCCCAAGTAGCGTGAGGCATCGGCCGCCACCACGCTCGGCAGGCAGTCGCTCAGGGCGGTATTGCCGTCATAGTGGCGCTTGAACTCCAGCAATTCGGTAAGCAAGGTGCTCCATTTGCCCTTGGTGATGCCCATGGAGAACAGCACCAGAAAGCTGTACAGGCCGGTTTTCTCCACCACCAGCCCCCGCTCCCAGAGGAACTTGCTGACCACCGCCGCCGGGATGCCATGCTCCCCCAGCGCACCGCCCGCGCTCAGGCCCGGCATTACCAGGGTCACCTTCAAAGGGTCGAGCAGCACATAGTCGTCCGCCACTTCGCCAAAGCCATGCCACTCCGCCCCCGGCTGCAGCAGCCAGTCCTGCGCGGCCAGGCGGTGGATGCCTTCGGCGCTCGGCGGCTGCCAGATGCTGAACCACCAGTCGTCCGCAGCGATGTGCTCGCGCAGGTTGGCCAGGGCACGGCGAAAGCTCAGCGCCTCGTCGAACATTTCTTGCAGCAGCGAACGCCCGGCCGGCCCTTCCATCATGGTCGAGGCCACGTCCAGCGAAGCGAGGATGCTGTACTGCGGCGAGGTCGAGATGTGCATCATGAACGCTTCGTTGAAGCGGTCACGGTCCAACTGGCGCCTGGCCCCGTCCTGCACATGAATCATCGAGGCCTGGCTGAACGCGGCCAACAGCTTGTGGGTGGAATGGGTGCTGAACACCAGCGGGCTGTCTGCCACGCAGGCCGTGCCCATGGCATGGCGCCCGGTGAAGAAGTCGTGGAAGGCTGCATAGGCGAACCAGGCCTCGTCGAAGTGCAGCACCTCGACACTGGCACCCAGGGTCTGCTTGATCAGCCCGGCGTGGTAGCACAGGCCGTCGTAGGTGGAGTTTGTCACCACCGCCAGCTTGATGCGCTGCCCGCGATCACGGGCGAGAGGGTTGGCCTGGATCTTCGCCTGGATCGCCTCGGCGCTGAACTCGCTGAGCGGGATCGGGCCGATGATGCCGAGCTCGTTGCGCTCCGGGCAAAGATAGAGGGGAATGGCACCGGTCATGATGATCGCGTGCACCACCGACTTGTGGCAGTTGCGGTCCACCAGCACCAGGTCGTCGCGGCCAACCATGGCGTGCCAGACGATCTTGTTGGCCGTGGAGGTGCCATTGATCACGAAGAAGGTGTGGTCGGCGCCAAAGTTGCGCGCGGCCCTGGCTTCGGCTTCGGCCAAGGGGCCGGTGTGATCGAGCAGCGAGCCCAGCTCCGGCACGGAAACGGACAAGTCCGAGCGCAGGGTGTTTTCCCCGAAGAACTGGTGAAAGGCCTGGCCCACCGGGCTTTTGCGATAGGCCACGCCGCCACCGTGGCCCGGGGTGTGCCAGGAATAGTTGGACTGCGCGGTGTGCTGCACCAGGGCCTTGAAGAACGGCGGCAGCAGGCCGTCGAGGTAGATATGTGCGGCACGCGCCACCTGGCGAGCGAGAAACGGTACGGTGTCTTCGAACAGGTAAAGAATGCCGCGCAGCTGGTTGAGCTCACTCATGGCTTCGGCAGGGGCGTTCTCCAGGGTTACCTGTTCGCCCAGGGCGAAAATCGGCAGGTTGGGGGCACGCAGGCGGGCCAGGCGGATCAGCTCGGCCATGTTCTGCAGCAGGTGGGTATTCTCGCCGACGCCCTCGGCGGCAATCAGCATGCAGGCCAGGCCATGGTGGGTGGCGGCGACCAGGCAGGCCTCGGCATGGTCGGCGGCGGCGAGGATGGCAAAGCCGTCCTGGCGCAGTTCCTCGGCGATGCCCCGCACACGCTCGCCAGCAACGCTGTCGGCCTTGATGGCGCGGTGCACGATGAGGATGGGGAACTTGAGGTCCTTGTACATCAGGTGGCTACCTCCGAAGGACATGGCGTCCATTTCAGGGTAGTAGAACCTGTGTGGTCAGGACCTGCCTCTTCGCGGGCTTGCCCGCTCCCACAGGATTCCCAACAGGCTCAAGGCCTGTGCAATACCTGTGGGAGCGGGCGAGCCCGCGAAGTGGCCGGAGCAGGCGAAAGATTAGCCTGCAGGTGTCTCGGTCAGAGCCTGCCACATGGATGGCCCACCCGCCGACTTGGCAATGGCCGCCAGGCGCTCGGCATGCGCCTCCAGCTCCTCGGCACTGGCCATGATCACCCTCCCGGGCACACGCCCGGTAATACGGCGAATCTCGCTGCCACCAGCACCCGCCCCTTCATCCCCGGCCTCTGCGCCATGCCCGGCCAGCGACAGGCTGGTCTGGCCACCGGTCATTGCCAGGTAGACGTCAGCCAACAGTTCCGAGTCGAGCAATGCGCCGTGCAGTTCACGGCCCGAGTTGTCGATGTCGTAGCGTTTGCACAGCGCATCCAGGCTGTTGCGCTGCCCCGGGTGGCGCGAGCGCGCCAGCAGCAGGGTGTCGAGGATGGTGCAGTGCTGCGAAATGTCCGCGCGGTCCTGCTGGCCCAGCAAGGCAAATTCGTTGTTGATGAAGCCAACGTCGAACGCCGCGTTATGGATGACCAGGGTGGCGCCCTGGATGAACTCGAAGAACTCTTCGGCAACATCAGCAAAGCGCGGCTTGCCGACCAGGAAGGCATCGGTGATGCCGTGGACGTTGATGGCGCCCTCGTCACTCTCGCGGTCCGGCTGCAGGTAGACGTGGAAGTGCCGCCCGGTCAGGCGCCGGCCGATGACCTCGACACAGCCGATCTCGATGATCCGGTGGCCTTCGCTAACCGGCATACCCGTGGTTTCGGTATCGAGAATGACGAACCGTTTATCTTGCTGCTGCTCCACGCGGGGCGCTCCAACTTGCATCAGTTACAAAGGCCGGAATTGTACCCCAGCTCAACGCTTGGCGCGCACCTCATCGACCCCACGGTTGGCCAGCTGGTCGGCACGTTCGTTGCCGGGGTGGCCGATATGCCCGCGCACCCACTTCCAGGTCACCTTGTGGCGGTTGACCTGCTCATCCAGCTGCTGCCACAGGTCGGCATTCTTCACCGGCTCCTTGGCCGCGGTTTTCCAGCCGCGCTTCTTCCAGTTGGTCATCCATTCGTTGATGCCCTTCATCACGTACTGCGAGTCGGTGGTCAGCACCACTTCGCATTCGCGTTTCAGCGCCATCAAGCCCTGGATCGCGGCCATCAGCTCCATGCGGTTGTTGGTGGTTTCGCGTTCGCCGCCCCACAGTTCCTTCTCGACGCCCTTGTAGATCATAAGGACGCCCCAGCCGCCAGGGCCAGGGTTGCCCTTGCAGGCACCATCGGTAAACATCTCGACGCTTTCGCTCATGTACCACTCATGTTCAGTGCTTTTCAGTATCCGGGTTGGCCGCCGTGCGGTTGACCTTGGCCAGTGGCAGCGGCAGCAGCTTGCCCATCGGCTCGCGACGCTCCTGTCGCAACGGCCGCAGCCCCACCACCATCTTGCGCGCTACCAGCAGGTATACCCCGCCACCGGAGCTCTGCCAGCCGCCGGCCACCCGTTCCCAACCCGCCAGGCGCTGCTGCCAGGCCGGTGAGGCAAGCGGCGGACGATAGCACCCGAAGCGGCGTTTCTCCAGCGCGAAGCCCAGCAGGTTGAGCCAGTCGCCTACCCGCGACGGCGAGATGCAACGGGCCTTGCGCAAGGCGCCGTGGCTGAAGAAATGGCGCATGCCCCAACTGCTCCAGGGGTTTATCCCGACGATGAGCAGGTGCCCGCCAGGGCGCACCGCGCTGGCCGCCTCGCGCAGCAGGCCGTGGGGCGAAAGGCAGAAATCCAGGCCATGCTGCAGCACCACCACGTCGGCGGCGTGCTCGCTCAGCGGCCATGCCTGCTCTTCGCAGACGATCTCCACCCCCGGCAGCGGCGCGCCGAGGCGCACGTTGCGCTGCACCTGGGGCGCGCTGGGCGGCGGCTCGGCGCAGGGCCCGTAGTGCACAAGGTAACCCCCGAAGAAGCGCCCGAGCTCTTCTTCCAGCAGTTTTTCCTCCTCCTTGAGCATCAGTTGGCCGAGTGGGCCGTTGAACCACTCACGGGCCAGGCTGATCAGCTTGACCCAGTCCGGGTCGGCCTGGGCAAAGGCTTGGTCGGTCATTGCGCTCTCCCTCGAAGGTTCTCGCACCGCGCCATCGCGGATAAGATGCCCTCATGTGCCACGCTAGGCGAATCGGATCCGCACCATGATACAGATCGATGCTCTCCCCGCTTTCTCCGACAACTACATCTGGTTGTTACAGGATACTGCCAAACGCCGCTGCGCGGTGGTCGATCCGGGTGACGCCGGCCCAGTGGAACGCTGGCTGTCGGCCAACCCTGGCTGGGTACTGAGTGACATCCTGGTCACCCACCACCACAACGACCACGTCGGCGGCGTGGAACGGCTCAAGCAACTGACCGGCGCGCGGGTATGCGGCCCGGCCCACGAGCGCATTCCCTGCCGTGACCTGGCGCTGGACGAAGGCGACCAGGTAACCGTGCTGGGCGTGACCTTCCAGGTGCTGGCCGTGCCCGGCCATACCCTGGGGCATATCGCCTTGTTCAGCGACCAGCCGGCAACGCCGGTGCTGTTCAGTGGCGACACGCTGTTCGCCGCCGGCTGCGGGCGCATGTTCGAAGGCACCCCCGAACAGATGCAGCCTGCCCTCGCCCGCCTGGCAGCCCTTCCAGAGCAGACCGAGGTGTACTGCGCCCACGAATACACACTGAGCAACCTGCGTTTCGCCAAGGCGGTGGAACCTGACAACATGCACGTTCAGCGGCGGTTCGAGGACGTTACCCGTTTGCGCGCCGACAATCGCATCACATTGCCATCAACGATCGGTCTGGAGCGCCTGACCAACCCCTTCCTGCGCACCTCTGAAACATTAGTTAAACAAAAAGCAGACGAATGGAAGGGACATTCAAACCCCTCGCATGTCGCTGTTTTTGCTGCCTTGAGGTCTTGGAAGGACACCTTCTGATAACCTCAAGATATATCGCAAGCGATGGTCAAAGGTTGACCAGGCCCGGAGCGGTTTCTAGAATCGCCGAAATTTTTCGCCCGGAAACCTGTGTCAGCCGATGTCTTCCCGTAGCCGCAGAACCTCTCATTCCGTCGCCCTGACGCGCCTGGCCCAAATCAGTGCGCTGGCCCTGGCCGCCACTTTGGTGGGCTGCCAGAGCACCCGTCAGCTCGACGAATCCGATAGCGTTCGCGCGCACAACTACCAGGCGCGGATCAAGCACAAGCCTTCACCGCTGCTGGTCAAGCCGGCCGAACAGGCACCACAGGATGTGTGGGAACGCATGCGCCAGGGCTTTGCGCTGCAGGACAACATCGACGTCAACCCGCGCATCGAGCAGCAGCGCCTGTGGTTCGCCAGCAACCCAAGCTTCATCGAAAGCGCCGGCGAGCGTGGCAGCCTCTACCTGCACTACATCGTCGAGCGCCTCGAAGAACGTGACATGCCGCTGGAGCTGGCTCTGCTGCCAGCCATCGAAAGCGCCTACAACCCGATGGCCTACTCGCGCGCCCATGCCGCGGGCATGTGGCAGTTCATCCCCTCCACCGGCCGTCACTTCAACCTGCGCCAGACCAACTTCTACGATGGCCGTCGCGACGTGACCGCCTCGACCAACGCCGCACTGGACTACCTCAGCCGCCTGCACGACATGTTCAACGGCGACTGGCTGCTGGCCCTGGCTGCCTACAACGCCGGCGAAGGCACGGTCAGTCGCGCCATCGAGCGCAACGAACGGCTCGGCCTGCCCACCGACTACTGGAACCTGCCGCTGCCGCAGGAAACCCGCGACTACGTGCCCAAGCTGCTGGCCCTGTCGCAGGTGGTACTCACGCCGGAAGCCTATGGCGTGAACCTGAACCCGATCGCCAACGAACCCTACTTCGAGGCGGTGGCCATCAACGACCGCCTCGATCTGTCGCGGGTAGCGGCCTTCGCCAACATCGACGAAGACGAGCTGATCCAGCTCAACCCGGCATTCAAGAAGCGCATGACCGTGGATGGCCCGCAGCAGCTGCTGGTACCCACCGCCAAGGCACAGCTGCTAAGCGACAGCCTGTCCAACCTCAAGCCCGAGCAACTGGTCAGCCTGCAGCCGAACAAGGCCGTGTTCGCCCGCGCGGTGGCCGAAGCCAAGGCCCCGGTGGCGGCACGCAGCTACCGGGTCAAGCGCGGCGACAACCTGGGCGCCATCGCCAAGGCCAACCGCGTTTCGGTCAAGGACATCAAGCGCTGGAACCGCCTCTCCGGAAACAGCGTTCGCGCTGGCCAGGTCCTGGCCCTGCGCGGTGGCAGCGCGCCGAGCGCCGCTGGCAATCGGGTAGCCGCCTCCGGGCAGCGCTCCACGCAGTACAAGGTACGCAAGGGCGACTCGCTGTACCTGGTGGCCAAGCGCTTCAACGTGGAAATGAAGCACCTCAAACGCTGGAACCCGCGCAGCGGCCATGCCCTGAAGCCAGGCCAGACCCTCACCGTCTACCTCTCGCATTGATGTAGTACGGGGCCGCTGCGCGCCCCATCGCCGGCAAGCCAGCTCCCACACCGGCCGCATCGACTTCAAGTCCTGTGCAGTACCTGTGGGAGCTGGCTTGCCGGCGATGGGCTGCAAGGCAGCCCCTTGCATCCTCAAGTTCGCACTCTTTTTCCAACCCCACCAAGCTGTTACTGTACTCCGATCAAAGCCCAACGCCTCTGGATCGGATGCCGACTTGATACGTCCCCTCCTGCTGTCACTCAGCCTGGCCTTGAGCTTTCCCGCAGCCGCGATGGTGAGCGAAAGCCACGGATACGCGCAGTTCGGCACGCTCAAGTACCCAGCCACATTCACCCATTTCGACTGGGTCAACCCGCAAGCGCCCAAGGGCGGTACCTTGCGGGCCATGGCTTTCGGTACCTTCGACACCCTCAACCCCTACACCTTCAAGGGGTCGAGCCCGATTACCACGCCCAATTTCCAGCAATACGGCATCAGCGAGCTGAACGAGCCGCTGATGGTCGGCACCGGCCAGTACGACCCGTCCGGCGACGAACCGACCTCCAGCTATGGCCTGATCGCCCGCTCGGTGGAGTACAGCGAGGACCGCAGCTGGGTGGTATTCAACCTGCGCCCGGAAGCCCACTGGCATGACGGCAAGCCGATCACTTCGGCAGACGTGGCCTTCTCCTATCGCACCCTGCTCAAGGATGGCCACCCGATCTACCGCACCAACCTGCAGGAAGTGCAGCGGGTGGACATCCTCGGCCCACTGCGCATCCGCTTCGTCTTCAAGCGCGCAGGCAACCCGCTGCTGATCCTGCGCCTTGGCGAAATGCCGGTGCTGCCCAAGCACTACTGGCAAAAGCGCGACTTCAAGGCCACCACCTTCGAGCCCCCGCTGGGCAGCGGCCCCTACCGCATCACCCAGGTCCAGCCTGGGCGCCGGCTGGTGTTCGAACGGGTGAAGAACTACTGGGGCAAGGACCTGGCGGTGAACCGTGGCAAGTACAACTTCAACCGCGTGGAGTACGAGTTCTACCGCGACGCCACGGTCGCTTTCGAAGCATTCAAGGCCGGCGAGTTCGACATCTATATCGAGCACCAGGCGAAGAACTGGGCCAACGGCTATAACTTCCCGGCCGTGCGCCGAGGCGAGGTGATCAAGGCGCAGATCCCGCACCGCATCCCCACGCAAACCCAGGGCCTGTTCATGAACAGCCGACGGGCCACCTTCAGCGACCCACGAGTACGCCAGGCACTGGGGCTGATGCTCGACTTCGAGTGGACCAACCGCGCCCTGTTCAGTGGCGCCTACCGCCGCTCGACCAGCTACTACCCCAACAGCGAATTCGCCGCCACCGGCCTGCCCACCGGCAAGGAGTGGCTGCTGCTGGCACCGTTCCGTGACCAGTTGCCGGCCAGCCTGTTCAGCGAACCCTACAAGGTCAGCCGCACCGATGGCCGTGGCATCAGCCGCCAGACCCTGCGCCAGGCCCTCGGCCTGCTCGACCAGGCCGGCTGGAAGCTGAACGGCCAGCGCCTGGTCGACAGCAAGGGCCGGCAGTTGCGCATGGAGCTGCTGCTGGTAAACCCCAACCTTGAACGCATCCTGCAACCTTATGTCGAAAATCTGGCCAGCATAGGCATCGATGCGCGCTTGCGTACCGTGGACCGCGCCCAGTACAAACAACGCCTTGACCAGTTCGATTTCGACATGATTCTGATGACACTGAACCAGACCCTGAGCCCCGGTCTCGAACAGTGGCTGTACTTCCACTCCAGCCAGGCCACAACCAAAGGCAGCAAGAACTATGCTGGGGTCAGGGACCCGGTGGTCGACCATCTGCTCGACACCCTGCTCGCCGCCCGCACCCGCGATGACCAGGTCGCCGCCGCCCGCGCCCTGGACCGCGTGCTCTCATGGCAGTACTACATGATCCCAAACTGGTACCTCGACAATCATCGCCTGGCCTACCGCAACCGGTTCGCCTTCGTCACCACGCCGCCCTACACCCTTGGGCTGAACAGCTGGTGGATCAAGACTTTGGAGAAAGCCCAATGACGCCAACCCACCGACTGCGCCGGCTGGCTGGCAGCCTGTTGCTTGCCTGCCTGGGCCTTCCCGCCCTGGCTGCACCGCAACACGCGCTCACCCTGTACGACGAGCCCCCCAAGTACCCCGCCGACTTCAAGCACTTCGCCTACGTCAACCCTGACGCCCCCAAGGGTGGTACCTTCCGCCAGTCCAGCTTCGGCGGCTTCGACAGCCTCAACCCGTTCATCAACAAGGGCGTGCCGGCCGAGAATATCGGCAGCATCTACGACACGCTGATGCGCCAGAGCCAGGACGAGCCGTTCACCGAGTACGGCCTGGTGGCCGGCAAGATCGAAAAGGCCCCGGACAACAGCTGGGTGCGCTTCTACCTGCGCCCCGAGGCACGCTTTCACGACGGCCACCCTATGCGCGCCGAAGACGTGGTGTTCACCTTCAATGCTCTGATCAAGGACGGCGCGCCGCTGTACCGCCAGTACTATGCCGACGTCGCCGAAGTGGTCGCCGAAGACCCACTGACAGTGCTGTTCACCTTCAAGCACAAGAACAACCGCGAGCTGCCGCTGATTCTCGGCCAGTTGCCGGTACTGCCCAAGCACTGGTACGAAAGCCGCGAATTCAACCGCGGCAACCTCGAAATCCCGCTGGGTAGCGGCCCGTACAAGGTCGCCGAGGTCAAGGCCGGGCGCTCGGTGCGCTACGAGCGGGTCAAGGACTACTGGGCCAAGGACCTGCCGATCAACCGTGGCTTCTACAACTTCGACGTCATGACCTTCGACTCCTACCGCGACACCACCGTCGCCCTGGAAGCACTCAAGGCCGGTGCGTTCGACTATGCGCTGGAAGTCAGCGCGAAGAACTGGGCCACCGCCTACAACGTACCCGCCGTACGCGATGGCCGCCTGATCAAGGAAGAGTTGCCCAACGGCAACCCCACCGGCATGCAGGGCTTCATCTTCAACATCCGCCGCCCGGTGTTCCAGGACGTGCGCGTGCGCAAGGCGCTGAGCCTGCTGCTGGACTACGAGTGGACCAACAAGCAGCTGTTCAACGGCGCCTACACCCGCACCGGCAGCTACTTCGAAAACTCGGAAATGGCCGCACGCGGCCTGCCAGGCCCCAACGAGCTGAAAATCCTCGAACCATTGCGTGGCAAGGTACCCGAGCAGGTATTCAGCGAAGCCTTCCGCAACCCGGTCAGCGACGGCAGCGGCATGATCCGCGAACAGCAGCGCCAGGCCTACAAGCTGCTGCAGGAAGCGGGCTGGAAAATCGTCGACGACAAGATGGTCGACGCCCAGGGCAAGCCGGTGAGCATCGAGTTCCTGCTGGCACAAACCGAGTTCGAACGCATTCTGCTGCCGTTCAAACGCAATCTCGCCGATCTCGGCATCGACCTGAACATCCGCCGGGTCGACGTTTCCCAGTACATCACCCGCCTGCGCTCGCGCGACTACGACATGATCGTCGGTGGCTACCCGCAGTCCAACTCGCCGGGCAATGAGCAGCGCGAGTTCTGGTCCAGTGCCGCCGCCGACAACCCCGGCAGCCGCAACTTCATCGGCCTGCGCGACCCTGCCATCGACCAACTGGTGGAACAGCTGATCAACGCCGATTCGCGGCAGAGCCTGATCGACCACTGCCGGGCTCTCGACCGCGTACTGCTGTGGGGCTACTACGTGATCCCCAACTGGCACATCAAGACCTGGCGCGTGGCCTACTGGAACCACATCGGCCACCCGGACGTCTCGCCCAAGTACGACATCGGCATCGACACCTGGTGGATCAAACCCGGCGCAACCCCGGCCGTCAGCGAAACCACTGCGGACGAGGCCGAATAACATGCTGGCCTACATCCTGCGCCGCCTGTTGCTGATCATCCCGACCCTGTTCGGCATCCTGATCATCAACTTCATCATCGTCCAGGCCGCACCCGGCGGCCCGGTCGAGCAGATGATCGCCAAGCTCGAAGGTTTCGAAGGCGCCACCAGCCGCATTGCCGGTGGCGGTGCCGAAGTGTCCGTGGCCGGCTCCAATTACCGTGGCGCCCAGGGCCTGGACCCGGCACTGATCGCCGAGATCGAACGCATGTACGGCTTCGACAAGTCGCCGCCCGAGCGCCTGTGGATCATGATCAAGAACTACGCCCGGCTGGACTTCGGCGACAGCTTCTTCCGCGATGCCAAGGTCATCGACCTGATCATCGAGAAGATGCCTGTGTCGATTTCGCTTGGGCTGTGGAGCACGCTGATCATGTACCTGGTGTCGATCCCGCTGGGCATTGCCAAGGCCGTACGCCACGGCAGCCATTTCGACGTGTGGACCAGTTCGGCGATCATCGTCGGCTACGCCATCCCGGCGTTCCTGTTCGCCATCCTGCTGATCGTGCTGTTCGCCGGCGGCAGCTACTTCGACTGGTTCCCGCTGCGTGGCCTCACCTCCAACAACTTCGACGAGCTGAGCACCACCGGCAAGGTGCTGGACTACTTCTGGCACCTGGTGCTGCCGATCACCGCGCTGGTCATCGGCAACTTCGCCACCATGACCTTGCTGACCAAGAACAGCTTCCTCGACGAGATAAACAAGCAATACGTGGTCACCGCCAAGGCCAAGGGCCTGAGCCGGCCACGGGTGCTGTACGGCCATGTGTTCCGCAACGCGATGCTGCTGGTGATTGCCGGTTTCCCTTCGGCGTTCATTGGCATCTTCTTCACCGGTTCCTTGCTGATCGAAGTGATCTTCAGCCTCGACGGCCTCGGCCTGATGAGTTTCGAGGCAGCCATCAACCGTGACTACCCGGTGGTCTTCGGCACCCTGTTCATCTTCACCCTGCTGGGGCTGGTGGTGAAACTGATCGGCGACCTGACCTACACCCTGGTCGATCCACGCATCGACTTCGCCAGCCGGGAGCACTGACATGGCCTTGTCCCCCCTCAACCGCCGGCGCTTCGAGCGCTTCAAGGCCAACCGCCGTGGCTGGTGGTCGCTGTGGCTGTTCCTGATCCTGTTCGGCCTGAGCCTCGGCGCCGAGCTGATCGCCAACGACAAGCCGATTGCCGTGCGCTACGACGGCGAATGGTACTTCCCGGCGTTCAAGCGCTACCCGGAAACCACCTTTGGCGGCGAATTCCCGCTGGAAGCCAACTACAAGAGCCCGTACATCCGCGACCTGCTGGAGAAGAAAGACAGCTTCGTGCTGTGGGCACCGATCCCGTTCAGCTACCAGAGCATCAACTACGACCTGCGCGTACCCGCCCCGGCCCCACCGTCGGCGGACAACTGGCTGGGTACCGACGACCAGGGCCGCGACGTGCTGGCACGGGTGATCTACGGCTTCCGCATTTCGGTGCTGTTCGCCCTGACCCTGACCGTGCTCAGCTCCATCGTCGGCGTGATCGCCGGTGCCTTGCAGGGCTTCTATGGCGGCTGGGTCGACCTGGCCGGGCAACGTTTCCTGGAAGTCTGGTCGGGCCTGCCGGTACTGTACCTGCTGATCATCCTCGCCAGCTTCGTGCAGCCCAATTTCTGGTGGTTGCTGGGCATCATGCTGCTGTTCTCGTGGATGAGCCTGGTGGACGTGGTGCGCGCCGAGTTCCTGCGTGGGCGCAACCTGGAATACGTGCGCGCAGCCCGCGCGTTGGGGATGCGCAACGGCGCGATCATGTACCGGCACATCCTGCCGAACGCCATGATCTCGACCATGACCTTCATGCCGTTCATTCTCACCGGCGCCATCGGCACCCTCACCGCCCTGGATTTCCTCGGCTTCGGCCTGCCGCCGGGCGCACCATCACTGGGCGAACTGGTGGCCCAGGGCAAGTCCAACCTGCAGGCCCCATGGCTGGGCATCAGCGCCTTCGCCGTGCTGGCGCTGATGCTGAGCCTGCTGGTGTTCATCGGCGAATCCGCCCGCGATGCCTTCGACCCGAGGAAGTGACATGAGTGAACAGAACCTGATCGAAGTGCGCGACCTGGCGGTGGAGTTCGTCACCGGTGACCAGGCTCACCGCGTGGTGAACGGCATCAGCTTCGACATCCGCAAGGGTGAGACGCTGGCACTGGTGGGCGAGAGTGGCTCGGGCAAATCGGTCACCGCGCACTCGCTGCTGCGCCTGCTGCCCTATCCCCTGGCGCGCCACCCCAGCGGCAGCATCCGCTATGAGGACAAGGACCTTCTGCAGCAGAACGAGAAGACCATGCAGCGCATTCGCGGCAACCGCATTGCGATGATCTTCCAGGAGCCGATGACCTCGCTGAACCCGTTGCACTGCATCGAGAAGCAGATCAACGAAATTCTCCTGCTGCACAAAGGCCTGACCGGCAAGGAGGCCACGGCGCGCACCCTGGAACTGCTGGAGATGGTCGGCATTCCCGAGCCACGCAAGCGCCTGAAGGCCCTGCCGCACGAACTGTCCGGCGGGCAGCGCCAGCGGGTGATGATCGCCATGGCCCTGGCCAACGAGCCGGAACTGCTGATTGCGGATGAGCCGACCACGGCACTGGACGTGACCGTGCAGTTGAAGATTCTCGACCTGCTCAAGGAACTGCAGGCACGTCTGGGCATGGCCCTGCTACTGATCAGCCATGACCTGAACCTGGTACGACGCATCGCCCACCGCGTGTGCGTGATGCAGCACGGGCAGATTGTCGAGCAGGCCGAATGCGCCAGGCTGTTCAGCGCCCCGCAGCACCACTACACGCAGATGCTGATCAATGCCGAGCCCAGCGGGCTGCCGGCGCACAACCCGGTAGGCGCGCCGTTGCTGGAGGTGGCTGACCTCAAGGTCTGGTTCCCGATCAAGAAGGGCCTGCTGCGGCGCACGGTCGACCATGTGAAGGCAGTGGACGGGATCAACTTCAGCTTGCCGCAAGGGCAGACGCTGGGGATCGTCGGCGAGTCCGGGTCGGGCAAGTCGACCTTGGGTTTGGCGATCTTGCGGCTGATCTCCAGCCAGGGCGGCATTCGCTTTCATGGGCAGAATCTGGAAGGTCTCAACCAGAAGGCCGTGCGCCCGTTGCGCCGGGAAATGCAGGTAGTGTTCCAGGACCCGTTCGGCAGCCTGAGCCCGCGCATGTGCGTGGAGGACATTGTCGGCGAAGGGTTGCGCATCCACCGCATCGGTACCGCGCAGGAACAGGAAGCTGCAATTATTGCGGCCCTGGAGGAAGTGGGGCTGGACCCGCGCACGCGGCATCGCTATCCACATGAGTTTTCAGGCGGGCAGCGCCAGCGCATTGCCATTGCCCGGGCGTTGGTATTGAAGCCGGCGCTGATCCTGCTGGATGAACCTACGTCGGCGCTGGACCGCACGGTGCAGCGGCAGGTGGTGGAGTTGCTGCGCAATCTGCAGCAGAAATACAACCTGACCTACCTGTTCATCAGCCATGACCTGGCGGTGGTCAAGGCGTTGAGCCACCAGTTGATGGTGATCAAGCATGGGCACGTGGTGGAACAAGGGGATGCGCAGGCGATCTTCCATGCGCCGCAGCATCCGTATACCCGGCAGTTGCTGGAGGCGGCGTTCTTGGAAGTGGATGCGGCTAGTTAGCTTTTGACCGCGCCGGCTTCAAGCCGTGCGCTATCCCTGTGGGAGCTGGCTTGCCGGCGATGGGCCGCAAAGCGGCCCGCTTTCGGCGAGGTAAAAAACAGACTTATCCCCTTCCTTGCAGGCCATTTCCCAAACATACTCCTGCCGCGTGTTTTCCGTTGCGGCTGCTCTGGCTGGGCTCCAGTCTCGGTTGGTCGCTGAAGATCAGCGATACAGCTTTGACAGGCTGTGACGGTTAATTCACGCAGGCAGTCTCCGCTTCATGGTGGCTGTGCGTGTGGGCACGCTTGCGTGCGCCGGAACTTTTGCGTGATTAACCACCGGTCTGTCAACCCACGTACAGCTGCCACCTGACTGTTTGACAGCAGGCAGATGGAGGCCCCCAGAGGTTAATCACGATGTTGAAGTTTGTCCCCGATCCACTCCCACTCCATCCCCTCGAAGTCGCTCTGCTCCAGGTGCTGACGCTCGCCAAACCCAAGACTTGCACCAAGGCTGATTAATATGTCGCCAGGGCCGGCCCTTTCGCGGGCACGCCCGCTCCCACAGGGTCACCACAGGCTTCAAGACTTGCGCAGTACCTGTGGGAGCGGGCGTGCCCGCGAAGAGGCCGGCCCAGGCAGTCGAGAATTTTGAGGGGATTCAAAAATGACCAAAGAAGACACCCAATTCACTGTCGGTAAAACCACGTTCTACCAAGGCGAACACGGCACCCACCCACTTTTCCGCATAGAGCCCGGCATCCCTGCCGCGATGCCCGCGAGCAATCCTCAGAGCTGATGGGCTATGTACGCGAACTGACCATCACCGGCCTGATGGACGAGAAACCGATGATGATCTGGGCTGCCCACTACCTGAGTGCGATGGCCAAGGCGCTGATGGATGATGCCGAGCTGGGCATGATGCGCTGATTGGCATCACAGGCCATAACGCACATATGGGAGCGGTCTCGTGTCGCCAAAGGGCTGCAAAGCAGCCCCGGCGATTTATGCTTTCATGCAGAAATCTGGGGGCCGCCCTGCGGCCGTTTCGCGACACAAGGCCCTCCCCACGAGAGATTGCACACCCCGGGAGGCCGGCGCCAGCTGGCCTACGTAGATGCAGCTCAGAGCCGGCCCAACAACTCCTGCCGCTCGCGCCAGATCTCCTGTACAAAGGGGTCGGTCACCCCATACAGCCCATGCCCCCGACGCATGATCAGGTTAGCGGCCAGCAGTTCGTTGGCAACCGGCTGTATCTCTTCGACACGCACTTCACGCCCCACAGACTTCGAATACTCGGCCGCCGCTTCGTTGGAGAATACCCCACGCGCATCGCCTTCGACCGATGCGATCCGGGCAAAAATCGCCTCAGCCAGGACGCCCAGCTCCTCTACTTTCATCAGTTCCAGGTCAGCAGCCGCCGACCGCAGCGTTGATGCGATTACCGGCAGCACCTCATCCGGCCCCATCCCGGACGCAGGTGAGTGAACCAACTGCCGAAGTGCACGAATGAACTCCTCGGGCCTGCTGCCCAGCGTTTTGAATGCCTGTGCCGCGACATCCAGCGACGGCAAGTTGCCCAGGCCATCTTTTGCGAGCCGCTTGAGCCAGAATTCGACATAGTCCCTGTCCAGCACCGGATACGGCACGTTTGTGGCACCGGCAAAAGCTTGGTTACGCCGCGCGGTCAACTCGTTGACCATCGCCCGGTGAGAGCCGGTACCGATGAACAGGAAGTGCCCTGGCGTGTTCGGGCGCGGATTGATGGCATCGCGCGCAGCCTTGAGCGCCAGCATCATCTGCTGGCCGTCCTCGGTTGTGATTGCCTGCTGCACCTCGTCGACGACCAGCACAACGTCAGTCCTGGCCTGGTCCACAACCTCGGTCAGCGCTTCCGCAAGTGTGACACCGCCCTCTGTGCCCAAGGTTTCCAGGTTAAAGCCAAACTTCAGCCCAGCCACTTCGACCTCCGCGCCACGCAGGGCCTTGAGTTTCTGCAAGAAAGCCGAGGTAGGTTTCTGAAGATCAGCAAGGGCTTTACGCACTGCGGCGAGGACCAGCACGACCGGGCTGGTCTGGGTATCACTCCAGAGGTCGACATAGATCACCAATGCACCCATTTCCTCCAGTGCAGGGATCAAGTCGTTCTTTAAAAAGGTGGTTTTGCCAGTCCTGCGCAGCCCGGAGAAAAACAGCCCTGATCTCAAGCCGATATTCAGGGCGGACGGTTTCAACAGCTGCCTGGCCATGTCGGCAGCCAGTTCACGGCGCGGGAAGATGTCGATCATGGCTTTATCCGAAATTATTGAATACCAATAATTATTGGCAGAGAATAATTTAATGTAAAGGCGTACAGGCAGGTCGGTTCGAAAGCCATCATCAAATTTTCTGACAACAATCGTCTTCCATCATCAGCCAGATCGGGCATAAATTCTCCACCGTCAACCCCAGCAGCAACGGTAGAGCCCCATGTCCAGCCCACAACACCAGCCCGCCTCCCCTGCCCTGACCACGCTGATCCAGCGCTCCGGCCTGCCCAGCCCGTCGCTCACCGAAGCCCAGGCACATGCCGTGCTGCAGACGCACTACGGCATTGCCGGCAACCTGACGGCACTGGGCAGCCAACAGGACCTGAACTTCCGTGTAGACGCACCACAAGGCCGTTTCGTGCTCAAGGCCTGCCACGGCAGCTACGCCCAGCTGGAGCTCGAGGCCCAGCACGCGGCCCTGGCCTACCTGCGCGAACAGGGCTTGCCAGTGCCCGCCGTGCGCCCGGCCAGCGATGGCCAGATGCTGCTGGCGTTGGAAATAGACGGGAAACCACTGCGCATGCGCCTGCTCGACTACATCGAAGGCCAGCCTTTGACCCGCCTCAAGCACATGGAACCACGCCTGATGGCCGAACTCGGCGGGCTCTGCGCGCGGCTGGACAAGGCCTTGGCCACTTTCGACCACCCGGGCCTGACGCGCACCCTGCAATGGGACCCGCAACATGCCCAGGCACTGATCCAGCACCTGCTGCCCGTGCTGCGCAACGCCGAGCAACGCGCCCGCATCGAGCGGGCCACCCAACTGGCCGCCGAGCACCTGGCGCCGCTGATCGACCAGCTGCCAAGCCAGGCCGTGCACCTGGACATCACCGACGACAACGCCGTCTGGGCCCGCGATGGCGAGCGCCAATGGCAGCTGCAAGGGGTGATCGATTTCGGCGACTTGTTGCGCACCTGGCGCATCGCCGACCTGTCGGTGACCTGCGCTGCATTGTTGCACCACGCCGAGGGCGACCCGCTGCGCATCCTGCCGGCCGTGCGTGCCTACCAGGCGCTCAACCCTCTGAGCGAAGCCGAACTGCGGGCGCTGTGGCCACTGGTGCTCAATCGCGCTGCCGTGCTGGTGCTGAGCAGCGAACAGCAACTTGCCGTCGACCCCGGCAACCAGTACACCCGCGACAACATCGCCCATGAATGGGAGATCTTCGACACTGCCACCGCCGTGCCTTACGCGTTGATGGAAGCGGCCATCCTGCAAGCTGCTGGCCTGCAGCCAGCCACGCCGGACCTGAGCGGCTGCGCCCTCCTGCTGCCGGACCTGGATGGTCAGGCAGTGACGCGCGTCGACCTGGGTGTACTCAGCGTGCATTGCGAGGCGGGCAACTGGGAGCAACCAGGCTTCGACCAGCACCTGCTGACCACGCAACCGGCCCCTGCCTGCAGCCTGCACGGGCAGTATCGCCTGTCGCAAACCCATATCGACCGCCCCGAAGAGCCTGCCACCTGTGCTCTGGGCGTAGAGCTTCATGTACCCAACGGCAGCCTGGTGCAAGCGCCAGATGCAGGTACCTGGCAACGCCATGGCGACGGCCGTGGCTGCCTGCGCAGCGCGCACTGGGCGTTGTGGCTGCGAGGCCTGGAAGATGTGCCTGCAGATGGCCAGGCCGTGGAAAAAGGCCAGTCGCTGGGTAGCAGCTGTGGCTTCCTAAGCGTGCAGCTGAGCCTGGATAGCGGCATTCAGCCGCCGTTCTTCGCCGCCCCATCCCAGGCTGCCGCCTGGCTGGCCCTGTGCCCGTCGCCAGCTGCGTTGCTGGGCTTCGACTGCAATGCCGAGCCGCTGCCTGACCCACAGGCCCTGCTGGCTCGCCGCGATGCCAGCTTCGCCCGCTCGCAGAAGCACTACTACGCGCAACCACCTCACATCGAACGCGGCTGGCGCAACTACCTGATCGACATGCAGGGCCGCTCGTACCTGGACATGCTCAACAACGTTGCTGTGCTGGGCCACGGCCACCCGCGCATGGTAGCCGAGTCGGCACGGCAGTGGTCGCTGCTGAACACCAACTCGCGCTTCCACTACGCGGCCATCACCGAGTTCTCGGAACGCCTGCTGGAGTTGGCACCCGAAGGCTTCGACCGGGTGTTCATGGTCAACAGCGGCACCGAAGCCAACGACCTGGCGATTCGCCTGGCCTGGGCCTACAGCGGTGGGCGCGACCTGCTCAGCGTGCTAGAGGCCTACCACGGCTGGTCAGTGGCCACCGATGCCATTTCAACTTCCATCGCCGACAACCCGCAGGCTTTGGAAACCCGCCCGGACTGGGTGCACCCGGTCGAGGCGCCGAACACCTTCCGCGGCCGCTTCCGTGGCGCCGACAGCGCCACCGACTACCTGCGCGACCTCGACGCCAAGCTGGCTGACCTCGATGCCCGTGGCCGCCAGCTGGCAGGCATCATCTGCGAGCCGGTGTACGGCAATGCCGGTGGTATTTCGTTGCCGGCCGGTTACCTGCGCGAGGCCTATGCCAAGGTCCGCGCCCGGGGCGGTGTGTGCATCGCCGACGAAGTGCAGGTCGGCTATGGCCGCCTGGGCGAGTACTTCTGGGGCTTCGAGGAACAGGGCGTGGTGCCCGACATCATCACCATGGCCAAGGGTATGGGTAACGGCCAGCCACTGGGCGTAGTCATCACCCGCCGCGAGATCGCCGAAGCGCTGGAGGCCGAGGGCTACTTCTTCTCCTCGGCCGGCGGCAGCCCGGTCAGTTGCCGCATCGGCATGGCGGTGCTGGATGTGATGCAGGAGGAAGGCCTGTGGGATAACGCCAGAAACACCGGGCGCTATTTCAAGGCGCGCCTGCAGGCACTGGTGGACAAGCACCCGCTGGCCGGCGCGGCACATGGTTCGGGCTTCTACCTGGGGCTGGAACTGGTGCGCGACCGCGCAACGCTGGAACCGGCAACCGAGGAAACCATGGCCCTGTGCAACCGCCTGCGTGACCTGGGCATTTTCATGCAGCCGACCGGCGATTACCTGAACATCCTCAAGATCAAGCCGCCGATGTGCACCACCCGGGCGAGCGTGGACTACTTTGTCGACAGCATTGATCGGGTGCTCTCCGAAGACCTGTAAAGAATTGCGAAGCTGGCCGAGGAGTGTTCATACTTTTCGGCCACAACGCTTCCTCGTCATCAGGTTTACTGACAATGGCCTTTACCAGCGACTCCCTGGCAATCTTCCTCGCGGTGCTGGAGGCAGGCTCGTTCTCTGCCGCCGCGCGCAAGCTGGGGCGTGTGCCTTCGGCCGTGAGCATGGCCATCGCCCAACTGGAGGCTGAGCTGGACCTGGTGCTGTTCGACCGGGCCACGCGCAAAGCCTTGCCCACCAGTGCCGCCCTGGCCCTGGAGCCCCAGGCCAGGCAGGTGATCTGCCAGCTCAACCTGCTCGACGCCCAGGCCCTGCAACTGCACAAGGGCCTGGAAAAGCGCCTGACCATCGCCATGGCCCCCGAGCTGCAGACCGGCCGCTGGAGCCAGCCGCTGGAAACCCTCGCCCAGGAATTTCCCAGCCTGGAAATCGAAGTGCGCTCGGCCACCCAGGCAGAAGCCATTCGCCTGCTGCATGACGGCAGCGTGCAACTGGCACTGGTCTTCGAACGGCCTGGCATCGACGAGCGCGAGTCATTCCTGGAGGCCGGCAGCCAATTGCTGGTGGCCGTCGCCTCCCCCCGCCATCCAGCCGGGCAGAACAACGGCATGCCGTTGCCGGAAGAGGCGTTCGCCGAACAGCGGCAAATAATCGTGGCTTCGGGCAAGGCCACCGGGTCGGACCCGCGCATGGTGCTGTCGCGGCGCATCTGGCTGACCGACAGCTACCTGGCCACGCTGGACCTGGTGCAATCGGGCCTTGGTTGGGCCTACCTGCCGCAGCCGTTGGTCGAGCCGTTGATTGCTTCGGGCGCGCTGGCGGAAGTGCGCTTCGACAACATGGCAAGCCGGTTGCGCTTGTGGGTGGACATCATCTGGGTCAAGTCGCGCCCGTTGGGCCTGGGCGCCCGGCGTTACCTTGACGTGATGCGCCAATGCTTTGAAACGGAATCCCCTAGGTCCTGAGCGATACGACCACCTCGTCCGAAAGCGAAAAATCCTACAACTGGTTAGGAAGCCAATAACTACCTGCAGTATTGATTCCCCGTTAGGTTTCTGCTCGCCATCAAGAAGAAAAGGAACTTCTCATGTCGAGCCAGTCCGCGCAGGGCTACGTGCAGTCGGTCGATCACTTCGCCACTCGGCAGCGCAAGCCACAAGAGGCCCTCTACCTTTTACTCGACCCATTCGCTGGTTGCCCCCCTGAGCACCCGCTAGGCATCGCTGCCCTCAGCGAAGCGCTGGGTAGTGATGCCGTAACGCGCGTCGACTGCAGCGGGCTGGTGCAGGATCCCGAGTGCTGGCCAGCTCTGGTGCGGCTTGCCAAACCCGGGGATGCACCAACAGCCCTTGCCCCATTAAGCGCGACCTGCGCCGCTCGTGAATCAGCGGCTACCTGGCACTACGTGTGTGGCTGGCTGATCAGCGATCAACCCGCCGCCCTCATCGCCCAGCACATCAGCCAGCAGTGTCAGGTGCTGCACCAACCAAAACCACACGGCATCACCGCCTGGTTCGAACCCGTGCGGATGGCGCTGTTGCGCGCGACTCTGAAAAACGCGGGCGAAGTCCTCGGGCCGGTTCGCAGCTGGCTACATCCCGATGGTTGTGGCAGTTGCGAGGTATTCGAGCGGAAACCCATGGCTGGCGAACTGGCCGTCCCCGAGGCCGTGAGGGCGACCCAGCATGTTGCACCACAGATCATTCAACTGCTCTGTGCCTGGCATCGCCTGAGTGCCGTGCAGCATCCCCATGCACTCTGGCACTTCGCAGGCACATCAGGCTTGCCGGAAAACGCACCCACCCATGCCATGAACCTGATCCTCAAAGCCTTCAGGCAGGGCCTGCGCGACCGCGCCGATATCCAGTGCATGTGCCTGCACATGCTCATGATCCACCCACTGCTCCTTCAGCACCCGACCATCCAGCACGACGTGGAGAAGGCAGCTGCCGGCGAGCAACGCCTGGCGGACCGCTTCGCCAGCTACGACGACTGTACCTGGTCTCACATCGTCGCCGGCCTGCCGCAGGCAAGGAGTTACTCATGAGCATCAGCAAAACCATCCACATCGCCATGCAGGAAGAAATCCCCAACACCTACGGCACCTGTAACGCCTGCGGACGCTCCGGCCTGCCAATTCTG
>NZ_NEJU01000003.1:0-418476 GCF_002113295.1 Pseudomonas sp. B10(2017)
CAATACTGCTTGGGTTTTTAAGAAACCCTAAACTTGGCTCAGCAATCTCAAATGACTATGTGATTTCTCGCATGGCCACTTGTAATGCTGATAATCTTTGTGACTATCAGTCCATACTCACAAGCACCCACACGAATTGCTTGATTCGATTTGTTAAAGAGCGTTTGGTTAAGAGCGTTTCGTCTCAACCGAGGCGCGCATTCTACGCTTTCCTCACTTGCTGTCAAGCGTTTATTTTGAAGTTTTTTGCGAGAAACTCGTTTAGCTTCAAACACTTGACTCGCTGCGATCTCTCGTAGCGGGAGGCGAATCATACAGCGTTTAGAAGCGCTGTCAACCATCATCTCAACCGCTGGCGACCTTTTGATCGTAGCCCTTTCAGCTCTTTCCGAACAACCTAACTTATTGAATTTCAAGAAGTTTGTCGTTCCGATGTCGCTGGAAGTGGGGCGCATTATAAGGGGATCCGAGAGGGCGTCAACCTTTAATTTCATTTATTTGAAATGTTCCAGGCGAAGACCTTATCAAGGCTACCAGGTGCTCGCCACTACACCTTCTGCGCCTGTGAGATCGAGCGCCGCACAGGCCCTTGCCCCCTCCCCTATCTCCGGCCAATTCTGGGCAGCACCCGCGCAACAGCAGGAACCCGCAACACCATCAACACAGCCCCAATACCCGCATAGATCGCCCACTCCCGCAGATCCGAGCGCACGATCCACAAGAAATGCAGCAACCCCAACCCAAGTATCACGTACACCAACCGATGTAGCTTCTTCCAACGCGCCCCCAACCGCCGCTGGCTATACCGATTCGAGGTAACGGCCAGGGCCAGCAACCCAAGAAACCCAAGCGCCCCCACAATAATGTAAGGCCGCTTGCGCAACTCCACCGCCAACTGCCCCCAGTCCAGCCCAAGGATAAAGAACAGGTAAGCCAGGATGTGCAGCACGATATAGGCGAACACCCACAACCCCAGTTGCCGGCGCACCACGATCCAACCCGACCATCCCGTCAGCTTCTGCAGCGGCGTCATGCCCAAGGTAACCAGCAGGAAGGTCAGCGCCCCGAGCCCAAGCCGGTCCATCATGATCTTTCCAGGATCAGGCCCTAGCAGATTCATCGCCGCCTCATACAACCACCAGGCCGGGAACAGGCACCCCACGATGAAGATGGCCAGGCGAAACCAGGGGTAACGCATCAATAGTTCTTCCGCAGATCAAGCCCGGCATACAGCGACGCCACTTCATCGGCATAGCCATTGAACATCTGGGTTTCTCGCACATTGGGACTGAACAGCCCGCTGGGCAGCCGCCGCTCACGCGCCTGACTCCAACGGGGGTGGTCGACCGTCGGGTTCACATTGGCATAGAACCCATATTCATCCGGCGCCAACCCTTCCCAGGTGGTGCCGGGTTGCTCCGTCACCAGGCTGATACGCACGATCGACTTGATGCTCTTGAAACCATACTTCCACGGCACCACCAGCCGCAACGGCGCGCCATTCTGGTTGGGCAGCTCCCGGCCATACATGCCAACCGCCAGGATCGCCAAAGGATGCATCGCCTCATCCAGACGCAAGCCTTCTCTATAAGGCCAGTCGATCAGGGCGAACCCCGAACGCTGCCCCGGCATGTGCTCCGGGTCTTTCAGGGTTTCGAAGCGCACATAGCGCGCCTTGGACGTCGGCTCTACCTGCTTGAGCAACTGCGCCAACGGGAAGCCCAGCCACGGAATGACCATCGACCACGCCTCCACGCAACGCAGCCGGTAGATGCGCTCCTCAAGCTGGTACGGTTTGACGAAGTCTTCCAGTGCATAGCGCCCGGGCTTACCCACCTCGCCATCGACCACAACGCTCCACGGTTCGGTTTTCAGGCTATCGCCCTTGGCCGCCGGGTCGCCCTTGTCGGGCCCGAACTCGTAGAAGTTGTTGTAGTGGGTGGCATCCTTGAACGGCGTGATTGTCTCACCCTGGACCGTTACTGCCTGCCATCGGGTGGCCGCGAGTTTTTCACTGAACCAGCCAGGCGCCCTGCCAGCTTCGACATCGGCGTAACGGCTGGTTTCAGCTGCGCGCGCCATGCTCGGCAAGGCGCCCAGCGCCAGGCCGGCCAACGAGCCACCCAGCAGGGTACGACGGGAGAGGTAGATGCCTTCGGGGGTGATCTCCGATGCCTTGCACTCGGAAGACCTGGAAAGCTTGATGAGCATGAGCGGCTCCACAGCACTGGATAACGGATGTACCAGTAAGACTATGGAGCCGGCGGGTTATTCCTGCATTAAATGATTGTCACGCTTTGCGACGGCGTGCCTTGAGCAGGAACTGGATCGGCCCCGAAGCCGCATAGGCGAGGAAGATCAGCAGCAGGATACGCGGCGGGTCGCTGAACACCACGGCAAACACCAGCACCACGGCCAGGATAGCCACGAACGGCACACGACCCTTGAGGTCCAGCTCCTTGAAGCTGTTGTACTTGATGTTGCTGACCATCAGCATGCCGGCAGCAGCCACCAGCAGCGCCACCAGGAACGACAGCTTGGAGCCCTGGATGCCGTAGTCACTGAACGCCCACACGGTACCCGCGACCACGCCCGCGGCAGCTGGGCTGGCCAGGCCGATGAAGTAGCGCTTGTCAGCGGTGCCGACCTGGGTATTGAAGCGTGCCAGACGCAGTGCTGCACCGGCCACATAGATGAAGGCGACCATCCAGCCGACCTTGCCCATGTCGCCCAGCGCCCAGCCAAAGGCCAGCAAGGCCGGAGCCACACCGAAGGCGACCATGTCCGACAGCGAGTCGTACTCGGCACCAAAGGCGCTCTGGGTGTTGGTCATGCGCGCGACACGACCATCGAGGCCGTCGAGCACCATGGCCACGAAGATGGCGATGGCAGCGAAGGCAAAGTACTTGCTCGCCTCGCGCGGGTCACCGGCGCTCAGTGCGCTCTGTGCGCTCATCGAGCTGATGATGGAATAGAAACCGGCAAACAGGTTGGCGGTGGTAAACAGGTTGGGCAGCAGGTAGATGCCACGATGGCGCACCTTGCGCCCTTCGGCGTCATGCCCTTCTTCAACGTGCTCATCGACAGGTAGCAGGCTTTCGGCGTCGGAGGGCTTGTTCGGCTCTTCGGGACGTTCGCTCATGGAGGGTACCTTGCAACAGGATGGAAAATGTTCGACACGGGCCTGCAAAACAGGTTCTGACGGCAGGCCACTGGTCTGCTTTATACCAGAAGCGGACTGTCAGAACGAAAAAACGCGGCCGAAGCCGCGTTTTTCATCTTTCGACAAGACTTAGTTCTTGGTCTTGTCGACGATTTTGTTAGCCGAGATCCACGGCATCATCGAGCGCAGTTGCTCACCGATGATTTCGATGCCGTGAGCGGCGTTGTTGCGACGCTTGGCAGTCATCGATGGATAGTTGGTAGCACCTTCGGAGATGAACATCTTCGCGTACTCGCCGTCCTGGATGCGCTTCAGGGCGTTGCGCATGGCCTTGCGGGATTCTTCGTTGATGACTTCCGGACCGGTTACATACTCACCGTACTCGGCGTTGTTGGAGATCGAGTAGTTCATGTTGGCGATGCCGCCTTCGTACATGAGGTCAACGATCAGCTTCAGTTCGTGCAGGCACTCGAAGTAGGCCATTTCCGGCGCGTAGCCAGCTTCGACCAGGGTTTCGAAACCGGCCTTGACCAGCTCTACGGTACCGCCGCACAGAACAGCCTGCTCACCGAACAGGTCGGTTTCGGTCTCGTCCTTGAAGGTGGTTTCGATGATGCCGGTACGGCCGCCGCCTACGCCCGAAGCGTACGACAGGGCAACATTCTTGGCGTTGCCGGAGGCATCCTGGTAAATGGCGATCAGGTCAGGGATACCGCCGCCCTTGACGAACTCGGAGCGAACGGTGTGGCCCGGGGCCTTCGGCGCGATCATGATCACGTCGAGGTCGGCACGTGGAACAACCTGGTTGTAGTGGATCGAGAAGCCGTGGGAGAAGGCCAGGGTAGCGCCCTTCTTGATGTTCGGCTCGATTTCCTGCTTGTACAGTTGGCCTTGGAACTCGTCCGGGGTCAGGATCATGACCAGGTCGGCAGCAGCGACGGCAGAGGCAACGTCGGTCACTTTCAGGCCATGGGCTTCTGCCTTGGCAACGGTGGCCGAACCTTTACGCAGACCGATGGTGACATCTACACCGGAGTCCTTCAGGTTGCACGCCTGAGCGTGGCCTTGGGAACCGTAACCGATGATGGCGACTTTCTTACCCTGGATGATGGAAAGGTCGCAGTCTTTATCGTAGAAAACTTTCATGAAAATACCCCTGGTTATATCTCGGCCCCTGCGGAGCCATCGCTAATTTTTTTGAATTTAGATGCTGAGCACTTTGTCGCCACGGGCAATGCCGGTAACGCCGCTGCGCACGGTTTCGAGAATCGATGCAGTGCCGATCGCCTGGATGAAGCTGTCCAGTTTGTCGCTGGTGCCGCTCAGCTGCACGGTGTACACGCTGGCAGTCACATCGACGATCTGGCCACGGAAGATATCCGTGGTGCGCTTGATCTCGGCGCGCTGGGCACCGGTGGCCTTGACCTTGACCAGCATCAGTTCACGCTCGATGTGAGCGCTTTCCGACAGGTCGACGAGCTTGACCACTTCGACCAGCTTGTTCAGGTTCTTGGTGATCTGTTCGATCACTTCGTCATGGCCAACAGTGGTCAGCGTCAGACGCGACAGGGTCGGGTCTTCGGTCGGCGCCACGGTCAGGCTTTCAATGTTGTAGTTACGCTGGGAGAACAGGCCGACCACGCGGGACAACGCACCTGGTTCGTTTTCCAGCAGCAGGGAAATGATGTGCCGCATATCAGGTACGCTCCGTCTTGCTCAGCCACATGTCACGCATCGAGCCATCCTTGATCTGCATCGGATAGACGTGCTCACTGCGGTCAAC
Source organism: Pseudomonas sp. B10(2017) (assembly GCF_002113295.1). Taxonomy (NCBI): domain Bacteria; kingdom Pseudomonadati; phylum Pseudomonadota; class Gammaproteobacteria; order Pseudomonadales; family Pseudomonadaceae; genus Pseudomonas; species Pseudomonas sp. B10(2017). The sequence goes on from NZ_NEJU01000003.1 coordinate 4,947, forward strand.
CGCGATGTCGATGAACACCAGGCGGTCCTTCATCGCAAACGCTTCTTCCAGCTTCGGCTTGAGGTCCTTCAGGCTGGTGATGCGGATACCCACATGGCCATAGGCCTCGGCCAGCTTGATGAAGTCAGGCAGCGACTCGACGTACGAGTGCGAGTGACGACCGTTGTAGGCCATGTCCTGCCACTGGCGGACCATGCCCAACACACCGTTGTTCAGGTTGACGATCTTCACCGGCAGGCCGTACTGCATGCAGGTGGACAGCTCCTGGATGTTCATCTGGATGCTGCCTTCGCCGGTCACGCAGGCCACGTCCTGGTCCGGGAAGTTGAGCTTGACGCCCATCGCCGCCGGGAAGCCGAAGCCCATGGTGCCCAAGCCACCGGAGTTGATCCAGCGGTTCGGCTTGTTGAAGCGGTAGTACTGCGCCGCGAACATCTGGTGCTGGCCCACGTCGGAGGTGACGAAGGCATCGCCATTGGTCACTTCGCACAGGGTCTCGATGACTTTCTGCGGCTTGATGACATTGCCGTCGCCCTTGTCGTACGGGAACAGCTCGCCATTGCCGCGCCATTCGTCGATCTGCTTCCACCAGGCGTCCAGCGACGCCTTGTCAGGCTGCTCGCCGATTTCCTTGAGGATGCCAAGCATTTCGCTGAGCACGCTGTCGACAGGCCCGACGATCGGTACGTCGGCCTTGATCATCTTGGAGATCGACGCCGGGTCGATGTCGATATGGATGATCTTGGCGTTCGGGCAGAACTTGGCCGGGCCGTTGACCACGCGATCGTCAAAACGGGCACCGACGGCGAAGATGACGTCGGCATGGTGCATGGCCATGTTGGCAGTGAAGCTGCCGTGCATGCCGAGCATGCCGAGGAACTGGCGGTCGGTACCCGGGAAGCCCCCCAGCCCCATCAGGGTATTGGTGACCGGCAGGTTCAGCGACTTGGCGATTTCGGTCAGGGCTTCGGAGCCACCACCGAGGATCACGCCGCCACCGGAGTAGACGATCGGGCGCTTGGCCGCCAGCAGCATCTCGGCAGCCTTGCGGATCTGGCCGGAGTGGCCGCGTACCGCCGGGCTGTAGGAGCGCAGCTTGACCTTTTTCGGGTAGACGTATTCGAACTTCTCGGCCGGGTTGGTCATATCTTTTGGAATGTCGACCACGACCGGACCTGGGCGACCGGATTGCGCCAGGTAGAATGCTTTTTTCAGAACTTCGGGGATTTCACTGGCATGTTTGATCATGAAGCTGTGCTTCACGATCGGCCGCGAAATACCGATCATGTCGGTTTCCTGGAAGGCATCGGTGCCCACCATGGTGCTAGGCACCTGGCCGGACAGGATGACCATCGGAATCGAATCCATGTAGGCGGTGGCAATACCGGTAATGGCATTGGTCGCGCCCGGGCCGGAGGTCACCAGCACCACGCCGGCCTTGCCGGTGGCGCGGGCGTAGCCGTCCGCCATATGGGTAGCTGCCTGCTCATGACGAACCAGGATGTGCTCGACTTCCGGTTCCTTGAACAGCGCGTCGTAAACATGCAGGAGAGCACCACCAGGGTACCCGTAGATGTGCTTAACGCCTTCGTCACGCAAGAAGCGGACGACCATCTCAGCGCCAGATAAAAGCTCCACGTTGTTCACCTCTAAAACGCCAGAATACCGCCCTCACTGGACGGGTCTTAATAGGTTTACTGCCAAGCAGAGCATGAGCGAACGTCAGCACTGACTGAGCAAGTATTGGGAGCACCCCAGAGTGTTGCGGGGTTTTCCCACCCAGCGCGAGGTAACGCGTTGCGGGGTGTAACAGGTCGGCGCGGGTGTGCGCCTCATGATCTGCTTAGCGGGTCTGCTTCTGGCAGTCCCTCTACAGCGGAGATTGGATTCTTCTGATTCGGCGCCAACAAGTCAAGAAAAATTATTGCCAATTTTTCCCCAAGATGAATTCCTGCCACCACTAAAAATCGCTTCAGCAGCAGAATAAATAACATTTCTACAAAAAAGGGCCACAATCTGCGGCCCTTGAAGGAAAAACTGAAGAAATCAGGCGGAAGGAGCAATCAATTGGTCAAATGCTGCCAACAGGCGCCGTAGCTCACGACTTTGTTCTGGCCGGTCGGTAAACACGGTTTCGGCCATTACAAGGATGCCTGATGCATTGGGCAGCGGGTGGCCCAGCTCGATGATGATCTTCATGCGCGGCAGGAAGATCCATTGCAACCACTGCTCGAAACTGAGGGTGTCGACTGCAAAAGGCACCGTACTGGCCAGTGCCTCGTCGCTTGGCGGCTCGTCATCCCACCAGCCTTGCACTTGCAGCTCACGCTCGATCAACAGCAGGTGGTCGGCAACATCCAGAATGCGCTGCTCGATCATCACGAATTGACCCGTGCCTTTTGCCGGGCCAGTGCTGCACCAGCGCTGTCACCCTGCTTTTCGCGGGCCTGGGCAATGGTGTTCCACAGCTCGGCCTGAAGGCTCGGGCGGCCGTTGGCGTAAGTCAGGGCACGACGTGCCAACTGCTCGGCCTGCGGTGCATCGCCTTGCGAAAGACGCACCTGGGCCAGGCGGTAAAGCACCTGCGGCTCGCGCGGGGCAATGCGCTGGGCACGCTCCAGGCTCGAGGCGGCACCGTTGAAGTCACCACTGCCCTGCTGGGTTTTCGCGGTGGTCAGCAGCGCCAGCACCGGGCCGTCCAGCTGCTCGTCGGCCGACAAGCCACCTGCAGCTGCGCTGCTACGCGGTATACCAGTTGGTGCGCTGGTGGTTTGCGGGGCACTGTTCATCGCCGCGATATCGAAAGGTTCGTCGGCGATCGGGTTGGGGTTGGTGGTCATCGGTGCCGAAGTGACAGGCCCTGTGGTGATCGGCCCCGGAGTGATCGGGGAGGTGCTGATCGGCGCTGCGCCATTGGCCGCCGGGAATGTCTGAATGCCCGAGGCGCCAGCGCCCTGCGGGATCATCACGGTGACGCCGGAGTCTTCAGGCAGCGTTTGCGCCTGTGCGGTGCCCGCGCTATAGCCACCCGCAGAGCGGTTGGCCGTCACGCGTTCGCTGTTGGACACGCGGGTGCTCGAGTCGACCACCGGAATATTGCCACGCGGGACGCTGGCGCACCCCTGGAGCACCGCCAGCGCCGTCACGGCAGGAAACAGCCACTTGTTCACGTCACACCTCATCAATGCAGCCTGTGCTTAATTCATCCAGCCCTTGACCCAGTCCATGACCGATTCAACTGGATCCTGCTCACCGCCACAGGTCGCGCCGGCGGGCGGTTCACTGCCGCGAATATACGGCATCTGCACCGCTCCCGGACAGCTGCCATCAGACCCGTGGCCACTGTACGGGTCGATCCAGGCCTGCACCACGTTGTCCGGTTGCGGCATGTCCAGCGGCAGCGGGTCGGCCTTCTTCATGAAGCTGGTCCACACCTGCAAGGCACCGGTGGCACCGGTGAATGGCGTCTTGCCGTTATCGTCACGCCCCATCCATACAACGGCCAGCAGGTCCTGGCTGAAGCCGGAGAACCAGCTATCGCGCGAATCGTTACTGGTACCGGTCTTGCCCGCCAGGGTGAGATTGCGCGGCAAAGTGTTGTACACCGAGCGGCCGGTACCTTCGCGCATCACCCGCTGCATGGCGTTCTGCACCAGGTAGATGGCCCCCGGGTCGAAGGTTTGCTGGATCTGGAACGGGTAGCGCTTGAGCGGCTCGCCCTCGGCGGTGAGCACGCTGCGGATACCGCGCATCGGGGTGTTGAAGCCGCCATTGGCGATGGTCTGGTACATGGTTGCGACCTGCATCGGCGACATGCCACCGGCACCCAGCAGCATGGCCGGGAAGGCTGGCCAGTCGACATTCACCCCCAGCCGGCCAATGGTCTTGATCACGTTAGGCACACCCACTTCCAGGCCGATCTTGGCAGTCGACAGGTTGTAGGAGTTGGCCAGCCCCTGGTACAGGTAGATGGTGCCATGCGGGCGACGATCGTAGTTCTGCGGGCGCCAGACCTGGCCGTCGGCACCTTTGACCGAGAACGGCTCGTCCTGCACCCAACTGGTCAAGGTGTACTTGGTCGGTTGTTCCAGCGCGGTCAGGTACACCGCCGGCTTGACCAGCGAACCGATCGGCCGCACGGCATCAATGGCGCGGTTGAAGCCGGCGAAGCCGGCCTGGCGGCTGCCGATCAGCGCCTGCACCTCACCGGTTTCCGGATTGGTCACGACCATCGCCGACTCAACCTCGTCCGCCCCCTTGCGCCCCGCGAGGCGCTTGAAGGTCTCGCTCATCGAGGTTTCGGCCTTCATCTGCAGGATCGGGTCGAAGCTGGTGAAGATGCGCAGGCCTTCTTCGGTCAAGTCTTCATCGCGGTAGTCCTGGCGCAGCTGACGCTTGACCAGGTCGAGGAAGGCCGGGAATGAGCTGTCTGCCAGGCTGCCGCGCTTGGTCACGCCCAGCGGCATCTTCTTCGCTGCATCGACTTCTGCCTGGCTGGCCACGCCCTGCTCGGCCACCAGGTCGAGCACCAGGTTGCGGCGGGCCAGGGCGCGGTCCGGATAGCGACGCGGGTTGTAGTAGGACGGCCCCTTGACCATGCCCACCAGCAGAGCGATCTGGTGCAATTTCAGCTCCGACAGCGGTTGGCTGAAGAAGAACTGGCTGGCGAGGCCGAAGCCGTGCACCGCCCGCTGACCATCCTGGCCGACGAACACCTCGTTGAGGTAGGCCTCGAGGATCTCGCGCTTGTCGTAGTGCAGTTCCAGCAATACGGCCATCATCGCCTCGGTCAGCTTGCGGCTGAGGCTGCGCTCGCTGGTGAGGTAGAAGTTCTTCACCAACTGCTGGGTCAGCGTGCTGCCACCCTGGCGCATGGAACCTGCCGAGGTATTGACCCACATGGCTCGGGCGATGGACTTGGGCGACACCCCGAAGTGGCTGTAGAAATCACGGTCTTCCGTCGCCACCAGGGTTTCGAGCAGGTACGGCGGTACTTGGTCGATCTTGATCAGGATGCGGTCTTCGAGGTTTTTCGGGTAGATACCGCCGATCATCAGCGGCTCCAGGCGCACTACATCGAGCGTCTTGCCGTTGGCGCCGGAAAGGCCCGCCACATAATCGCCAGAGAAGCGCACACGCACGAACTGCGCCGGCTCCATGCCCTCGTAGAACTGGAAGCCACGGGTATTGAGCTCGACGGTATTGCCGTTGACTGCCGCCGCGCCCGGGCCGTTGGCCGCGCTTTCACGCCGGTAGCCGAGGGCGTCCAGCTCGGTGAGGAAGTCGTTCTTGCTCAGCTTCTGGCCGGTGAACAGCTCCAGCGGCCGGGCATACACCTTGGCCGGGATGGTCCAGCGCTTGCCGGAAAACTTTTCCTGGACAACGGCATCGAGGTAAACCGCGAAGCCGGCGACGATCACCAGGCCGACCAGGCTGAGCTTCAAAGCCCAGCCCAGCCAGGCGCGGGAGCGGCCGGTCGGGCGTTTCTGAGGGGTACGGGGATTTCGGGTTCGGGTCATGGCGGCGGATTATACGCACTTTATAAAGGCTGGGCAGACGCCCCCGGCGGTAGGCAGGGACGGCACCATTGACCATAATGGCGCATTCGAATTCCCTGCCCCCGGAAGGATTTCCCGTGAGCCAAGCCCTTATCACTGCGTTGCAGAACCCCGCCCTGTACCCTCACCCCGTGGATGGGTTCCAGCTCATCGAGACGCATATCTCCTGGGTCCTGCTCACTGGCGAGTATGCCTACAAGATCAAGAAGCCGATGAACTTCGGCTTCCTCGACTTCACCGGCCTGGACCAGCGCCAGCATTTCTGTAACGAAGAATTGCGCCTGAACCAGCGCCTGACCGACGGCCTGTACCTGGAAGTGTTGCCGATCACCGGTAGCGTCGACGCGCCGCAGATCGGTGGTGAAGGCGAAGCCATCGAGTACGTGCTGAAGATGCGCCAGTTCCCCCAGGGGCAGATGCTCAACACCCTGCAGGCCAATGGCGAACTGAATGCCGCGCACATCGACCAGATGGCCCGGCAGATCGCCGAGTTCCACCTGCAGGCCCCACGCGTTCCGGTGGAGCACCCGCTCGGCACGCCGGACAGCGTGATGGCGCCTGTGGAACAGAACTTCGAGCAGATTCGCCCGTTCCTCAGCGACAAGGCCGACCTGCAGCAACTCGACGCCCTGCAGGCCTGGGCACGCAGCAGCTTCGAGCGCCTGCATGGCCTGCTGGAAAAGCGCAAGGCCAATGGTTTCATCCGTGAATGCCACGGTGACATCCACCTGGGCAACGCCACCCTGATCGACGGCAAGGTGGTGATCTTCGACTGCATCGAGTTCAACGAACCGTTCCGCCTGACCGATGTGTACGCCGACACCGGCTTCCTGGCCATGGACCTGGAAGACCGCGGCCTGAAATGCCTGGCCCGCCGCTTCATCAGCCAGTACCTGGAACTGACCGGCGACTACGAAGGCCTGGAACTGCTCAACTTCTACAAAGCCTACCGCGCGCTGGTGCGGGCCAAGGTTGCACTGTTCAGCATGCCAGCCGATGCCGATGGCGTGCAGCGCGCCACCACCCTGCGCACCTACCGCAACTATGCCAACCTGGCGGAAAGCTACAGCGCCATCCCGTCGCGCCTGCTGGCCATTACTCACGGTGTTTCGGCAGTGGGCAAAAGCCACGTCGCCATGCGCATGGTCGAGGCCTTGGGAGCCGTCCGCGTGCGTTCGGATGTGGAGCGCAAACGCCTGTTCGGCGAACAGCAGCAGGCTGACGCTGGCCAGCTGAGTACCGGCATCTATGGCCAGGACGCCAGTGTCGCGACCTACCAGCGCTTGCACGAGGTGGCGGCGACCGTGCTGCGAGCCGGCTTCCCGGTGGTGCTGGATGCCACCTACCTCAAGCGCGATCAACGCCAGGCCGCGGCGGACATCGCCAGCCAGACCGGCGTGCCATTCCTGATCCTCGACTGCCATGCACCGGATGCGGTCATCGCCAGCTGGCTGGAGCAGCGCCAGGCAGAAAACACCGACCCGTCGGATGCCACCCTGGAAGTGGTCAAGGCCCAGGAGGCCAGCCGTGAGCCGCTGAGTGCACAAGAGCTGGTGCAGAGCACCCGTGTCGATACCCAGAGTGCAGGGAGCATGGACCAGGTGATCGAGCAGATTCGCCAGCGCTTGCCTGGGCTGTAAGGTCAGCGTTTTCCTGTGCCGGCCTCTTCGCGGGTAAACCCACTCCCACGGACAGGTACTGCGTCAGTCGTGAGACTTGCAGAGAACCTTGTGGAAGCGGGTTTACCCGCGAAGAGGCCGGCACAGGACATCTCGTCGCCCCCTATGGCAAAAGGCCGCGCATTTCCCATCCCCCGCTACACTCCTCTCTGACCTGCTCGCGATTTATCCCCCAATCCCCGTTCAGCCATCGCAAGGAGGCTCGATGAACGATGAATTGCAGCATCTGAAGAACCTTGGCAAGACCTCTGCGCAGTGGCTGCATGCAGCCGGCATCCACAGTGCATCGGATCTGCGCCGCCTGGGCGCGGTAGGTGCGTACCAGGCCGTGAAGACACGAGGGTTCCGCGCATCGAAGGTGCTGTTGTATGCCATTGAAGGCGCCCTGCTGGACATGCACTGGAACGATTTGCCGCTGGAGCGCAAAGAGGCGCTCAACCAACAGCTGGATGCGAAAAGCCCTGCGCAAAAAAATCAGAAATAATCTCAGGAAAGGATTGACGACGAAATGAGAATAGTTATGATTATCACAACTGGTCGCGAGACTGGTTGGATAAGCTAAGAGCCCCTGGTTCGGACTCTCAGATTATCTCCTCATCAGGCTAATCACGGTTATTGACCCGGCAATTTGCCGGGTCTTTTTTTGCCTTTTGCAGCCTTGTCACCGCAGTTGCGCGCAATAGTCCTGCTCCGGCGTCGCTGCCGTGTACCACACAAAATCAGCCTCGCCTGCCTCAACCTGCTCACCGACCTCTGCCAGAAGCAATACCTTGCCCTCCCCCTGCGCTTGCAAGTCAGCCAGGTGCAACGGCACACCCAAGTCCTTGCGCACGTGATAAGCCCCGGCCAGCAGCACTGCCGGCTGCGGTGCAGCCAGCAACCGCTCGGCCATGCGCCGGTCGCGCTGTTGCTGCACAGCCAGCATTGCCGGCAGCTGGCTTTCTGGCAGCATCCCGCAATGCCCAGCACGTACATGCTCCAGCAAGGCGGCCTTGACCGCCGGCGCATTGGAGCGTTCGCCAGGTAACGAGGCCGGCTGACGATAAGCCTGGCGCATCTCGCCGGTTGATAGGTTGGCGGCCAGCAAAGGCACCCGCTGCTGCAAAGCCTCAGTCACGATTGGCCCGTACATCTGCCAATCCCAGCCGTCCTGCCAAGCCAGAGCCTTGGGCAAATCTGCCGGCAAAGGTTGCCCCGCGAGCTTGTCCAGCAGCGGTTGCTGCTCGGGCTGCAGCATTTCCAGCAGCAGGCTGCCCTGCACACGTTGGCCTTGCAGGGCGCGCAGCAGCCACAACTGCAGTGCGTGATGATCGGGGTTGTCGTGTTTCTCGCCGACCAGCACCCGGGGGGCGGCAGACAGGTGCTGCACCAGTTGCTCAGGGCTGATCAGCTGGCCATTGGCGAGATCGACGATATGCCCCAGCTCGGCATGGCTGCGCCCCTCACTGCTCTGCCAGGCGGGCAGCGGTGGCAGGTTGGCCTGGCAGCCACCCAGTACCAGCACCAGGCACAGCGAGAAAGCGGACAGCAGCGGATGTCGCATGGGCAGTACCTCCATTCATGGTCTGCACCAGCACTTGTAGGAGCGCACCAGCGTTAGCGTGTGATGATCAGCGGATGCCCACGCTCTGGGTGCGTCTGTACCAGCACATCGATCCCGTATACCGCCTTCAAAGCCGCTGGCGTCAGCACTGCTGACGGTGCGGCAAAGGCATGGCAGCGCCCGTGCTCCAGCAGCAGGATACGGTCACAGTAGCGCGCCGCCAGGTTCAAGTCATGCAGGATCACCAGCACCGCGGCGCCACGCTCGGCAAAGCGGCGCACGGCCTCCAGGGTGGTGTGCTGGTGCAATGGGTCGAGCATCGAGGTCGGCTCGTCGAGTAGCAGCGTGGTACCCGCCTCGCCCGGCCACAACTGCGCCAGCACCCGAGCCAGGTGCACCCGTTGCCGCTCGCCGCCAGACAACGCCAGGTAACTGCGCTCCACCAGGTGCCAGGCATCCGCCGTCCGCAAGGCCGCCTCGACGATTTCCGCATCGCGCCGCTGCCCGGTGCCATGAGGCATGCGCCCCATGCCAACCACTTCCTCGACCCGGAACGAGAACCCCAGGCTGGACACCTGCGGCAATACCGCCAGGCGCCTGGCCCGTTCCTGCCCCGCCCAGTCGGCCAGCGGCCTGCCCTTTAGCGTCACCTGCCCGCGATCAGGTACCAGTTCACCACACAGAACATCCAGCAGGCTGCTCTTGCCCGCACCGTTGGGGCCGAGCACGCCCACCACCTGCCCCGGGCCCAGCTGCAGATGAATGTCATGCAGCACTTCGTTGCTGCCCCGCCGCAAGTACAGCCCCTCGGCTTGCAACATCAGCTGCGCCCTCGTATCAGCAGGAACAGGAAGAACGGTGCACCGATAAAGGCCGTGACGATGCCGATCGGCAGCTCGGCAGGCGCCACCAGCAGCCGCGCCGCCAAATCGGCGAACAGCATCAGCACTCCGCCCGCCAACAAGGAAGCTGGCAGCACCACACGGTGATCAGGCCCGGCCAGCAGGCGCACCAGGTGCGGTACCACCAGGCCGATGAAACCGATCAACCCGGCAGCCGCCACCGCCGCACCTACGCCCAGCGCCGTGCAGAACACCAGCTCGCGCTTGAGCCGCTCCACGTCAATGCCCAGGTGGCGTGCCTCCGACTCACCCAGCAGCATGGCATTCAACGCCTTGGCCCGCCGTGGCAGCCACACAGCCACGCCCGCAGCCACCAGCAGCAACGGCCACAGCCGCTGGTAACTGGCGCCATTGAGGCTGCCCAGGTTCCAGAAGGTCAGCGTGCGCAGCGTGGCGTCGTCGGCCAGGTAGGAGAACAGCCCCACGACAGCCCCGCCCAACGCGGTCATGGCCACACCTGCCAGCAGCATCGTGGCGACGTTGGTCTGGCCGTCGCGTCGGCCCAGACGATAGACCAGCGCAGTCACGCCCAGCCCGCCGATGAATGCACAAAGCGACAATAGGTAAGGCGCAAGCACATCCGGCATGCCGCCCAGCCAGCTGCCACCAACGATGGCCACCGCCGCGCCCACCGCCGCCCCGGCGGCAACCCCTACCAGGCCGGGGTCGGCCAGTGGGTTACGGAACAGCCCCTGCATCGCTACACCGGACAACGCAAGCACCGCGCCCACCGCCAACCCCAGCAAGGTGCGTGGCAGACGGATCTGGCCGAGGATCATCTCGGCCTGCTGCAGGCCGTCAGCAGCTATAGGCAGCCCCAGCAGGCGCAGGCCGGCACGCAGGGTATCGAACAGCGGCAGGCTGACCGGACCCAGGGCCAAAGACAACCACACCGCCAGGAGGCACGACAGGCTCAGGCAAACGAACAGCGTGCGTGGCTGGACCCGCTGTTTCATTGGGCGAGGCTGGCCTTGGCAGCCGGATAGAAGGTGGCGGCAAGCAACTGCAGTGTTGCCGGCAGGCGTGGTCCGAGCCCGCCGACCAACAGCGTCGGGTCAAGCGATACCAGACGCTTCTCCCGCACGGCGCGCGAGGCCGCCAGCGCGGGGTTTTCTTTCAGCAACGCCTGCAAGGCCCGCTCATCGGCCAGCGCCCGGTCGGAAAACACGATCACATCCGGGTCCAGCGCCGCCAGTGCTTCGCTGGAGAAATTCTTGTAGCCCTGATGTTCTGCCAGGTTACGCCCACCCGCCTGGTTCAGCAGCCAGTCACCGGCGGTGCCCTGCCCCGCAATCAGCGGCTTGGCACCGGCATGCCCGAGCAGCAGCAATACTCCTGGCGCCTTCTGCCCGGCCTGGGCCTGCCTGACCTCGGCCTGCAAGGCATCGAGCTGCTGGTGGTACCCCGACGCCAAGACCGCGGCCTGATGTTCTGCCCCCAGCAACTGCCCCAGGTGCTTGAGGTTTTCATCCACTGCCGCCAGTTCAGCCTTGCTGGAGAACAGTTCGACCCGCACGCCAGCCTTGCGGATTTGCGCCAGTACCGGTGGCGGCCCCATTTCCTCGGTGCCCACCAGCACATCCGGGCGCAGGCTGAGAATGCCTTCCGCAGACAACTGCCGCTGGTAGCCGACGCTGGGCAGTGACTTCAGCGATGGTGGGTGCTGGCTGGTGGTATCCACCCCCACCAACCGCGCTTCACCACCCAGCGCACTGATCCATTCGCTCAGTGCACCACCAGCGCTGACCCAACGCTGCGGCAGCTCGGCCGCCAGGGCCTGAGTGGGGAGCACAAGGCTCGCGCACAGGGCGAGCAAGGCGACGGGACGACGCATCATCGGGTTCCTTCTGCAGGCGGGCCGCGCGCCTTGTGGCGGGCGACGGAACTGCGCACCATAAGCAGCCGGGCGCAGCGAATGCGGGCCATTTGATAATTATTCGCATTGAAGCGTCAAGCCACCACTTGTTTCACGAGTCGTCCTTGCCATGCACTTCCTTTGTACCTCCCACGGTCTGCTCGAAGGCCAAAGCCGCGCCTTCAGCGTAGACGGCGTCGAACTGTTCGGCGTACGCCGCCAAGGCCAGGTGTACCTCTACCGCAACCGTTGCCCCCACCGCGGCATCCCCCTGAACTGGGCAGAAGATGCGTTTCTCGATGACGGCGCCAGCCTGATCCACTGCGCCCATCATGGGGCGCTGTTCCTGATCGAAAGCGGCGAATGCGTGGCCGGGCCGTGCGAGGGCGAGCAGCTGCAGGCCCTGGGCTGCCACGAGGACAGCCAGGGCATCTGGTTCAAGGGGTAAGCAGCACCGGCAGGCGACGGTCGATGACGATGCCTTCAGCGGCGTCCAGGCGCGTGCCGTAGGCCAGCACCTCCACCCCCTCCGCCACCGCTGCGCGCAGGGCTTGGGCATAGGCCGCATCGATTTCCTCGGCCGGGCGCACCGCGTCGATACCGGTCAGGTTCACGCAATACAGCTGCACCGCCCGCACGCCTTGCCTGGCCAGCTTCGCCAGCTCGCGCAGGTGCTTGGCACCGCGCTGGGTAACTGCATCAGGGAAGGCCGCGACCGTGCTGTCTGGGTAGCCCAGCGTCACGCTCTTGACCTCGACATAGGCCGGGGCACCATCGAACTCCAGGCGAAAGTCGATGCGGCTACCTTCGTCGCCGTAGGCCACTTCACGCCTTAAAGCACTGAAGCCTGCAAGTTCGACGATGATGCCGGCATGTAGAGCCTCTTCGACCAGTGTATTGGCCCGCCCGGTATTCACACAGGCCAGCCGCCCTTGCGGGGTTTCGCTGATTTCCCACGTGCCCGGGAGCTTGCGCTTGGGGTCGTTGGAGCGGCTGAACCACACCTGCCCGCCTTCACGCATGCAGTTGAGCATGGAGCCGGTGTTGGGGCAGTGGATGGTCAGTTGTTCGCCGCCGGGCAGTTCGATATCCGCCAGAAAGCGTTTGTAGCGGCGCAGCAGGCGGCCCTGTTCGAGTGGGGGATGGTACTGCATCAGCCTTGCCAGCTCCGCAGGCCGCGGGCAATCCGCTGCACCGCCTCTTCCAGGCGTGGCAGGCTCTGGGTGTAGGCAAAGCGCACGTGGTGGCCGGCCAGGTGTCGGCCGAAGTCCAGGCCCGGGGTGAAGGCCAGGTGCTCCGTTTCCAGGAAGTGCCGGCAGAAGGCGAACGCGTCACCGCCAAAGGCACTGATGTCGGCATAAAGGTAGAAAGCCCCTTGCGGCTCGACGGCAATGCGGAAGCCCAGTTCGCGCAGGGCGGGCAACAGGTAGTCGCGGCGACGGGCGAACTCGGCGCGGCGCTCCTCGAAAATGGCCAGGGATTCGGGCTGGAAACACGCCAGCGCGGCATGTTGGGCCATGCTTGGCGCACTGATGTACAGGTTTTGTGCCAGCTTTTCCAGGTCGGCCACCGCGCCAGGAGGCGCCACCAGCCAGCCAAGGCGCCAACCGGTCATGCCGAAATACTTGGAAAAACTATTCAGGACAAATGCCGAGTCGTCCACTTCCAGCACGCTGGGTGCGTCCATGCCATAGGTCAGCCCGTGGTAAATCTCGTCTACCACCAGATGGCCATGCCGTTCGCGGGTGGCGCGGGACAGGCTGGCCAGCTCGTCACGCCCCAGCACAGTGCCGGTCGGGTTGGCCGGCGAGGCGACCAGGGCACCGACCGTGTCCTTGTCCCAGTAGCGGTCGACAAGGCCGGCGGTCAGTTGATAATTCACATCCGGGCCCACCGGCACCAGCTGCGCCCCGCCCTCGACCAGGCGCAGGAAGTGGCGGTTGCACGGGTAGCCCGGGTCGGCCAGCAGCCAGTGCTTGCCTGGGTCGACCAGCAAGCTGCTGGCCAGCAGCAGCGCACCGGAGCCACCCGGGGTGATGAGGATGCGTTCAGGGTCGACAATCAGGCCATAACGCTGGCCGTAGAAACCGGCAATGGCTTCGCGCAGCGCCGGCAGCCCGCGAGCGGCGGTGTAGCGGGTGTGCCCGGCGGCCAATGCGGCCTGACCGGCGGCAACGATGGGCGCGGCTGTGGGGAAGTCCGGCTCGCCGATTTCCAGGTGGATCACATCGTGCCCGGCCGCCTGCAGCTCGTTGGCCCGAGCCAGCAGCGCCATGACGTGGAAGGGTTCGATGGCGCGGCTGCGCGCGCTGTAGGGGTGGGCCATGACCTTCTCTCAATTGGGTCTAAACTGGAGATTCTACCTCTGCACGCCACCGAACGTGCGGTTCGCGCCGTTGTCAATTACCAGGATCGGGCGGGGTAGCGCACCCCCGATCTATCTGGTAAGTTCGGCGGCTCGCAGTCGCAGGGCCGGCGGGTGCCGGAGATGGAGCAGCCTGCGCATTGGATCAGATGAGTGAGAGGCGGTCTATTCATGTCCACCGTAGAAAAGCAAAAAGCCCAGACCATGTACGGTGTCGAGCCCTACGTAGAAACCAAGGGTGAAGAGTACATGGGCGAGCCCATGAAACAGCACTTCACCAAGCTTCTCGGCGCCTGGAAGCGAGACTTGATGGAAAGTGTCGACCGCACTGTGGATCACATGAAGGACGAAGCAGCCAACTTCCCCGACCCGGCCGACCGTGCCAGCCAGGAAGAAGAATTCGCCCTGGAGCTGCGCAACCGCGATCGCGAACGCAAGCTGATCAAGAAAATCGACAAGACCCTCGAGAAGATCAAGGCCGATGAGTACGGCTGGTGCGAATCGTGCGGCATCGAGATCGGCCTGCGTCGCCTGGAGGCCCGCCCTACCGCCGACCTGTGCTTCGACTGCAAGGAAATCGCAGAGAAAAAGGAAAAGACGGTCGGCAAAGGCTGATCTTTCTTTCCACCTGAACGGGGCGCATCATGCGCCCCGTTTCATTTATATACCCAGCCTGACCATGACCGAATCAAGCTACATCGGGCGTTTCGCCCCCACCCCCAGCGGCTTCCTGCACTTCGGCTCGCTGGTCGCCGCCCTCGCCTCCTGGCTCGATGCCCGCGCCGTGAACGGCCGCTGGCTGCTGCGCATGGAAGACACCGACCCGCCTCGGGAAATGCCCGGTGCCCGCGATGCGATCCTGCAGACCCTGGAACGCTACGGCCTGGAGTGGGATGGCGAAGTGGTGTTCCAGAGCCAGCGGCACGATGCCTATGCCGCGGTCGTCGACCGCCTGTTCAACATGGGCCTGGCCTACGCCTGCACCTGCTCGCGCAAGCAGCTCGAAGGTTACAACGGCATCTACCCAGGCCTTTGCCGCAATGTCGGGCATGCTCGTGAAGGCGCAGCGATCCGCCTGCGCGTGCCAGAGCTGCTCTACCGTTTTACCGACCGGGTGCAGGGCGAGTTCCAGCAGCACCTGGGGCGTGAAGTGGGCGATTTCGTCATCCAGCGCCGCGACGGGCTGTATGCCTATCAGCTGGCGGTGGTACTGGACGATGCCTGGCAAGGTGTTACCGACATCGTGCGTGGCGCCGACCTGCTCGACAACACCCCGCGCCAGCTCTACCTGCAAGAGTTGCTGGGCTTCTCGCAGCCGCGTTACCTGCATATTCCGCTGATCGTGCAGCCGGACGGGCACAAGCTGGGCAAATCGTACCGCTCGCCGCCGCTGCAGGCGGACCAGGCGACACCGCTGTTGCTGCGGGCGCTGCGGGCGCTGGGGCAGGAAGCAGACCCCGAGTTGTTGCTGGCAACGCCAGCCGAAGTGCTGGCGATGGCGCGCAAGCAGTGGCGGCCCGAGGCGATTGCACAGCGAACCACGGTGCCAGAGGCCGATTTGCGCTGAGGCAGGCCCGGCCCTATCGCCGGCAAGCCAGCTCCCACAGGTACAGCACAGCACTCAGATCCTGTGGTGATCCTGTGGGAGCTGGCTTGCCGGCGATAGGGCCAGAACAGGCAACCCACCCCTCAAAAACAAAAGCCCAATAAATTCAACCTCTTGGCGAACCCTATGGATTCCCGCTAGCATCCGCCCAGCCATTTGCGCCAATAATAAGTCCAAGCCCGCAGCGCCCAACCATCGAGGCCAGCATGTACATCTATCGTTTGGTCCTGCTTCTGGTCGTGGGGATCTACCTGTTCTCCCCGGCCATCATGGACTGGTGGATCGAACCGACCGGAGCCTGGTATCGCCCTTACCTGCTCTGGCTGATCCTGATCGTCGTCACCTTCATCCTGCAGAGCCAACGAGATGCCGATGAGCTTTAGCCTGACCCAGATGATCCTGATCAGCGCCGCGTACCTGATGGTGTTGTTCGGCGTGGCCTGGATCAGCGAGCGGGGGTTGATCCCGCGCTCGATCATTCGCCACCCGCTTACCTACATCCTGTCGCTCGGCGTGTACGCCAGTGCCTGGGCTTTCTATGGCTCGGTGGGCCTGGCCTACCAGTACGGCTACGGTTTCCTTGCCTGTTACCTGGGGGTGTCCGGCGCGTTCCTGCTGGCGCCGGTGCTGCTCTACCCGATCCTCAAGATCACCCGTACCTACCAGCTGTCCTCACTGGCCGACCTGCTGGCGTTCCGTTTCCGCAGCACCTGGGCCGGGGCACTGACCACCATCATCATGCTGATCGGCGTGCTGCCCTTGCTGGCCCTGCAGATCCAGGCGGTGGCCGACTCGATAAGCATCCTTACCGGTGAGCCGGTCAAGGCACGGGTGGCCTTCGCCTTCTGTGCGCTGATCATCCTGTTCACCATCTTCTTTGGTTCCAGGCACATCGCCACACGCGAAAAGCATGAAGGGCTGGTGTTTGCCATCGCCTTCGAGTCGGTGATCAAGCTGCTGGCCCTGGGCGGTATCGGCCTGTACGCCCTGTATGGCGTATTCGGCGGCCCGCACGAACTGGAAGTATGGTTGCTGCAGAACCAGACCGCCCTGGCGGCTCTGCATACGCCCCTGCAAGAAGGCCCATGGCGCACCTTGCTGCTGGTGTTCTTCGCATCGGCCATCGTCATGCCGCACATGTACCACATGGCCTTCACCGAAAACCTCAACCCGCGCTCGCTGGTCAGCGCCAGCTGGGGGCTACCGTTGTTCCTGCTGCTGATGAGCCTGGCCGTGCCGCTGGTGCTATGGGCCGGCCTGCGCCTGGGCGCCACCACCAACCCCGAGTACTTCACCCTGGGCCTGGGGCTTGCCGCCAACAACCAGGCGCTGGCGCTGCTGGCCTACATCGGCGGCTTGTCGGCTGCCAGCGGGTTGATCATCGTCACCACCCTGGCGCTGTCGGGCATGGCCCTCAACCACCTGGTGCTACCGCTGTACCAGCCGCCGGCCGAAGGTAACATCTACCGTTGGCTGAAGTGGACCCGCCGCGCGCTGATCGTCGCCATCATCACCGCCGGGTTCATGTTCTACCTGACCCAGAACAACCACCAGAGCCTGGCCAACCTGGGCATCGTCGCCTTCGTGGCCACGTTGCAGTTCCTGCCGGGCGTGCTGTCGGTGCTGTACTGGCCGACCGCCAACCGCCGCGGCTTCATCGCCGGCCTGCTGGCCGGCACCCTGGTGTGGATGGTGACCATGCTACTGCCACTGCTGGGCAACCTGCAGGGCTTCTACATCCCGCTGCTGGACATGATCTACGTGCTGGACGACACCAGCTGGCACATGGCGGCCATCGCCTCGCTGGCGGCCAACGTGCTGCTGTTCACCCTGATCTCGCTGTTCACCAACGCAAGCAACGAAGAGGTCAGCGCCGCCGAAGCCTGCGCGGTGGACAACGTGCGCCGCCCGCAACGCCGCGAGCTGCACGCCGCCTCGCCACAGGAATTCGCCACCCAACTGGCCAAGCCGCTGGGCGCCAAGGCCGCACAGAAGGAAGTGGAACAGGCTCTGCGCGACCTCTACCTGCCGTTCGACGAGCGCCGTCCCTATGCCTTGCGCCGCCTGCGCGACCGCATCGAGGCCAACCTGTCCGGCCTGATGGGGCCGAGCGTGGCCCAGGACATGGTCGAGACCTTCCTGCCGTACAAGTCCGGTAACGAAAACTACGTGACCGAGGACATCCACTTCATCGAAAGCCGCCTGGAAGACTACCACTCGCGCCTGACCGGCCTGGCCGCCGAGCTCGACGCCCTGCGCCGCTACCACCGCCAGACCCTGCAGGAACTGCCCATGGGCGTCTGCTCGCTGGCCAAGGACCAGGAAATCCTGATGTGGAACAAGGCCATGGAAGAGCTCACCGGCATCGCCGCCAAGCACGTGGTCGGCTCACGCCTGGTCACCATCAGCGAACCCTGGCGCGGCCTGCTGCAAGGTTTCATCAATGTGCCCGACGAGCACCTGCACAAGCAGCGCCTTGCGCTGGACGGCCAGCCGCGCTGGCTGAACCTGCACAAGGCGGCCATCGACGAGCCGCTGGCCCCAGGCAACAGTGGCCTGGTGCTGCTGGTAGAGGACCTTACCGAAACCCAGGCGCTGGAAGACAAGCTGGTTCATTCCGAACGCCTGGCCAGTATCGGCCGCCTGGCTGCCGGCGTGGCTCACGAGATCGGCAACCCGATCACCGGCATCGCCTGCCTGGCGCAGAACCTGCGCGAGGAGCGTGAGGGCGATGGCGAAATCATCGAGCTGTCCAGCCAGATTCTCGAACAGACCAAGCGGGTATCGCGCATCGTCCAGTCGCTGATGAGCTTCGCCCATGCCGGCGGCAGCCACCAGAACAGCGAAGAGCCGGTATGCCTGGCCGAAGTGGCGCAGGATGCCATCGGTCTGCTGGCGTTGAATCGGCGCAATTTCGAAGTACAGTTCTTCAACCTCTGCGACCCTGAGCACTGGGCCGAAGGGGACCCGCAGCGCCTGGCCCAGGTGCTGATCAACCTGCTTTCCAACGCTCGCGACGCCTCGCCGCCCGGCAGCGCCGTGCGTGTGCGCAGCGAAGTCAGCGAGCACACCGTCGACCTGATCGTCGAGGATGAGGGCAGCGGGATCCCGAAGAACATCATGGACCGCCTTTTCGAGCCCTTCTTCACCACCAAGGACCCGGGCGAAGGAACCGGACTGGGGCTCGCTCTGGTCTATTCCATCGTGGAAGAGCATTATGGGCAAATCACCATCGACAGCCCGGCCGATATCGAACGGCAACGTGGCACCCGGATCCGCGTGACCCTGCCCCGGCATGTCGTAGCGACGTCCCCTGAAATTCGAGACCGTCGAGAGAATTGAATCAATGCCGCACATTCTGATCGTCGAAGACGAAACCATCATCCGCTCGGCCTTGCGTCGCCTGCTCGAACGGAACCAGTACCAGGTCAGCGAAGCCGGCTCGGTGCAGGAAGCCCAGGAACGCTTCAGCATTGCCACCTTCGACCTGATCGTCAGCGACCTGCGCCTGCCCGGCGCGCCCGGCACCGAACTGATCAAGCTCGGCCAGGGCACCCCAGTGCTGATCATGACCAGCTACGCCAGCCTGCGCTCGGCGGTAGACTCGATGAAAATGGGCGCGGTGGACTACATCGCCAAGCCCTTCGACCACGACGAGATGCTTCAAGCGGTGGCGCGTATCCTGCGCGACCGGCAGAACGCCCCGGCAGCCGCACCGGCGGCCGAGCCACGCGCCACCAATGGCAAGGCCGCCCCGGCCGACAAAGGCAGCGCGGCAGCCGCCAATGGCGAAATCGGCATCATCGGCTCCTGTCCGCCAATGCAGGACATGTACAGCAAGATCCGCAAGGTCGCGCCCACCGATTCGAACGTGCTGATCCAGGGCGAGTCGGGCACCGGTAAAGAGCTGGTCGCACGCGCCCTGCACAACCTGTCGCGTCGGGCCAAGGCACCAATGATTTCGGTGAACTGCGCAGCCATCCCCGAGACACTGATCGAGTCCGAGCTGTTCGGCCACGAGAAAGGCGCGTTCACCGGCGCCAGCGCCGGGCGCGCTGGCCTGGTGGAAGCTGCCGATGGCGGCACCCTGTTCCTCGACGAAATCGGCGAACTGCCGCTGGAAGCCCAGGCCCGCCTGCTGCGCGTGCTGCAGGAAGGCGAGATTCGCCGGGTGGGTTCGGTACAGTCGCAAAAGGTCGATGTACGCCTGATCGCCGCGACCCACCGCGACCTGAAGAACCTGGCCAAGGCCGGCCAGTTCCGCGAAGACCTCTATTACCGCCTGCACGTGATCGCGCTGAAACTGCCTGCCCTGCGCGAGCGCGGCAGTGACGTCAACGAGATCGCCAGCGCCTTCCTCGCCCGCCAGAGCGCGCGCATCGGCCGCGACGACTTGCACTTCTCGGCCGAAGCGGAGCAGGCCATTCGTCACTACAGCTGGCCGGGTAACGTGCGAGAGCTGGAAAACGCCGTGGAGCGTGCGGTGATCCTCAGCGAGAGCGCAGAAATTTCCGCGGACCTGCTGGGCATCGACATCGAACTCGGCGACCTGGAGGAGGACGAAATCCTCGACAACGCCCTGGTCGTGGCCAGTACGGCAAATGCCAGCCATGAACCGACCGAGGACCTGTCGCTTGAGGACTACTTCCAGCACTTCGTGCTCGAGCACCAGGACCACATGACCGAGACCGAGCTGGCCCGCAAGCTCGGGGTCAGCCGCAAGTGCCTGTGGGAACGCCGCCAGCGCCTGGGCATCCCGCGGCGCAAGAGCAACGCTACCAGCGAGTAACCGTGTTGCCTGGGCGGGAGGCTCCTCCTGCCCTCATCCCTCTCTATGTGCCATTCCGGCCGCTTCGCGGGTGAACCCGCTCCCACAGGAATTTCACTGCCCTCAAGGTGGTGCGGTCCCTGTGGAAGCCGGCTTACCGGGATTTAGCGAAATCTGCGCCGTTCCCGTGGGAGCGGGTTCACCCGCGAAAGGGCCAGCAAAGCCAGCGCACACACCCCAGGTAACACTTCAGCCCCCGCAAAAATCTGTTACCCAAGCTTTCCGCCGTAACAGTTCCCGAGGCGTACGGTAACGAAATTTCGACATTTTCGACCGCCGCTAAACCGCTCACCAGCTCCAACCCCTTGATTTTACTGGGCTTGCAAAAGTTGGCACGGCACCTGCTATATGTCTGGTACAAGAACAATAACAAGCACTGCAACTCAGAATAAGAACAAGACGAAACGGCTCACGCACAATAAAAACAAGACGGCGGAGGCGCAGCTAACTGATTCTTTTGGAGAGGATGCGTGTTTGGGGCTTGCCCCACAACCAGGCAGAGAACAATAAAAACTGCACTAAAAAGCAGCGCCTGAACTGGTTGGATCGACAGATCAACGTGACATCAGCGGCCAAAGCAATCCGTTTGCTCTTAACCCCTGGATTGGGGGTCGTCCACAAGCTTCGAGATTTGTGGGCAGGGCACTCAACAAAAACAAGAAGCCCAGCAAAAAAACAATAAGAGCGCGCAACGACTTCTTGGGGAGCTTAGGCTCCCCTTGTCGTTTCTACCCTTCCCGCAGGCACCCTGCTACCCGCCTACACCATTCCTTGAGTAAATGCTAGAATCCCCGCCCATCATGCGGCCATTCTCCTATTCTTGGCCGAACATTCCTTCAAACAGTGCATCCCATGCTGAAGAAGCTGTTCCAGTCGTTCCGCCCGCCCGTACCGGGCCCGCACCACAGGCGCACCACGCCTGAGGTGATTAACAAGAGCCAGCACTCGCTGCAACGCCATCAGTTCAGCCGCCATGCGGTGAGCATCGTGGAACGCCTGCAGAGCGCCGGTTACCAGGCTTACCTGGTCGGTGGCTGTGTCCGCGACCTGATGTTGGGCATCACGCCGAAAGACTTCGATGTCGCCACCAGTGCCACCCCCGAACAGGTCCGTGCCGAATTCCGCAACGCGCGCATCATTGGCCGCCGCTTCAAGCTGGTCCACGTGCATTTCGGCCGTGAGATCATCGAAGTCGCCACCTTCCGCGCCCACCACACGGAAGACGACCAGGGCGACAGCCACCGTTCGTCGCACAATGCCAGTGGTCGCATCCTGCGTGACAACGTGTACGGCACCCTGGAAGAGGACGCGCAACGTCGCGACTTCACCATCAACGCCCTTTACTACGACCCGGTCAGCGAGCGCATCCTCGACTACGCCAACGGCGTGCACGATATCCGCAACCGCCTGCTGCGCCTGATCGGTGACCCTACCCACCGCTACCAGGAAGACCCGGTGCGCATGCTGCGCGCGGTGCGTTTCGCCGCCAAGCTCGACTTCGGCATCGAAAAGCACACGGTCCAGCCGATCCGAGAGCTGGCTCCACTGCTGCGCGAAATTCCACCGGCGCGCCTGTTCGAAGAGAGCCTCAAGCTTTTCCTCTCGGGCCAGGGCGCCATCGCCTTTGAAATGCTGGTCGACCTGCAATTGTTCGAGCCGCTGTTCCCGGCCAGTTCACATGCCCTGGACGAACGCCCGACCTACACCCACACGCTGATCAGCCAAGCGCTGAACAACACCGACCTGCGCGTGAAGCAAGGTAAACCGGTAACCCCGGCCTTCCTCTTCGCCGCGCTGCTCTGGCCAGCCCTGCCTGCCCGCGTGTTGCACCTGCAGAACCAGGGCGTACCGCCGATACCGGCCATGAACGGTGCGGCCCACGACCTGATCGCCGAGCAATGCGCACGCATCGCCATCCCCAAGCGTTTCACCCTGCCGATCCGCGAGATCTGGGACATGCAGGAGCGCCTGCCTCGCCGCAGCGGCAAGCGCGCCGACATGCTGCTGGACAACCCTCGCTTCCG
Source organism: Pseudomonas sp. B10(2017) (assembly GCF_002113295.1). Taxonomy (NCBI): domain Bacteria; kingdom Pseudomonadati; phylum Pseudomonadota; class Gammaproteobacteria; order Pseudomonadales; family Pseudomonadaceae; genus Pseudomonas; species Pseudomonas sp. B10(2017). The sequence continues at coordinate 27,307 of NZ_NEJU01000003.1, forward strand.
TGCCGGCTACGACTTCCTGCTGCTGCGGGAAAGCGCCGGCGAAGAAACCGACGACCTTGGCCAGTGGTGGACCGATTACCAGGATGCCAACGACAGCGAGCGTCGCGAGATGATCCGCGAACTGGGTAGCCGCGACGAAGGTACCGGTGCCGGCCCGCGCAAACGCAAGCGTAGCGGTGGCAAGCGCAAGCGCAGTGGCGACGAGGCGTTCGAGTGAGTACCCGCGCCTATATCGGCCTGGGCAGCAATCTGGACGCACCTGCCGAGCAGCTGCGTAGCGCCTTGCAGGCCCTCGACCAGGTCGAAGCCACGCGTCTGGTGGCGGCCTCGGCCCTGTACACCAGCGATTCACTGCTGCCTGGCCAGCCGCGCTACACCAATGCCGTCGCCGCCCTGGACACTGCCTTGGCGCCGCTGGACCTGCTCGATGCACTGCAGGCTATCGAAAACGGCCAGGGCCGCGTGCGCAAGGAGCGTTGGGGCCCGCGCACACTGGACCTGGACATCCTGCTGTTCGGCGACCAGGTGCTCGACGAGCCGCGCCTGAAAGTGCCGCATTACCACATGCATGCCCGGCCTTTCGTGCTGTACCCGCTGGCAGAACTGGTACCGGGCGATTTCCGCCTGGCCGATGGCCGCGCCCTTGCGCAACTGCTCGACGACTGCCCGTTCGTCGGCCTGGAACGCCTGTAAACCGGGCGTTCCAGCCTTGCGCACTGGCGCGGTAACGCCAGTAACACCCTGATCGTAACAATGCGGTAACAGGGTGATTGACTTCCCCCACCTCGCTCACGACTATAGGCGTCCCGTGTGGCACCAAAGTGCCGCATACCCGTATTTAGGCCCGGACGGACCTGTGCCCGAACATCACGCGCGATGATGTGCCGCTCCGGAAGATGACTACACGCGTTGAATGCAGTCGTTTTTTACAGCGCCTGAACGAGGAATTTCCTACATGCCTGAAGTAACCCTGACCACCCTCAATGGCCTCAAGGCCAAGGGTGAAAAAATCACCATGCTGACCTGCTACGACGCGACCTTCGCCAAGGTCGCCAGCCAGGCCGGTGTAGAAGTGTTGCTGGTGGGCGACTCGCTGGGCATGGTCCTGCAAGGCCACGACAGCACACTGCCAGTGACCACCGCGGACATGGCCTACCATACCGCCAGCGTCAAACGTGGCAACGACGGCGCCCTTATCCTCGCCGACCTGCCGTTCATGGCGCATGCCACCCCGGAGCAAGCTTTCGCCAACAGCGCCACGCTGATGCAGGCCGGCGCCCACATGATCAAGATCGAAGGTGCTGCCTGGCTGGCCGAGACCATCCGCCTGCTGGCCGAGCGTGGCGTGCCGGTGTGCGCGCACATGGGCCTGACCCCGCAGACTGTCAACGTGCTGGGCGGCTACAAGGTGCAGGGCCGTCAGGAAGCCCAGGCCCGACAGATGCGCGCCGACGCCATCGCCCTGGAACAGGCCGGTGCGGCCATGCTGCTGCTCGAATGCGTGCCCAGCGAACTGGCGGCGGAAATCACCAGTGCCGTGGCCATCCCGGTGATCGGCATTGGCGCCGGCAGCGGCACCGATGGCCAGGTACTGGTCCTGCACGACATGCTCGGCCTGTCGCTGAGCGGCCGGGTACCTAAATTCGTGAAGAACTTCATGCAAGGCCAGCCGGATATCCATAGCGCTCTCGTCGCTTACGTCGAGGCGGTCAAGCAAGTCAGCTTCCCAGGCAGCGAACACGGGTTCAGTGCATGAATACAGTCAAGACCGTCCGCGAACTGCGCGCCGCAGTCGCCCGCGCCCGCGGTGAAGGCAAGCGCATCGGCTTCGTGCCGACCATGGGCAACCTGCACAGCGGCCATGCCGCCTTGGTGACCAAGGCTGCGCAGCGCGCCGATTTCGTGGTCGCCAGCATCTTCGTCAACCCGCTGCAGTTCGGCGCCAACGAAGACCTCGACAAGTATCCGCGCACCCTGGCCGCCGATCAGGAGCGCCTGCTCCAGGCTGGCTGCAATCTGCTGTTCGCGCCCAGCGTCGAAGAGATGTACCCCGACGGCATGAGCGTGCAAACCCGCGTCAGCGTGCCCGGCCTTTCCGAAGGCCTGTGCGGCGCCAGCCGGCCCGGGCATTTCGAAGGCGTGGCCACCGTGGTCAGCAAGCTGTTCAACATGGTCCAGCCCGACCTTGCCGTGTTCGGTGAAAAGGACTTCCAGCAGCTGGCGGTGATCCGCGCCATGGTGCGCGACCTGAACATGCCGATCCAGATCATCGGCGAGCCTACCGTGCGGGCCGAGGACGGCCTGGCGCTGTCGTCGCGCAATGGTTACCTCACGCCTGAGCAGCGTGCTGCGGCGCCAGCGTTGTACCGCACGCTGCAGCACATCGCTGCTGCCATCGAACGTGGCCAGCGGGACTTTGCCGCGCTGGTTGCCGAAGGCCAGACACAGTTGACCACCGCTGGTTTTCGGCCGGATTACCTGGAAGTGCGTCATGCCGTTAGCCTGCGCCCGGCAGTGATCGATGATCGAGACCTGGTGGTAATTGCGGCGGCTTACCTGGGTAATACACGGTTGATCGACAACCTGTACCTGCATGTGGAAGAAAAGACCGCGTAACGGCCTGGGGCTGCCTTGCAGCCCATTCGCCGGCAAGCCAGCTCCCAACTTGATCGCATCGGCCTCGATGCCATGCGCTATCCCTGTGGGAGCTGGCTTGCCGGCGATGAGGCCAGTACAAGCGATACAAGACAGTTGCCTCCCCCAAATTCCCCCGCCTTACCCATTCCCTGCAAGTGGCCTTTGCCTATAATGGTGCCAGCCTGAACCCGGCAATGAGTGCCGTGTCCAAGGTCTCACCACGCACCAAGGGAACCCCGCGCAATGGCGTATTACCGTACACCCCACGATGTCACGGCCCTGCCCGCCTGGCAGGCGCTCCAGCAACACCGCGACGCCATGCAAGGCTTCAGCATGCGCGAAGCGTTCGCCGCCGATGCCAAGCGCTTCGACCAGTTCTCCCTGAGTTCCTGCGGCCTGTTCCTCGACTACTCGAAAAACCTGATCACCGAACAAAGCCGCGACCTGCTGGTGAACCTGGCCAACGAAGTGGGCCTGCAGGACGCCATCAAGTCCATGTTCAGTGGCGAAATCATCAACGCCTCCGAAGGGCGCCCGGTGCTGCACACCGCCCTGCGTCGGCCGGTGGGTGACAAACTCAGCGTCAACGGCGTGAACGTCATGCCGGAAGTGCACAAGGTGCTCAACCAGATCACCGAACTGGTAGGCCGCATCCACGACGGCCTGTGGCGCGGCTACAGCGAAAAACCGATCACCGACGTGGTCAACATCGGCATCGGTGGCTCGTTCCTCGGCCCCGAGCTGGTCTCCGAGGCGCTGCTGCCCTACGCCCAGCGCGGTGTGCGCTGCCACTACCTGGCGAACATCGACGGCAGTGAGTTTCACGAGCTATCGGCGAACCTGCGCGCCGAAACCACTCTGTTCATCGTCTCGTCGAAGTCGTTCAATACCCTCGAGACCCTGAAGAACGCCATGGCCGCGCGTACCTGGTACCTGGCCCAGGGTGGCTCGGAAGCCGAGCTGTACCGCCACTTCATCGCCGTTTCCAGCAACAAGGCCGCCGCCGTGGCCTTCGGCATCCGCGAAGAAAACATCTTCCCGATGTGGGACTGGGTGGGCGGGCGCTACTCGCTGTGGTCGGCCATCGGCCTGCCGATCGCCCTGGCCATCGGTACCGCCAACTTCAAGGAGCTGCTGTCCGGTGCCTACACCATGGACCAGCACTTCCAGACCGCGCCGTTCGAAAAGAACATGCCGGTACTGCTGGCCCTGCTGGGCGTGTGGTACGGCAACTTCTGGGGCGCCCAGAGCCACGCGATCCTGCCGTACGACCACTACCTGCGCAACATCACCAAGCACCTGCAACAGCTGGACATGGAGTCCAACGGCAAGAGCGTGCTGCAGGACGGCACCCCGGTGAAGACCGACACCGGCCCGGTGATCTGGGGCGGCGTCGGCTGCAACGGCCAGCATGCCTACCACCAGTTGCTGCACCAGGGCACCCAGCTTATTCCGGCCGACTTCATCGTGCCGGTGGTGAGCTTCAACCCGGTGGCCGACCATCATCAGTGGCTGTACGCCAACTGCCTGTCGCAGAGCCAGGCGCTGATGCTGGGCAAGACCCGCGAGGAAGCCGAAGCCGAGCTGCGTGGCAAAGGCCTGAACGAAGCAGACATCGAAAAGCTTGCCCCGCACAAGGTCATCCCAGGCAACCGCCCGAGCAATACCCTGGTGGTGGAACGCATCAGCCCCCGCCGCCTGGGCGCGCTGGTGGCGATGTACGAGCACAAGGTCTTCGTACAGAGCGTGATCTGGGGCATCAACGCCTTCGACCAGTGGGGCGTGGAGCTGGGCAAGGAGCTGGGCAAAGGCGTTTACCAACGCCTGGTCGGCAGCCTGGAAGAGAGCGCCGAAGATGGCTCCACCCAAGGCCTGATCAACTACTTCCGCGGCCGTCACCGCGGTTGATCCCAAAGCCGTCATACGGCCGCTCCGTGTAGGAGCGGCCCATCGCGGCACAAGGCCGCTCCTACAGGGACCGAGTCTACCCTCAAGGAACATCACCTCTGGCTACACTGTCCTATCGAATAGCCGTTGCAGTCCATCGCCCCTTACAAGAGCAGGACCACCCGCCATGTTCGATATCCGCAACTACCCCCAGGCCCTGGCCGCCGGCCAGTCCGCCGCCCTCACTCCCGACGAGTACCGCCGCCTCTACCGCCAGTCGGTGGATGACCCCGACACCTTCTGGGCCGAACAGGCCAGGCGCCTGGACTGGATCAAGCCCTGGTCGAGCGTGCAGCAATGCGACCTGAAGACCGGCAACGCTCGCTGGTTCGACGGCGCCCAGCTCAACGTCAGCTACAACTGCATCGACCGCCACCTGGACCGACGCGGCGCACAGACCGCCCTGCTGTGGGAGGGCGATGATCCCAAGGATTCCAAGGCCATCACCTACCGCGAACTGCACCGCCAGGTATGCCGCCTGGCCAATGCGCTGAAAGCACGCGGGGTAAAGAAAGGTGACCGGGTGTGCATCTACATGCCGATGATCCCCGAAGCCGCCTTCGCCATGCTTGCCTGCACCCGCATCGGTGCCATCCACTCGGTGGTGTTCGGCGGCTTCTCGCCCGATGCTCTTCGCGACCGTATCCTCGATGCCGACTGCCGTACGGTGATCACCGCCGATGAGGGCGTGCGCGGCGGCAAACGCATACCGCTGAAACAGAACGTCGACAAGGCCCTGGCCAGCTGCCCCGCGGTCAGCAGCGTATTCGTGGTTCGCCGCACCGGCGGCGATGTCGCCTGGACCGAAGGCCGTGATCTCTGGTACCACGAGGCCACGGAAAAGGCCGGCGACGACTGCGCTCCCGAGCCAATGGGCGCCGAAGACCCGTTGTTCATCCTCTACACCTCCGGCAGCACCGGCAAACCCAAGGGCGTGCTGCACACTACGGGCGGCTACCTGCTGCAGGCCACCCTCACTTTCAAGGTGGTGTTCGACTACCGTGACGGCGAGGTGTTCTGGTGCACCGCCGATGTCGGCTGGGTTACCGGCCACAGCTACATCGTCTATGGTCCGCTGGCCAATGGCGCGATCTCGCTGATGTTCGAAGGCGTACCCAACTACCCGGACACCTCGCGCTTCTGGCAAGTGGTCGACAAACACAAGGTGAACATCTTCTACACCGCCCCTACCGCCTTGCGCGCGCTGATGCGCGAAGGCTCCGCGCCGCTGCAGGGCACTTCACGCCAGAGCCTGCGTCTGCTGGGTAGCGTCGGCGAGCCGATCAACCCCGAAGCCTGGGAGTGGTATTTCGAAGAAGTCGGGCAAAAGCGCTGCCCTATCGTCGATACCTGGTGGCAGACTGAAACCGGCGGCATCATGCTCACCCCGCTGCCCGGCTCGCAATCGCTCAAGCCCGGCTGTGCCACCCAGCCCATGTTCGGCGTGCAACCAGTGCTGCTGGACGAAAAGGGCAAGCTCATCGAGGGCCCCGGTGCCGGTCTGCTGGCGATCAAGGCCAGCTGGCCTGGGCAGATCCGAAGCGTCTATGGCGACCATCAGCGCATGGTCGACACCTACTTCAAGCCGATGCCCGGCTACTACTTTACCGGCGACGGTGCCCGCCGCGATGCCGATGGTGACTACTGGATCACCGGTCGCATCGATGACGTGATCAACGTTTCCGGCCACCGTATCGGTACCGCCGAAGTGGAAAGCGCGCTGGTGCTGCATGACAGCGTTGCCGAAGCGGCGGTGGTCGGTTACCCCCACGACCTCAAGGGCCAAGGCGTCTACGCCTTCGTCACACCGATGAATGGCGTAACACCGGACGACGCGCTCAAGGCCGAGCTACTGGCCCTGGTCAGCAAGGAAATCGGCAGTTTCGCCAAGCCCGAGCTGATCCAGTGGGCTCCGGCGCTGCCCAAGACACGCTCAGGCAAGATCATGCGGCGTATACTGCGCAAGATCGCCTGCAACGAACTCGACAACCTGGGCGATACCTCGACCCTGGCAGACCCCAGCGTGGTGCAGGGCCTTATCGACAAACGCCTCAACCAGTAACCGGCGGCCGCTGTTGTTGGCCGCCCTGAACCACAGGTCGCCATGGAAGCCCTTCGCCGCCGCATCGAAACCCAGGTCATGAGCCTTACCGGGCTGGCCCTCGGCCAGCTCGACCTGGAATCGCCCAAGGGCGACCCCGGCCTGTTCGGCCCGCACAGTATCAGCTGGCGGGTACATGGCGACTTCCCGAGCATGCTGGTCGGAGGCATCAGCGCCCTCATGCTGCAGTTGCTGCACCCGCTGGCCCTGGCCGGGGTGTGGGACCATTCCAACTTTCGTGAAGACCTGCTCGGTCGCCTGCGCCGCACCAGCCAATTCATTTCCGGCACCACCTTCGGCGCCACCCGCGATGCCGAATGGTTGATCGACAAAGTGCGCACCATCCACCTTCAGGTGACCGGCATCGCGCCGGATGGCCGCCCGTATGCGGCCAGCGACCCGGACCTGCTGACCTGGGTGCATGTGGCGGAAGTCAGCAGCTTCCTCGCCGCCCATCTGCGTTACCGCAACCCGCACCTTGCACGCGCAGAGCAGGATGCCTACTACGCAGAGATCGCGCTGATCGCCGAGCGCCTTGGCGCCCGCGACGTGCCGCGCTCGTGCCAGCAGGTCGAGGACTACCTGCAGCGCATGCGGCCACAATTGCACTGCGACGCCCGCAGCATGAGGTGGTCGGCATCCTGCTCGATGCCCCCGCCCCCAGTCGCCTGGCAAAGCCGGTGGGCAAGCTGATGCTGCATGCCGGCATCGACCTGCTGCCGGGGTGGGCCCAGACCATGCTCGGGCTGCAGCACGGCCCGTTGCAGCGGCGCATCATCCGCCTGGGCCTGCAACGCACCGCGCCAGTACTGCGCTGGGCGATGCGTGACGGCTCGGCGCACCGGGCCAAACGGCGCATGGGCATCGAATGAAGTCGAATGGTCGCCTCAGCGGAACTGATTTAACGTGCCATACTCCAAGCTCTCCTGCTTAGACAGACGAAGCGACACATGTACAAAGGATTGACTCGCGCCGTTGGCGCACTGCTGGCCTTGGTAGCCCTCTACAGCCTTCTCGGCTTTCTCGTTCTCCCCGGTGTCGCGCTGCGCATCGCCAACCAGCAGTTGGCCGAGTACGCAACCGTGCCTGCCCATCTCGAACGGATCGAGCTCAACCCCTTCAGCCTCGAGCTGACGCTGTGGGGCCTGCAGATCGGCGAGCCTGGCAAGGAGCAGGTCGGCTTCGACCGGCTATACGCCAACCTCTCGCTCGACAGCCTGTGGAGTGGCGCCCTGCACCTTGACGCAGTGGAACTGGTCAAGCCACGCAACGAAGTACTGTTCGCCAAGGACGGTACCCTCAACCTGACCCGCCTGTTCAAACTGCCAGCCAGCGAAGCCAAACCTGACGAACCGCCCAGCGACCCGTTCCCGCTACGCATCGGCAGCATCAAGCTCAGCGACGGCTACCTGCACTTCGAGGACCTGCGCCCGGGCGAGCCGATCGAGTTCCTCTATGACAACATGAACCTGGAGCTGAAAAACCTCAGCACGCTGCCCAACGACAACGCCGACATGACTTTGGTGGCCATCGGCCCCAACGGCGGGCGCATCGACTGGAAAGGCACCCTGAGCCTGGCGCCAATAGCCTCTGAAGGCACACTGAAGATCACCGAAGGCAGGATGAAGGCATTCTGGCCCTATGTACGCGATGCCGTGCCACTGGTGCTGGAAGAAGGCGTGGTCAGCCTCGACACCCACTACAAGCTCAACCTTGCCAAACAGACCGAACTGTTGCTGGACAACGCGTCGGTGCGCATTGCTCCGTTCGCCATCAAGGCCCCGGATGGCCGGCCGCTGGCACGCCTGGCCAGCCTGGAGGTAAGCGAAACCTCGGTCGACCTGGTCAAGCAGCTGGTCACCGTGGGCAAGATCCGCAGCGAAAAACTGGAAACCTGGGCTGCGCTGGAAAAGGACGGCCAGCTCGACTGGCAAAAGCTGTTCGCCAGCCAGCCGGCCAAAGCCACGCCGAAGGAAAAGGCCGAGCCTGCCACCGCCGAGCCAACGCCCGAACAGCAAGCCGCCAAGGAGCCAAGCAAACCTTGGCAGGTGTTGCTCAAGGACGTGCAACTGCGTAACTATCTGGTGCACTTGGCAGACCGTACCCAGAAGGAGCCGGTGGCCCTGGACGTCGGCCCGCTCAATGCCGACCTGCAAGGTTTCGACAGCCTCAACAAGTCGCCTTTCACGCTCAAGCTCGATACCGGTGTGGGCAAGCAAGGCAAACTGCAGGCAGCCGGCCAGGTCAACCTGGCGCCCATCTGGGCCAAGCTGGACGTGAGCAGCCGCGACATCGACCTGCGAGTGGCCCAAGCCTATATAAGCCCGTTCATTCTGCTGGAGCTGCGCAGTGGCATGCTCGCCAGCGACCTCAAGGTCGACTTGAAGAACACCGCACCGCTGGCCTTCAGCGTTACCGGCAAGGCACAGGTCAGCCAGCTGCACACCCTCGACACCATCAAGAGCCGTGACTTCGTCAAATGGCAGCAGGTGAACGTCGATGGCCTGTCCTACGTGCACGGCGATGCGCTGTCGATCGACAAGGTGACCCTGCTGCAACCCTATGCGCGCTTCATCATCAACGAAGACCGCACCACCAACATCAACGACCTGCTGATCCCGCAGCCGGCCGGCGCTCCGGCAACCAGCCAGGCCAAGCCGGCCGCTGCCAGCAACGACAAGCCGCTGGGCATCCACATCGGCCAGATCGACATCAACGACGGCTCGGCCAACTTCGCCGACCTGTCTCTCACACCCAACTTCGCTACGGCCATCCAGCAGCTCAACGGCCGGATCGGCACCATCGACAACCGCAAGCCGGTGCCGGCCAAGGTCGACGTCAAGGGCAAGGTCGACCGCTACGCGCCAGTCACCATCAAAGGCGCCCTGAACCCTTTCAACCCGTTGGCCAGCCTGGACATCGCCACGAGTTTCAAGCGGGTCGAGCTGACCACACTCACCCCCTACTCCGGCAAGTTCGCCGGCTTCCGCATCCGCAAGGGCCGGCTCAACCTCGACTTGCACTACCTGATCACCAATGGCCAGCTGAAGGCCGAGAACAAGGTGGTGGTGGAGCAGCTGCAGTTGGGCGAGAAGGTCGACAGCCCGGACGCAGTGGACCTGCCGATCCGACTGGCGGTGGCGTTGCTGAAGGATACAGAAGGCAAGATCTCGATCGAGCTGCCTGTGTCAGGCGACCTCAACAACCCGCAGTTCAGCGTGATGCCGATCGTCTGGCAAACACTGCGCAACCTGGTGTTGCGTGCGGCGCAGGCACCGTTCAAGTTCATTGGCGGGCTGGTTGCCGGCGGTGGCTCGGAAGACCTGGGCAACGTGTCCTTCGCGCCGGGCTCCAGCGAGCTCGGTGGCGACGCCAAGGCATCGCTGGACAAGCTGGCGTCGGCCCTGAAGGAACGCCCGGAGCTGCGTCTGGAAATCGAAGGCACCAGTGCCCAGGCCAGCGATGGCCCGCTGATCGCCCAGCAGCGCCTGGAGCGTGAGTACCAGGCCACCTGGTACAAGATCCTGCAGCGTCGCGGTGACAAGGTACCGGCCAATGCCTCGATGCTGGTGGTCGACGACAGCGACAAACCAGCGATGCTCGAAGGCATCTACCGTAATCGCCTGAAACAGCAGCCGCCTGCCGAATGGGAGCAACTGGGCCGTGACGAGCGCACCGCCAAGCTGCGCGAGGCGGTGATCAAGTCCTGGGCCGAGAGTACTGCGCTGCTGCGCACGCTGGGCCAGGAGCGGGCCAGCAGCATCAAGGATTACCTGGTGGACAAAGGCCAGCTGGAAGATGACCGGGTGTACTTCATCGATACCAACCTGGGCCAGGCCGAGAGCGATGGGCGGGTGGTGACGCCGATGCATCTGGATGCCGAGTAGTTTCTACCAGCAGGGCTGGCCTCTTCGCGGGTAAACCCGCTCCCACAAGGTATGCGCTGGCCTTGAGCTGTGCGCGCTCCCTGTGGGAGCTCATCGGGGCGCCGAACCGCCGCGAAGAGGCCGGTACAGGCTTCACACCAAACGCTGGCCCGACACCGCCGGGTGATACAACGGCTGCACCTTGTTCCCTGCCGGGTCCAGCAGGTGAAAGCTGCGCGCCCCGTCACCATGGTTGAACGGCCGGTCCAGCAAGGTCACGCCGTGCGCCTTGAAGTACTGGTACCAGGCTTCCAGCTCCTCCACGCTATCGACGATGAACCCATAGTGGTCCAGGGTCTGCAACCCATTGGCCGCCCCTGCCCCACGCCCCAGCGACAGATTGTCGTTACCACAAGTGAGATACACCAGGTCTTCGTTGGCCCGGTTCAGCACCTCCATGCCCAGCACATCGACGTAGAAACGTTCGCACTCCTCAAGGTTGGGCACCAACAAGGCAATATGACGCAGTCCATTCAGGCGACCAGGGCGGGCAGGCAATTCGGACATTGGCGAGGCTCCATTTTTGTATACAATTCACAGTAGAATTTAAAACAAAAGGAGAGCCTTGTGTATAGCCTGTTCATCAAGACCCGAGTGAAGCCCGGTTGCGCCGAAGATTTTCTGAGTGCGATCAAGGTCAATGCCGCAGCGTCTGTCGCCACCGAATCGGGCTGCCTTGTGTTCGACGTGTCGCAGGACCGGGCCGACCCGGAGGTGATCTACCTGTACGAGATCTACCGCGATGAAGCGGCGTATGAAGCGCACACCGAAACCGCGCACTTTCGCGATAGCCGGCCGTTGGTCGAGCCGCTGATCATCGAGCAGGAATGCTTCGAGAGTGATGTGATCGCACGTAACCCGGTTTACTAGCCGCAAATGAAAAGCCCCGGCAAATAGCCGGGGCTCGGAGCAAAGATGGCCAAATCCGTTTGGCCGACGGGACAATCCTTATTCGGCTTTCAGGCCATCCGACATCACACTCTTGACGCCTTTGATGTTCTTGGTAATACGAACAGCTTCTTCTTTCTGGGACTGAGTCACCGCCACGTCAGACGACAGCGAGACGACACCTTGGCTGGTCTCGACTTTGATGTCGCTGCCTGGAATACCTTTTTCAGTCAGCAGGTCCGCTTTCACTTTGGTGGTGATCCAGGTGTCAGAACCTTCCTGCTTGGCGTTGTCCACGGTATTGGCGGCCAACATGACTGGAGCCTGGGTTGGCTCTGCAGCGAATGCGCCGTTAGCCAGGGTCAGGGTCAGGGCGGTAGCAGTAGCGGCAGCAATGGCGAACTTCTTCATGTGAGTCACTCCTGTTTTTCGAAAGGTCTGCGCCGTATGTCCTGGCGTCAGATATGAAGGTAGTTGCACGCGCTGTGCCAGCTTTTCCGCCTCGCTTGTTTCCTTTTAAATCAATAAGTTAACGAAAAATCAGTATTCCTGTCGTCGTGCATTTTGCAATCCGCACCGTAAACCTGCATGCAAGATGCAAGTCCGCAAAAGGTTCCCTTTCGCCCATGAAAAAAGGGCCCCGAAGGGCCCTTTCCTGTAGCGTGGCAGTCGCTTAGACGCCCGAGGCCTTGGCCGCGGCAACATCCTTGATCGACAGCTTGATACGGCCGCGGTTGTCCACGTCCAGTACCAGTACTTCGACTTCCTGGCCTTCTTTCAGGATGTCGGTAACTTTCTCGACGCGAGCATCGCTCAGCATGGAGATGTGTACCAGGCCGTCCTTGCCAGGCAGGATGTTGACGAAGGCACCGAAGTCGACGATGCGTTCGACCTTGCCGACGTAGATCTTGCCAATCTCGGCCTCGGCGGTGATGCCCAGGATGCGCTGCTTGGCAGCCTCTGCCGCTTCCTTGGTTTCGCCGAAGATCTTGATCGAGCCATCGTCTTCGATGTCGATCGAAGCCTTGGTCTCTTCGCAGATGGCGCGAATGGTGGCGCCGCCTTTACCGATGACGTCACGGATCTTGTCGGTGTCGATCTTCATCGCGATCATGGTCGGAGCGTTGGCCGACAGCTCGCTACGCGACTGGGCGATGATCTGGTTCATCTGGCCGAGGATGTTCAGGCGCGCTTCCAGGGCCTGGCCCAGGGCGATTTCCATGATCTCTTCGGTGATGCCGTTGATCTTGATGTCCATCTGCAGCGCGGTAACACCCTTGGCGGTACCGGCTACCTTGAAGTCCATGTCGCCCAGGTGGTCTTCGTCACCCAGGATGTCGGTCAGGACAGCGAACTTGTCACCTTCCTTGACCAGACCCATGGCGATACCAGCAACTGGGGCCTTCATCGGTACACCGGCGTCCATCAGGGCCAGGGAAGCACCGCAGACCGAAGCCATGGAGCTGGAACCGTTGGATTCGGTGATTTCCGAAACCACACGGATGGTGTACGGGAAGTCGCTGTCGCTCGGCAGCATGGCCTGCACGCCACGACGGGCTAGGCGACCGTGACCGATTTCACGACGGCCGGCGCCGCCCATGCGGCCGCACTCACCCACCGAGAATGGCGGGAAGTTGTAGTGCAGCATGAACGGGTCTTTCTTCTCGCCTTCCAGGGTGTCCAGCAGCTGGGCGTCACGTGCGGTACCCAAGGTCGCGACAACCAGGGCCTGGGTTTCACCACGGGTGAACAGCGCCGAACCGTGGGTCTTCGGCAATACGCCGACTTCGATGTTCAGCGGGCGCACGGTGCGGGTGTCACGGCCGTCGATACGCGGTTTGCCGTTGACGATGTTCTCACGGACGGTGCGGTATTCCAGTTCGCCGAAGATGTCCTTGATGGCGCTGGCGGACGGGCCGGTCTCTTCGTTGCTCAGACGGGCAACAGCTTCGTCGCGCAGCTGGCCCAGGCGGTTGTAGCGGTCAGCCTTCTGGGTAATGGTGTATGCCTGCGAAACGGCTTCACCGAACTCGCCACGCACCAGGTTCATCAGCTCGACATTGGCCGGGGCTGGCTGCCAGTCCCAGGTCGGCTTGCCGGCTTCGGCGGCCAGTTCCTTGACGGCCTGGATCACGGCCTGGAATTCGTCGTGTGCGAACAGTACGGCGCCCAGCATCTGGTCTTCGGTCAGCTCTTTGGCTTCCGATTCAACCATCAGTACAGCCGATTCGGTACCGGCAACGACCATGTCCAGGCTCGAGGCAGCCAGTTGCTCGTAGGTCGGGTTCAGCAGGTAGCCGGTGCTTTCGTGGAAGGCAACGCGAGCGGCGCCGATCGGGCCTTCGAACGGAATGCCGGAAATGGCCAGGGCAGCCGAGGTACCGATCATCGCAGCGATGTCCGGGTCGGTCTTCTTGCTGGTGGAAACCACGGTGCAGACAACCTGCACTTCGTTCATGAAGCCTTCCGGGAACAGCGGACGGATCGGACGGTCGATCAGGCGCGAGGTCAGGGTCTCTTTCTCGGAAGGACGGCCTTCACGCTTGAAGAAGCCACCCGGGATCTTGCCGGCGGCGTAGGTCTTTTCCTGGTAGTGAACCGACAGCGGGAAGAAACCCTTGCCTGGATCAGCCTGCTTGGCGCCTACCACGGTCACCAGCACGGTGACGTCGTTGTCGACGGTAACCAGCACAGCGCCGGTTGCCTGACGGGCAATACGGCCCGTTTCGAGAGTAACGGTCGATTGACCGAACTGGAAAGTCTTGATTACCGGGTTCACGGTTTCCTACCTTTTTCAGTGGCTCTTGGGGGGAACTGGTTTCTTGCGAATTCTTGGGCAGAACGGGGAATCGGCCCCATTGACCGTCCAGATACAACACGAGGCTGGGAGCCTGGCGCCAAGCGGAAGATCCGCTCAGCGTTGCCAGGCTGCCAACCTCGGAGATACGCGTGGCGTGTCCAACGGCAGCGCTGCAAAACAGCCCTGCCGAAGCCTGCGACACGCCATGCACACCACTGGCCAGGCCGCTATTAGCGACGCAGACCCAGGCGACCGATCAGGGCGCTGTAACGAGTGGTGTCTTTGCCCTTCAGGTAGTCCAGCAGCTTACGACGCTGGTTGACCATACGAATCAGACCACGACGGGAGTGGTGGTCTTTGTCGTTGGCCTTGAAGTGGCCTTGCAGCTTGTTGATGTTGGCGGTCAGCAGAGCAACCTGCACTTCCGGGCTACCGGTATCGCCGGCGGCTTGCTGGTATTCGGCAACGATCTGAGCTTTTTCTTCAACGCTGAGGGCCATGTGGCTTCTCCTGATAACGGATCCCGCATGCGGGTCCAATAGGCCAGGGACAAATCCCTGTATTAATAAAAAAGGTGTGACCGTGCCTACTGACAGCCACCCTTGGTCCCGTGGAACCTGGCAATTGCCCGGCCCCGCGGTTTCGGTCATTCCGACCGAATCAGCCGACGCGGCGCAATGCGCCCGTCTTCGCTCACTTCACCGATACCGATGAAGCGTGCATTGTGATCCTGTACCCGGACCATGCCAAATTGTGGCGCGTCCGGCGCGCGTACCGCCTGCCCATGCAGCCAGTAGAACGCACTGTGCTCGGACAGGCACACCAGTGGCCAGTCCTGCAGGCCGCTGTCAGAAGGCATAAGGAAGCGGTCGAGCGCTTCGTTGCCGCCTTCGGCGTGGGCCTGTTCGAGTTCCTCGAGAGTGACCGTCTGCGCCAGCGCGAAAGGCCCGGCCTGGGTCCTGCGCAGCTCGGCGACATAGGCGCCGCAGCCAAGAGCCTCGCCGATATCCTCCACCAGGGTGCGGATATAGGTGCCTTTGCTGCATCCTACGCTCAACCGCGCACGGGTGCCTTCGCACTCGAGCAACTCCAAGCGGCCAATAGTAACAGAACGCGCCTCGCGCTCCACTACCTCTCCTGCACGTGCCAGCTTGTACAGTGGCTGGCCGTCACGCTTGAGCGCCGAGTACATCGGCGGTATCTGGCTGATCTGGCCACGAAAACGCGGCAGCAGGGCCTCGATGTCGGAGCGACCAACGGTCACGTCGCGAGTCTGCAGCACCTCACCCTCGGCATCGCCGGTGTTGGTAGTCTGCCCCATCTGCATGACTGTTTCGTAGCCCTTGTCGGAATCGAGCAGGTACTGCGAAAACTTGGTTGCTTCGCCAAAGCACAGCGGCAGCACGCCGGTTGCCAGCGGGTCGAGGCTGCCAGTGTGGCCGGCCTTTTCCGCATTGAGCAGCCAGCGCACCTTTTGCAGGGCCGCGTTGGAGGTGAAGCCCAGCGGCTTGTCGAGCAGGATGATGCCGCTGACGTTGCGGCGGATACGTTTGACCTGGGCCACCGCTTACTCCTCGGCGTCCGGCTTGTCGGCATCCTTGTGCAGACGGTCTTCGGCGACCGCGCGCTCGATCAATGCCGACAGGTGGGCACCACGGCTGACGCTTTCGTCGAAGTGGAAATGCAATTGCGGCACGCTGCGCAGTTGCATCACACGCCCCAGGTGCAGGCGCAGGAAGCTCGCGGCGCTGGTCAGGGCCTTGAGGGTCTGCGGCACGGCGTCGGCGCCGTCCTGGCCCATCACGGTGATGAACACCTTGGCGTGGCCAAGGTCGCGGCTGACGTCTACGGCAGTGATGGTCACCAGGCCGACGCGCGGGTCTTTGACTTCACGGCGGATCAGCTCCGACAGCTCGCGCTGCATCTGATCGCCGATGCGTTGGGTACGGCTATATTCTTTTGCCATTCTTGCTACCTGTAACTTAAAGCGGCAAACGCCCGGCCAGGCTGAAGCCTGACCGGGCGCTACCTTCAGAGGCGCTGCCAGCCGCCCAAGGGCGGGGCCTGCACCACGCTCGCCCCTTACAGGGTACGAGCCACCTGGACTTTCTCGAAGACTTCGATCTTGTCGCCGACCTTGACGTCGTTGTAGCTCTTCACGCCAATACCGCACTCCATGCCGTTACGCACTTCGGAGGCATCGTCCTTGAAGCGACGCAGCGACTCCAGCTCGCCTTCGAAGATCACAACGTCTTCGCGCAGTACGCGGATCGGACGGTTGCGGTACACGGTACCCTCGATGACCATACAGCCAGCGATGGCGCCGAACTTCGGCGAACGGAACACGTCACGAACTTCGGCGACACCCAGGATGTTCTCGCGAACATCGCTGCCGAGCATGCCGGTCAGAGCCTTCTTGACGTCTTCGATGATGTCGTAGATCACGTTGTAGTAACGCATATCCAGACCTTCCTGCTCGACGATCTTGCGCGCGCCGGCATCGGCACGCACGTTGAAGCCGAACAGTACTGCATTCGAAGCCAGCGCCAGGTTGGCGTCGCTTTCGGTGATACCACCGACGCCGCCACCGATCACACGCACCTGAACTTCGTCGTTGCCCAGGCCCGACAGCGAACCCTGCAGTGCTTCCAGGGAACCACGTACGTCGGTCTTGAGGACGATGTTGAGGGTCTTCTTCTCTTCCTGACCCATGGTCTCGAAGATGTTTTCCAGCTTGCCGGCGTGAGCACGAGCCAACTTGACCTCGCGGTACTTGCCTTGACGGAACAGGGCAACCTCACGGGCTTTCTTCTCGTCGGCAACCACGGACAGCTCGTCACCGGCTTCCGGGGTACCGTCCAGGCCGAGGATTTCGACCGGGATCGACGGGCCGGCTTCCTTCACAGGCTTGCCGTTCTCGTCGAGCATGGCGCGCACGCGGCCATAATTGGAACCGCACAGGACCATGTCGCCCTGACGCAGGGTACCGTCCTGAACCAGGATGGTCGCCACCGGGCCACGGCCCTTGTCCAGGCGCGATTCGACAACCACGCCACGACCTGGAGCGGTCGGGGTAGCGGTCAGCTCGAGGATCTCGGCCTGCAGCAGGACAGCTTCAAGCAGTTCGTCGACGCCGGTACCCATCTTCGCCGAAACCTTGACGAATGGAGTATCACCACCCCAGTCTTCGGAGGTCACGCCTTCGACGGCCAGCTCGTTGCGAATGCGATCGATATCGGCACCCGGCTTGTCGATCTTGTTCACCGCAACCACCAGCGGAACGCCCGCGGCCTTGGCATGCTGAACGGCTTCGCGAGTTTGCGGCATCACGCCGTCGTCCGCCGCCACCACCAGGATGACGATGTCGGTAGCCTTGGCACCACGGGCACGCATTGCGGTGAACGCAGCGTGGCCTGGAGTATCGAGGAAGGTGACCATGCCGCGGTCGGTTTCCACGTGGTAGGCACCGATGTGCTGGGTAATACCACCGGCTTCGCCAGCAGCAACCTTGGCACGACGGATGTAGTCGAGCAGCGAGGTCTTGCCGTGGTCAACGTGACCCATGACGGTAACGACCGGCGCACGCGATTCGACTTCACCTTCGAACTTCAGCGATTCGGCCAGGGAGTCTTCCAGGGCGGTATCGCTGACCAGGGTCACTTTGTGGCCCAGTTCTTCGGCGACCAGCTGAGCGGTTTCCTGGTCGAGCACCTGGTTGATGGTGACCGGAGTACCCAGCTTGAACATGAACTTGACCACTTCAGCGGCCTTGACCGACATCTGCTGGGCCAGTTCCGAGACGGTGATGGTCTCGCCGATGGTCACGTCACGGATGACTGGACCGGTCGGGTTCTGGAAGCCGTGCTGGTTGCGCTTCTTCAGCTTGCTCTTGCCACCGCGGCCACGGCGTACGCCATCGCTCTCTTCATCGGTGGTGCGCGGTGCGGCCCGTGGAGTCGGAGCCTTTTCCTTCTCCTTGACCTTGACCTTGATCGACACGCGCGGTGCCTCGCCACGACGCTCGCCACCACGACGGTCTTCGTCACGGGTGCGGCCTTCGTTGCGACGGGCTTCGTCCTTCTTGCGCTCGGCAGCACGGGCTGCGGCGTCTTCGGACGCCGGGGCATCGGCAACTACCGGGGCCGGGGCAGCGGCAGGCGCCGACTCTGGCTTGGCGGCAGGCGCTGGGGCTGCAGCGGCGGTTTCGGCGGCCTGACGGCGAGCCTGCTCTTCGTTGCGCTGGCGAACTTCGGCCTCGACCTTCTCGCGAGCGGCGTTTTCAGCCGCACGGCGCTCTTCCAGTTCACGCTTCTGCTCAGCCTGGATTTCTTCCGGGCTACGCTGCACGAATACTTTCTTCTTGCGTACTTCTACGCTGATGCTCTTGCTACCGGCGACACGCAGGGTGCTGGTGGTTTTGCGCTGCAAGGTAATCTTGCGCGGCTCTTCCGCCTTGCTCTTGTGGCTGCTCTTCAAATGAGTCAGCAAGGTCTGCTTCTCATTGTCGGTCACTACCTGACCGGCGTCGGTGTGCGGCAGACCTGCCTCACGCATCTGCTGCAGCAGGCGCTCTACCGGTGCCTCGACCTCTTGGGCCAGTTCTTTCACCGTGACTTGCGTCATGCACTTCTCTCCTCAGGCCGCGCCTAATTACTCGAACCAGTGGGCTCGGGCGGCCATGATCAACTTGCCGGCACGCTCTTCGTCGATGCCGTCGATGTCGAGCAGATCGTCTATCGACTGCTCGGCCAGGTCTTCGCGGTTAACCACGCCGCGCACCGCCAGTTCCGCCGCCAGGTCTTTGTCCATGCCCTCGAGGGAGAGCAGGTCGTCAGCCGGATGGGCGTCTGCCAGTTTTTCTTCGGTAGCGATGGCCTTGGTCAACAAACGGTCCTTGGCTCGAGCGCGGAGCTCGTTGACGATATCTTCGTCAAAGCCATCGATGTTGAGCATTTCTTCCAACGGTACGTAGGCAATTTCTTCGAGGCTGGTGAAGCCTTCGTCGACCAGCACTTGGGCCAGCTCCTCGTCGACTTCCAGTTCATCGATGAAATTGCGCAGGATGTCACCGGTTTCGGCCTGCTGCTTGGCCTGGATGTCCTTCTCGGTCATCACGTTCAGGGTCCAGCCGGTCAGCTGACTGGCCAGGCGAACGTTCTGACCGCCACGACCAATGGCCTGGGCCAGGTTGTCCTCGGCAACGGCGATGTCCATGGCATGGGCATCTTCATCAACGATGATCGCCGCGACTTCAGCCGGCGACATGGCGTTGATGACGAACTGCGCCGGGTTATCGTCCCACAGGACGATATCCACACGCTCACCACCCAACTCCCCGGATACGGCCTGGACGCGCGAACCACGCATGCCGATGCAGGCGCCTTGCGGGTCGATGCGCTTGTCCTTGGAGCGGACGGCGATCTTGGCTCGCGAACCCGGATCACGGGAGGCAGCCATGACTTCGATGAGGCCCTCGGCAATTTCCGGCACTTCGATGCGGAAAAGCTCGATCAGCATCTGTGGCGCGGTGCGCGACAGGATCAGCTGTGGGCCACGATTCTCGGTGCGAATTTCCTTGAGCAGCGCACGCAGGCGCACGCCAACACGGAAGGTCTCGCGCGGAATGATGTCTTCGCGGGCCAGCAAGGCCTCGGCGTTGTTGCCCAGGTCAACGATGACGTTGTCGCGGGTAACCTTCTTGACGGTACCGGAGATGATCTCGCCAACGCGCTCGCGGTAGGCATCGACCACCTGGGCACGCTCGGCCTCACGGACCTTCTGCACGATGACCTGCTTGGCGGTCTGGGCGGCAATACGACCGAACTCGATGGACTCGATCTTCTCTTCGATCACGTCACCGACCTTGGCTTCAGGGTGGGTTTCGTGAATCTTGCTCAACCAGGTCTCGATCGCCGGATCATCAAGATCGGCTTCGTCGACCACGGTCCAGCGACGGAAGGTTTCGTAGCTACCGGTGTGGCGGTTGATTTCCACACGCAGGTCGACTTCGTCTTCAAAACGTTTTTTGGTTGCAGTGGCCAGTGCCACTTCCAGCGCTTCGAAAATGACGCCGGGCGGTACACCTTTTTCGTTGGATACCGATTCAACAACCAGCAGTACTTCTTTGCTCATCGTACGCCTCGCCTTGCGCAAGCCATTGGGCCCGGATAGTCCGCCGGGCCCGGCACGTCTCAGTCAAAACTGGGAATAATATTGGCCTTGTCGATCGAGTCGATCGGCAACAGGAACTCTTGATTGTCCACCTGGACCACCACGTCCTGCTCCTCCACACCGCGGAGAAGGCCCTGGAAGTTACGACGACCCTCGAAGGGTGAGCGCAGCTTGATCTTCACTTGTTCGCCGGCATGCGAGGCAAACTGTTCCAGAGTGAACAGTGGGCGATCCATGCCTGGAGAAGACACCTCGAGGGTGTATTCACTGCTGATCGGATCTTCCACATCGAGAATTGCGCTGGCCTGACGGCTGACCGCTTCGCAGTCGTCCACCAGGATACCGCCTTCCTTGTCGATGTAGATGCGCAGTACCGAATGCTTACCCTGGGAAACGTATTCGATCCCCCAGCATTGATAGCCCAGACCCTCGACAACCGGGGCCAACAAGGCCTGCAACTGTTCTAGCTTGCTCGACACCTGAACCCCCTCGTGCATGCTGTGCAAATAAAAAATGGGCGAAGCGCCCATCCCTGAAAGCGCCGTTGGACAACGACGCCGAAAACTGTTCGGTTAGCAAAAAGCCCCTGAAAAGGGGCTCCGCTGAAGCTGGTTGCGGGGGCTGGATTTGAACCAACGACCTTCGGGTTATGAGCCCGACGAGCTACCAAGCTGCTCCACCCCGCGACAAAGCTGGGGCAAAAGTATAAGACCGAACCCTCTTGAGGGTCAAATCCGAACCTTCACCTGCAAGAAAGCCCGCTAAAGCGGGCTCTCAAGCTTTAATTGGTACCGAGAAGGGGACTCGAACCCCTACACCCTATGGGCACAACCACCTCAAGGTTGCGTGTCTACCAATTCCACCACCTCGGCAATACTACTACTTGAAACCCGTTACTTCTGCTCTTGTGCCGGAGGAGGTACATCACCCGTGCTAGGAGTGGTTTCGCTCTTCTGCTGCTGGAGCACCGGTACATCATCATTAACTGCCGGTTTCTGCGGCTCTTTCACTTCTAGCACTGCTGGATCTGGAAGACCTGCTTGGCTAAGCTGGTGAGCTTGTTGCTTCGCGAAGTATCCTAACCCAAGTGCTGTCAAAAAGAAAGTGGCAGCGAGTATAGCAGTTAATTTACTCAGGAACGTTGCAGAGCCTTGGCTCCCGAACACGGTATTTGAAGCACCCGCGCCGAAAGATGCACCTGCTTCAGCACCTTTACCCTGTTGCAACAGAACCAGCACTACAAGCGACAGCGCTGCCAACAGATGAAAAACAACGATGACTGTTTCCAGCATTTGTTCAGTTTCCTGCGGCGCGACAAATTGCACCGAATTCGTCTGCGTTCAGGGAAGCCCCACCAATGAGCCCCCCATCGATATCCGGCATGCCGAACAGTTCGGCCGCATTGGCCGCCTTCACGCTGCCGCCGTAGAGCAACTGCACCTTCGCAGCCACTTCAGCATCTTCTGCCGCCAACTGGCCACGGATGGCTGCGTGCACATCCTGGGCCTGCTGTGGCGTGGCCGTAAGGCCAGTGCCAATGGCCCATACAGGCTCATAGGCAATTACTGCATTGGCAAAAGCCTTAACACCGAATTCCTCGATGATACTGCTTAGTTGACGCCCGACAACTTCGAGCGTTTTGCCAGCCTCGCGCTCTTCAAGGGTTTCCCCGATGCAAAGCACTGGCTTCAAACCTTTGGCTTGGGCCGCTGCAAACTTTCGATTGAGCACTTCGTCAGTTTCGCCAATGATCTGGCGACGCTCCGAATGACCAATCAACACTAACTTGCAGCCTGCTTCAACCAGCTGTTCCGGAGCAACTTCTCCGGTCAGCGCACCCTGTTCGGGTTGTACTGCAGAATTCTGTGCGCCGACAGTAATTTCCTTACCTGCCAGGCCATCGATCACTTGATTGATGAACAAGGCCGGTGGAAACACAGCGACTTCCACTCCGCTCGGCAAGGCCAGATTTCTCAAGCCTTCGGTCAGCTCAGCGACGCTAGCGCGGGTACCGTGCATCTTCCAGTTACCAGCTACCATAGGGCGACGCATGCTTTACCTCGTCGGTCAAAGTGGGCGCAGATAGTACCCAACCCTATCTGCGCTGGCAAGCGCCTTCAGACACAAACTTCGTCGACCAGTTTGGCCAACGCTTCTGCGTGCGCACGCACCTGGCTTTCGTCCTCGCCCTCGACCATCACCCGCACCAACGGCTCGGTACCGGATTTGCGCAGCAGCACGCGGCCGCGGCCGGCCAAGGCCTCGGTCACCTTGGCACTGGCTTCCTTGACCGCCGGGTGCTCCAGGGGGTCGACCTTGCTGGCGCCATAGCGCACGTTGATCAGCACCTGCGGGCACTTGCGCAGGGCCTGACGAGCCTGGGCCAGGGTTTCGCCGCGACGCTTGAGTGCCATCAGCACCTGCAGCGCAGCGATGATCGCGTCACCAGTGGTGGTGTGATTGCAGCACACGACGTGACCGGAGTTTTCACCACCGACCAGCCACTCACGCTCCAGCAGCTCGGCCATGACGTAACGGTCACCGACCTTGGCCCGCACGAACGGGATATCCAGGTCCTTCAGCGCAAGCTCCAGGCCCAGGTTGCTCATCAGCGTGCCTACCACCCCACCCTGCAGCTTGCCCCGCTCCTGCAGGTCGCGAGCGATGATGAACAGCAGCTCGTCACCATCGACGATGGCGCCGGTGTGGTCGACCATCAACACGCGGTCGCCATCACCATCGAAAGCGATGCCCAGGTCGGCATGACCGACCAGCACGGCAGCCTGCAGCGACTCGATGTGAGTCGAGCCACAGCCTTCGTTGATGTTCAGGCCGTCGGGTTGGGCATGCAGCACGGTTACGTCGGCACCCAGCTCACGGAAAACGCTTGGCGCGACCTTGTAGGTGGCGCCATGAGCACAATCGACCACCAGCTTGAGGCCGTCGAAGCTGGTGCTGCTCGGCACGCTGCTCTTGCAGAACTCGATGTAGCGGCCGGCGGCATCGTTGATGCGCGAAACCTTGCCCAGCTTGCCCGACTCGACAACGGTCATAGGCTGGTCGAGCAATTCCTCGATCATCAGCTCGACTTCGTCCGGCAACTTGGTCCCCTGGCCCGAGAAGAACTTGATGCCGTTGTCGTCGTGCGGGTTGTGCGAGGCACTGATGACGATGCCGGCTTCGGCATGGAAGGTACGCGTCAGGTAGGCGATAGCCGGCGTAGGCATCGGCCCGAGCAGCATCACGTCGGCACCTGCCGCGGACAGGCCGGCTTCGAGTGCGGACTCGAACATGTAGCCGGAAATACGCGTGTCCTTGCCAACCAGTACCCGGCAGTGGCCTTGCTTGCGGAAGGCCATGCCGGCGGCCCAGCCAAGCTTCAGCATGAAGTCAGGCGTGATCGGGTATTCGCCGACGCGACCACGAATGCCGTCGGTACCAAAGTATTTTCTGCTCATAGGGACTCCAATGTTCTTATTCGGCGTTTTGCACCGCAGCGATCATGCGCACCACATCAACGGTTTCGGCCACGTCATGGACACGAAGGATGCTCGCCCCCTTGGTCATGGCCAACGCCGCCAGCGCAAGGCTGCCGTACAACCGCTCGCCGACCGGACGTTCCAGCGTCAGGCCGATCATGCTCTTGCGTGAAACACCCACCAGCAGCGGGCGCTTCAGGCGATAGAGCGCTTCCATGTGTTTGAACAAGCTCAGGTTATGCGCCAGTGTCTTGGCGAAACCAAAGCCCGGATCAAGGATGATTCTGTTTGCATCTATGCCGGCCGCAGCACAGGCGGCCATTCGCTGTTCAAGATAACGCGTAACGTCGGCGGTCACATCTTCGTAATGCGGGTCGTCCTGCATGTTGCCTGGCTCGCCGCGCATATGCATGAGGCATACCGGCAGGCCGGTATCCGCTGCAGCGTCCAGGGCGCCATCGCGCTCCAGGGCACGCACGTCGTTGATCAGCCCGGCACCGAGACGCGCCGATTCACGCATGACCGCTGGCGTGGAGGTATCGACCGAGATGACCACATCGAGGCGACTGTTGATCGCCTCGACCATGGGGGCTACCCGCTCCAGCTCCTCGGTCACCGATACCGCGCGCGCGCCCGGCCGCGTGGATTCGCCGCCGATGTCGATCAGCGTGGCACCTGCGGCAACCATCGCCTCGGCATGACGCAACGCCTCGTCACGCTGGTTGAAGCGCCCGCCATCGGAGAAGGAATCAGGGGTGATATTGAGAATACCCATGACATGGGTACGCGACAAATCAAGAACCCGGTTGCCGCAAGGCAACCGGGTCGGGTACTGCACTGAGCTCATAGATGCCCTTAGTGTTGAGCCGCTGGACCGCCAATTGGCGATTCCGGGCGATCACCCTGGGCAGCAGGCTTGCCCGAAGCCGAGTCATCATCCCAGTCGCGCGGTTCGCGGGGGGTACGGCCGGC
Source organism: Pseudomonas sp. B10(2017) (assembly GCF_002113295.1). Classification (NCBI taxonomy): domain Bacteria; kingdom Pseudomonadati; phylum Pseudomonadota; class Gammaproteobacteria; order Pseudomonadales; family Pseudomonadaceae; genus Pseudomonas; species Pseudomonas sp. B10(2017). Next base: position 52,228 of record NZ_NEJU01000003.1, read on the forward strand.
CATGATATCGTCAATCTGCTCGGCGTCGATGGTCTCGTACTTCATCAGCGCTTCGGCCATGGCATCGAGCTTGTCACGGTTGTCGGTGAGCAACTGCTTGGCCGTGGCGTAGCACTGGTCGATGATGCTGCGCACTTCCGAGTCGATCAGCTTGGCGGTTTCGCCGGAAACGCTGGCGTGCTGGCTGGCAGCACTGCGACCCAGGAACACCTCGCCTTCTTCCTCGGCGTACATCAGCGGGCCGAGTTTTTCGGAAAGGCCCCACTTGGTCACCATGTTGCGGGCGATCTGGCTGGCACGCATGATGTCGTTGGAGGCGCCGGTAGTGACACCGTCGAAGCCCAGAGTCATTTCCTCGGCAATACGGCCGCCATACAGCGAGCAGATCTGGCTGATCAGTGCGCGCTTGGACAGGCTGTAGCGGTCTTCTTCCGGCAGGAACATGGTCACGCCCAGGGCACGACCGCGCGGAATGATCGAAACCTTGTAGACCGGATCGTGCTCAGGCACCAGACGACCGACGATGGCGTGGCCAGCCTCATGGTAGGCGGTGTTCTGCTTTTCTTTCTCGGACATGACCATGGTCTTGCGCTCGGCGCCCATCATGATCTTGTCCTTGGCCAGCTCGAACTCTTTCATTTCGACCAGGCGCTTGTTGGCGCGCGCGGCAAACAGAGAGGCCTCGTTGACCAGGTTGGCCAGGTCCGCACCGGAGAAGCCAGGGGTACCACGGGCGATGACGGCCGGGTTGACGTTCTCGCCGACCGGCACCTTGCGCATATGCACCTTGAGGATCTGCTCGCGACCACGAATGTCCGGCAGGCCGACCACCACCTGGCGGTCGAAGCGGCCGGGGCGCAGCAGAGCCGGGTCGAGCACGTCCGGGCGGTTGGTAGCGGCGATGACGATGATGCCATCGTTCATCTCGAAGCCGTCCATCTCCACCAGCAACTGGTTGAGGGTTTGCTCACGCTCGTCGTGACCGCCACCCATGCCGGCGCCACGGTGGCGACCAACGGCGTCGATCTCGTCGATGAAGATGATGCACGGGGCGTGCTTCTTGGCCTGCTCGAACATGTCGCGCACACGGCTGGCACCGACACCGACGAACATTTCCACGAAGTCCGAACCGGAAATGGTGAAGAACGGCACCTTCGCCTCGCCGGCGATGGCCTTGGCAAGCAAGGTCTTACCGGTACCGGGCGGGCCGACCATCAACACGCCACGCGGGATACGGCCGCCCAGGCGCTGGAACTTGCCCGGGTCGCGCAGGAACTCGACCAGCTCGCCGACCTCTTCCTTGGCTTCGTCGCAACCTGCAACGTCGGCCAGGGTGGTCTTGACCTGGTCTTCGGACAGCAGGCGTGCCTTGCTCTTGCCAAAGCTCATCGGCCCGCCTTTGCCGCCCGCACCGCCCTGCATCTGGCGCATGAAGAACATGAACACGGCGATGATCACCAGGATCGGGAAGCTCGCAACCAGCAACTGGGTCCAGATGCTCTGCTGCTCAGGCTGCTTGCCTTCGATGATGACGTGGTTGTCGACCAGGTCGCCGATCAGGCCATTGTCGGTAATGGCCGGGCGCACGGTCTTGAAGTTGTCGCCGTCGGCGCGCTTGCCGGTAATGATGTAACCGTCGACGGTCACACGCTCGACCTTGCCATCCTTGACCTGCTGGATGAAGTCGGAATAGTTGAGGGTCTGCGGCTCGTTAGGGCTGGAGAAGTTGTTCATCACTGTCACCAGGACAGCTGCGATGATCAACCACAGGATCAGATTCTTTGCCATGTCGTTCAATTCGCTACCCTCTGAGGCCGGCGCACGACGCAGCCGTTCCTCGCATGATATTCATCGCCCTAACTTACTACATTACCTACGCAGCCGCAGGCACCGTCTGTAACCCTTTGTGAAAGCTAGACTACACGAAGTTCGGACGATCCTGACGCAGCGGCCGATTGGAAATAACTATCGGCCACCACGCTTCACGCCTTTCATGCCCCCTTGAAGCCCCTGCCCAGCAGGTACTGTTCGCGGGAACGGTCACGCGACGACGACGGCTTGCGCATCTGCACCTTGTCGAACTTGCTGCGCACGTCCTTGAGGTACACGTCAAAACCTTCGCCCTGGAAAATCTTGATCAGGAAGTCGCCGCCGGGCTTTAGCACGCGGGTTGCCAGATCGAGGGCCAGCTCGCAAAGGAACATGGCACGCGGCATGTCAACCGCAGGCGTACCACTCATATTGGGGGCCATGTCGGAAATCACAAGGTCTACGTGCGAATCGCCGACAGCCTCGAGAATGCGCTGCAACACTTCATCATCGGTGAAATCACCTTGGATGAAGGTCACATCGGGGATCGAGTCCATCTCCAGGATGTCGGACGCGATCAGGCGACCCTGGCCACCAATCAGACGACTGGTCACTTGCGACCACCCACCCGGAGCCGCGCCTAGGTCGATCACGCTCATGCCTGGGCGGATCAGCCGGTCCTTTTCCTGGATCTCCAGCAGTTTGTAGCTCGCACGCGAGCGGTAGCCATCCTTTTGTGCCTGCTTCACAAAAGGATCGTTGAAATGCTCTCGCAGCCAGTTTGCGCTGCTTTTGGAACGTTGTACCACGGGGCACCTCGATGATATGCGTCGTGATTGACTGGGCGGAGCCGGTGGCCCTCGGGTAAAATGCCGGTCAATTTTACAGAATCAGACGGAAAGGGTCAGATTATGCCGCTCAATAACGAGCAGAAGAAGCAATACAAGTCCATTGGTCATGACCTGAAACCGGTCCTGATTGTTGCTGGCAATGGTTTGAATGAAGGTGTCATCGCCGAACTGGAGCGCGCCTTGGTCGACCATGAGCTGATCAAGGTCGAAATTCGCTCGGAAGACCGCGAAGAGCGTGCCGAGACCATTGCCGAGCTGTGCAAGGCCGGCCGTGCCGAGCTGGTGCAGACCATCGGCAAGAAAGCCCTGATCTACCGCAAGAACCCACAGCCGAACAAGCAGCTGTCCAATATCCACCGTTACAAGTAACGGCAAAGGGGCTGCTGCGCAGCCCATCGCCGGCAAGCCAGCTCCCACAGGTACGGCGCACGGCCTGAAATCGATGCAGTCGGTGTGGGAGCCGGCTTGCCGGCGATGGGCCGCGAAGCGACCCCAGCGATCTCGAGCCGCTTAGCGGCGCACCTTGACCGGAACCGGCTGGGCCACCAGCACGATGCCGGAAAAGCCCAGCACCAGGAAACAGAGCAGCTGCCAGCGCTCGCCAACGGAAATACCGTAGCGCAAGGTGTAATACCCCACACAGGCACCGAAGCCGAGCAACAGCATCTGGCCACGGAACTGCTGCCACCAGGCCGACAGGCCGTCCACCCTTGCCAGCACCGCCAGCTGGGTCAACAAGCCAAGCAGCGCCACACCGATCAACCAGCGGTCGATCTGCCCGGCGATATCCTGCACCAGCAGCGGCGCCAGGCCACTGACCTTGAGCGCGGGCACCAGCCCCACGTGAAACACCCACAGGCCACCAACCCAGAAAACCTGGGCCAGCTGCCAGAGGATTCCCTCGAGGGATGGCGCCCGCAGGCGCCGGTCAGATGTGCTTGACTTCGACAATCTCGTACTCGACCGTACCGTTAGGCGTCTTGACGACAACGGTATCCCCTTCTTCTTTGCCAATGATGGCGCGGGCAATCGGGGCGCTGTTCGAAAGCTTGCCTTTCTTCACATCGGCTTCATCTTCGCCAACGATCTGGTAGGTCACTTCATCATCGGTTTCGGTGTTGGCCAGCACCACAGTGGTGCCAAAAATCACCTTGCCGGTGTGAGCAATGGTGGTCACATCGATCACCACCGAGTTCTGCAAGCGACCTTCGATATCGCGGATACGCGCCTCGACCATGCCCTGCTCTTCACGAGCGGCGTGGTACTCGGCATTTTCCTTCAGGTCGCCCAGTTCGCGCGCTTCACCAATGGCCTGGCTCAAGCGCGGGCGCTCGGTCTTGCTCAGGAAGAGCAGCTCCTCTTCCAGGGCGCGAGCGCCCTGAACAGTCATCGGGTACTTGGTAATGCTCATGCTTTCAGTCCTGCATGCAGATCCTGCAGGCGGCGAACGGTCTTTTCCGGACCAAATTTCAGCGCCTCGCAGATGGCTTCACCGGCCGCAATGGTAGTAGTGCAGTAAATCTTGTGCTGCAGTGCATTGCGACGAATCGAGTAGGAATCGGCGATCGACTGGCGGCCTTCGGTGGTGTTGATGATCAGCGACACTTCGTCGTTCTTGATCATGTCGACCACGTGCGGGCGACCTTCGGTCACCTTGTTCACACGGCGCACTTTCAAGCCAGCCGCTTCGATAACCTTGGCAGTGCCGGCAGTTGCAACCACTTCGAAGCCCAGGGCGATCAGGTCGCGAGCAACGCCAGCCACTTGCGGCTTGTCGTCGTCACGCACGCTGATGAAGGCGGTACCGCCGGTCGGCAGCACTTCGCTGGCACCCATCTGGGCCTTGGCAAAGGCTTCACCGAAGCTGTCACCAACACCCATGACTTCACCGGTCGATTTCATCTCAGGGCCGAGGATCGGGTCAACCCCTGGGAACTTGGCGAACGGGAAGACGGCTTCCTTGACGCTGTAGAAGTTCGGGATGATTTCCTGGGTGAAGCCCAGCTCTTTGAGGGTTTTGCCGGCCATGACGCGAGCCGCGATCATCGCCAGGGAAGTGCCGATGCACTTGGAGACGAACGGCACGGTACGCGAAGCGCGCGGGTTGACTTCGATCACGTAGATCTTGTCGCCCTGCAGGGCCAGCTGCACGTTCATCAGGCCGACCACGCCCAGCTCCAGGGCCATTTTCTTGACCTGTACGCGAACTTCATCCTGCACTTCCTTGCTCAGCGAGTAAGGTGGCAGCGAGCACGCCGAGTCACCGGAGTGAACACCGGCCTGCTCGATGTGCTGCATGATCGCGCCGATCACCACGTCGGTGCCGTCGCATACCGCATCCACATCCATCTCGATGGCGCAGTTGAGGAAGTGGTCGAGCAGTACCGGGCTGTCGTTGGACACCTGCACGGCTTCACGCAGGTAGCGCTTGAGCTCGTCCAGCTCGTAGACGATTTCCATGGCACGGCCGCCCAGTACGTAGGACGGGCGCACTACCAGCGGGTAGCCGATGCCGCCAGCAGCGCTAATGGCTTCTTCTTCGCTACGCACGGTGGCGTTTGGCGGCTGCAGCAGGCTCAGTCGCTGAACCATCTGCTGGAAACGCTCGCGGTCTTCGGCGCGGTCGATGGCGTCCGGGCTAGTACCGATGATCGGTACGCCGGCTTCTTCCAGGGCGCGCGCCAGTTTCAGCGGGGTCTGGCCGCCGTAGTGGACGATCACGCCTTTCGGCTTCTCGACGCGGCACACTTCCAGCACGTCTTCCAAGGTCAGCGGCTCGAAGTACAGGCGGTCGGAGGTGTCGTAGTCGGTGGAAACGGTTTCCGGGTTGCAGTTGACCATGATGGTCTCGTAACCGTCTTCACGCAGCGCCAGTGCGGCGTGTACGCAGCAGTAGTCGAACTCGATACCCTGACCGATACGGTTAGGGCCGCCACCCAGGATCATGATCTTGTCGCGGGTCGACGGGTTGGCCTCGCACTCTTCCTCGTAGGTGGAGTACAGGTAGGCGGTGTCGGTGGCGAACTCGGCAGCGCAGGTGTCGACGCGCTTGTACACCGGGAACACTTCCAGCTTGTGGCGGTGACGGCGCAGGTTCTTGTCGGTGATACCCAGCAGCTTGGCCAGACGCTGGTCGGAGAAGCCCTTGCGCTTGAGGCGCAGCATGTAGTCCTTGTCGATCGACGACAGGGCCAGGGTCTTGACCTTTTCTTCTTCCTTGATCAGGTCTTCCATCTGCACCAGGAACCACATGTCGATGCCGGTCAGGTCGAAGATCTGCTCGCAGGTCATGCCGGCACGCATGGCGTCGGCCACGTACCAGATACGCTCGGCGCCCGGCACGGTCAGCTCGCGCTTGAGAATGCTGCTGGCTTCAGGGTTGGCCAGGTCGACTTTCGGGTCGAGGCCGCAGGCGCCGACTTCCAGGCCGCGAAGGGCTTTCTGCAGGGACTCCTGGAAGGTACGGCCGATGGCCATGACTTCACCCACGGATTTCATCTGGGTGGTCAGGCGGGCGTCGGCTTTCGGGAATTTTTCGAAGGCGAAACGCGGCAGCTTGGTGACGACATAGTCGATCGACGGTTCGAAGGACGCCGGGGTGCGGCCGCCGGTGATGTCGTTCTGCAGTTCGTCGAGGGTGTAGCCGACAGCCAGCTTGGCAGCGATCTTGGCGATCGGGAAACCGGTGGCCTTGGAGGCCAGCGCCGAGGAGCGCGAAACGCGCGGGTTCATCTCGATCACGACCATGCGGCCAGTGTTCGGGCAGATACCGAACTGCACGTTGGAACCGCCGGTTTCCACACCGATTTCACGCAGCACCGCCAGCGAGGCGTTGCGCATGATCTGGTATTCCTTGTCGGTCAGGGTCTGTGCCGGGGCAACGGTGATCGAGTCACCGGTGTGCACGCCCATCGGGTCGAAGTTCTCGATCGAGCAGACGATGATGCAGTTGTCCTTCTTGTCGCGGACCACCTCCATCTCGTATTCCTTCCAGCCGATCAGCGATTCGTCGATCAGCAGTTCCTTGGTCGGCGACAGGTCCAGGCCACGGGCGCAGATTTCTTCGAACTCTTCACGGTTGTAGGCGATACCACCACCGGTGCCGCCCATGGTGAACGACGGACGGATGATGCACGGGAAGCCCAGGCGCTCGAGGACGGCGTTGGCTTCTTCCATGCTGTGGGCGATACCGGAGCGCGGGCACTCCAGGCCGATGTCCTTCATTGCCTTGTCGAAGCGCGAGCGGTCTTCGGCCTTGTCGATGGTGTCGGCGTTGGCACCGATCATTTCCACGCCGAACTTTTCCAGAACGCCGTGGCGCTCCAGGTCCAGGGCGCAGTTCAGTGCAGTCTGGCCACCCATGGTCGGCAGCAGTGCGTCCGGGCGCTCTTTCTCGATGATCTTGGCCACCGACTGCCATTTGATCGGCTCGATGTAGGTGGCGTCGGCCATGGCCGGGTCGGTCATGATGGTGGCCGGGTTGGAGTTCACCAGGATGACGCGGAAACCTTCCTCGCGCAGGGCTTTACAGGCCTGGGCGCCGGAGTAGTCGAATTCGCAGGCCTGGCCGATCACGATCGGGCCAGCGCCGAGAATCAGGATGCTTTTGATGTCTGTACGTTTTGGCATGGTTGTCACTCAAATCCGGGGTCAGTCGGCAAGCCGCCTTGAACAATCTGGGTCAGGCGCTTCCGGGCGCGGCGCAAGCCGGCCCGGGGCCTTGAAGCAGGATGCTCAGCGGCGCTTGGCCATGGCATCGATGAAACGATCGAACAGTGGCGCGACGTCGGTCGGGCCTGGGCTCGCTTCAGGGTGGCCCTGGAAGCTGAACGCGCTCTTGTCGGTACGCTCGATACCCTGCAGGGTGCCGTCGAACAGCGACTTGTGGATGGCGCGGACGTTGCCCGGCAGGGTGGCTTCGTCAACGGCAAAGCCGTGGTTCTGGCTGGTGATCATGACCACGCCAGTGTCCAGGTCCTGGACCGGGTGGTTGGCACCGTGGTGGCCGTGGCCCATTTTCACGGTCTTGGCGCCAGAGGCCAGGGCCAGCAGCTGGTGGCCCAGGCAGATGCCGAATACCGGGATCTCGGTCTCGAGGATGTCCTTGATCGCCTGGATAGCGTAGTCGCACGGCTCGGGGTCACCAGGGCCGTTGGACAGGAACACGCCATCCGGGTTGAGTGCCAGCACTTCGCTGGCCGGGGTCTGGGCCGGCACCACGGTCACGCGGCAGCCACGGGCAACCAGCATGCGCAGGATGTTCAGCTTGACGCCGTAGTCGAAGGCGACGACGTGGTACGGCAGGTCAGCGGCTTCGATGGTCGGGTGACTGTCGGTCTTCAGTTCCCACACGCTGGAGCGCCACTCGTAGCGTTCCTTGGTGGAAACGACCTTGGCCAGGTCCATGCCCTTCAGGCCCGGGAAGGCGCGGGCGGCGGCGATGGCGGCTTCTTCGCTGATATTGTCACCGGCGAGGATGCAACCGTTCTGAGCGCCCTTTTCACGCAGGATTCGGGTCAGGCGACGGGTGTCGATGCCGGCGATGGCGACGACGTTGTTGGCCTTGAGGTACTCAGGCAGCGACTGGGTGTTACGCCAGTTGCTGGCCAGCAGCGGCAGGTCACGAATGACCAGGCCGGCGGACCAGACGCGGTTCGACTCGGCGTCTTCCGGAGTAGTACCGGTGTTGCCGATGTGCGGGTAGGTCAGGGTAACGATTTGCTGCGCATAGGAAGGGTCTGTAAGGATTTCCTGGTAGCCGGTCATAGCGGTGTTGAATACCACCTCACCAACGGTCTGACCGTCGGCACCGATAGCTTCACCGCGGAAAATACTGCCGTCGGCAAGGGCGAGTATGGCTGGCTTTGTCAAGAAGACCTCCCGTAAATCAAGCATGAAAGGGCGATCGCAGGTTGCAAAAAAGCGGAGTGACGTATGGACACGTCACCCCGCTTTCATGTGCTGAATTCAATTCGCTGCGCGCTTTTAGTGGACACACTAAAGCTGTAGCTTACAGAAAAGTGCGTTTTCGGTCTACCGCGGATGTGCCTCTAAAACACATCAATGCGACAGGCTAACATCGGCGCCGGCTTTCTTCGCGGGTAAACCCGCTCCCACAGGTACAGCGCTGCCCTCAGGCATGGCGCTATCCCAGTGGGAGCTGGCAAGCCCGCGAAGAAGCCAACACCACTCCAACTGCTTAACGCAGCTCGAGCACATCCTGCATGTCGTACAGGCCAGGCTCACGCCCGTCCAGCCACAGCGCCGCTCGCACGGCACCCTTGGCGAAGGTCATGCGACTGGAAGCCTTGTGGGTAATCTCGACGCGCTCGCCTTCGGCGGCGAACAGCACGGTATGGTCACCCACCACATCACCGGCACGTACGGTGGCGAAGCCAATGGTCTGACGCTCACGTGCGCCGGTCTGCCCTTCACGTCCATACACGGCCACTTCCTGCAAGTTGCGACCCAGCGCCTGGGCAACCACTTCCCCCATGCGCAGCGCGGTGCCCGACGGCGCATCGACCTTGTGCCGATGGTGCGCTTCGAGGATTTCGATATCCACATCGTCACCCAGCACGCGCGCTGCGGTATCCAGCAGCTTCAGGCACAGGTTGACACCGACACTGAAGTTGGCGGCGAAGACGATCGGGATTTCCTTGCCGGCTTCGGCCAACTGCTGCTTCTCTTCCGGAGTGAAGCCCGTAGTACCGATGACCATGGCCTTGCCCGCCTTGCGGCAGAACGCCAGGTTCTTCAGGGTTACCGAAGGGTGGGTGAAGTCGATCAGCACGTCAAACTCATCGACCACCTTGCCCAGGTCGTCGGAAATCGGCACACCAATACGGCCCAGGGCCGCCAGTTCACCAGCATCAGCACCCACCAGCGAGCTGTCCGGGCGGTCAATCGCCGCCGTCAGGCCTGCCTGGGGTGCCTGCTGCTGCACGGCTTCGACGAGGGTCTTGCCCATCCGCCCTGCCGCGCCCATCACTGCAATACGTCGCATAGCCATTTCCTTGTCAGAGATCGCCGAAGAAGCGCTTCACGCCATCGAACCAGCCACTGGCCTTGGGCGAGTGGGAGCTATCACCTTCCAGCGAATCACGCAGCTCTTCGAGCAATTCGCGCTGGCGGCGACTGAGGTTGACCGGAGTTTCCACCGCAACGCGGCACAGCAGGTCACCCGCACCACCACCGCGCACCGGGGCAACCCCCTTGCCGCGCAGACGGAACTGCTTGCCGGTCTGGGTGCCTTCCGGGATCTTCAGCTTCACCCGACCATCCAAGGTCGGCACTTCCAGCTCGCCACCCAGGGCGGCATCGGTGTAGCTGATCGGTACTTCGCAGTACAGGTGCTTGCCGTCACGCTGGAAGATCTCGTGCTCACGCACGTTGATCACCACATACAGGTCGCCAGTCGGGCCACCATGGGTACCAGCCTCGCCCTCGCCCGACAGGCGGATGCGGTCGCCGGTATCGACACCTGCCGGCACCTTGACCGACAGCGTCTTGTATTCCTCGACACGGCCTTCGCCGTGGCACGAGGTGCAGGGATCGGTAATGATCTTGCCCTGGCCATGGCAGCGCGGGCAGGTCTGCTGTACCGAGAAGAAGCCCTGCTGCATGCGCACCTGGCCGATACCGCCACAAGTCGGGCAGGTGGACGGGGTGGAGCCCTTCTTGGCACCGGAGCCGTCGCACGGCTGGCAGTTGACCAGGGTGGGCACGCGGATGCTGACCGTGGTGCCACGCACCGCCTCTTCCAGGTTAAGTTCCAGTGTGTAGCGCAGGTCGCTGCCGCGCTGGGCGCCGCCGCGCGAGCCGCCGCGCCCACCACCGAAGAAGTCGCTGAACACATCGCCGAAGATGTCGGAGAAGTTGGCACCACCGAAACCTGCGCCACCGCCACCCATGCTCGGGTCCACACCTGCATGGCCGTATTGGTCGAAAGCCGCACGCTTGCTGGCGTCAGACAACACTTCGTAGGCCTCGTTGGCCTCCTTGAACTTGTCTTCCGACTCCTTGTCGCCTGGGTTGCGGTCCGGGTGGTACTTCATCGCCAGGCGGCGATAAGCCTTCTTGAGGTCAGCTTCACTGGCGCCGCGCTCGACACCCAGTACCTCATAATAATCACGCTTGGACATAGGTCATTTGCACCTTGTTGGGCGTCTGGCATCTACGCCGCGCCATCAGCACCTGCCTTATACCCACCAGGGCCACTGACAGATGCTGTAAAAATTCTCGAATTCCAGATACGCCAACGCGGGAGCAAGCCCCCGCGCGGCGACATCCTACCAGCTCACCGCCAAACGGCGGTGAACCGGCCGACAACTTGCAGGGATTACTGCTTGTTGTTGTCTTTCACTTCTTCGAACTCAGCGTCAACCACGTCATCGTGCTTGGCTTCCGGCTCGGCTTGCTGCGCGCCACCCTGAGGCTGTTCGGCCGACTGCTCGGCGTACATCTTCTGGGCAACCGGTGCCGAAACCTTGGACAGCTCTTCGACCTTGGCGTCGATGGCAGCCTTGTCGTCGCCTTTGACAGCGGCTTCCAAGGCAACAACGGCAGCCTCGATAGCGGCTTTCTCTTCGGCGGTAACCTTGTCACCAGCGTCAGCGACCATCTTGCGGGTCGAGTGAACCAGCGCGTCACCCTGGTTACGGGCAGCGGCCAGCTCTTCGAACTTGCGGTCTTCCTCGGCATTGGCCTCGGCGTCACGCACCATGCGTTCGATTTCTTCGTCCGACAGGCCGGAGTTGGCCTTGATCACGATCGACTGCGACTTGCCGGTGGCCTTGTCTTTGGCGCTGACGTGCAGGATGCCGTTGGCGTCGATGTCGAAGGTTACCTCGATCTGCGGCACGCCACGCGGAGCCGGCGGAATGTCAGCCAGGTCGAACTTGCCCAGCGACTTGTTCTGTGCAGCCTGCTTACGCTCACCTTGCAGCACGTGAATGGTCACGGCGCCCTGGTTGTCGTCGGCAGTCGAGAACACCTGCGACTTCTTGGTCGGGATGGTGGTGTTCTTCTCGATCAGCGAAGTCATCACGCCGCCCATGGTTTCGATACCCAAGGTCAGCGGGCTGACGTCCAGCAGCAGCACGTCTTTCACGTCACCGGCCAGCACGGCGCCCTGGATGGCAGCACCCATTGCCACGGCTTCGTCCGGGTTGACGTCCTTGCGCGCTTCCTTGCCGAAGAAATCGGCAACGGCTTTCTGTACCAGCGGCATACGGGTCTGGCCACCGACCAGGATCACGTCGTCGATCTTGCTGGCGTCGATGCCGGCGTCTTTCAGAGCGATGCGGCAAGGCTCGATGGTACGGGTAACCAGGTCTTCGACCAGCGATTCCAGCTTGGCGCGGGAAATCTTCACGTTCAGGTGCTTCGGACCGGTAGCGTCTGCAGTGATGTACGGCAGGTTTACGTCGGTCGACTGAGCGGAGGACAGTTCGATCTTGGCCTTTTCAGCGGCTTCTTTCAGACGCTGCAGTGCCAGGGGATCGTTCTTCAGGTCCATGCCGGACTCTTTCTTGAACTCGTCCACGAGGTAGTCGATCAGGCGCATGTCGAAGTCTTCGCCACCAAGGAAGGTGTCGCCGTTGGTAGCCAGTACTTCGAACTGGTGCTCACCGTCGACTTCGGCGATTTCGATGACCGAAACGTCGAAGGTACCGCCACCCAGGTCATAAACGATGACGGTGTGGTCGCCCTTGGCCTTGTCCATGCCGTAAGCCAGTGCAGCGGCAGTCGGCTCGTTGATGATGCGCTTTACGTCCAGGCCAGCGATGCGACCGGCATCCTTGGTGGCCTGACGCTGGCTGTCGTTGAAGTAGGCCGGAACGGTGATGACCGCTTCGGTAACGGCCTCGCCGAGGTAGTCTTCGGCGGTTTTCTTCATTTTCTTCAGGACTTCGGCGCTGATCTGCGGCGGAGCCATGTCCTTGCCGCTGGCCTGAACCCAGGCGTCGCCGTTGCTGGCCTTGACGATCTTGTAAGGCACCAGCTTGATGTCTTTCTGCACCACATCTTCTTCGAAGCGGCGGCCAATCAGGCGCTTCACTGCGAACAGAGTGTTGTGCGGGTTGGTGACCGCCTGACGCTTGGCCGACTGACCCACCAGGATTTCGCCATCATTGGCGTAGGCCACGATCGAAGGGGTGGTACGCGCACCTTCGGCGTTTTCGATGACCTTGACGTTACCGTTTTCCAGAACAGAGACGCACGAGTTGGTGGTCCCCAGGTCGATACCGATGATTTTACCCATGTTAACTCTCCCGAAACTTGAATTTGGTAGCAGCGACTACTTTGGCCAACTGCGGTAATACTTGAAGGCTTGACACCTAGATGGGGATGCCCGGAAGGATTTCAAGCCTTTTCATCGATCGAGGGCTGCGCGGCGCTCGGCGCCTTGCTGACCACCACCATGGCAGGTCGCAGCAGGCGGCCGTTGAGCAGATAGCCCTTCTGGAACACGTTCAGCACGCTGTTCGGCTCGACTTCGGCGTTTTCCTGCATGGCCATGGCCTGGTGATGCTCTGGATTGAACGGCTGGCCGTGAGGGTCGACCGCTTCAAGGTTGTAACGCTTGAGGGTGTCCTGGAACATCTTCAGGGTCAGCTCGACACCTTCACGGATCTGCTTGACGTGCTCGTCGTCGGCACTGGAGTGCGCCAGGGCCAGCTCCAGGCTGTCGATCACAGGCAGCAGGTCGCCCGAGAACTTCTCGAGGGCAAACTTGTGGGCTTTCTCGACATCCTGTTCGGCACGACGGCGAGCGTTCTGCACGTCGGCAACGGCGCGCAGCGCCTGGTCCTTGGCGGCGGCCAGCTGCTCCTCGAGTTCCAGGACGCGGGCGTCGGCAGCATTACCTGCACCGGTCTCTTCGACGTTTAGGTCTTTCTCGTTCAGCTGTTCGTCAGCCATGGGGTCTCTCCTGCGCAATTTTGTGGACTGCGAGCCAGGCTCGCCTTGGATGACGGCTATATGGGGCCGGAAAAACCAGCTTCAAGGGGCAAGGTGGTTTTCCCGGCTGCAACAGAATCTGCCAAGGGGCATTGGCAGGCCTGAAAAAAGTACTGTATAAATAAACAGACCTGACCTTTCGGGAGCCGCCCCATGCTGGTGCACCTGTCCATTCACAACTACGCCATCGTCGAGCACCTCGATCTCGAAATCGCCCGCGGCATGTCCGTCATCACCGGCGAGACCGGTGCCGGCAAGTCGATCATGCTCGACGCCCTCGGCCTGGCGCTGGGCGACCGGGCTGACAGCGGCGTGGTTCGCCCCGGCACGGACAAGGCAGACATACTCGCCACCTTCGACCTGGTGGACATCCCCGAGGCACATGCCTGGCTGGCTGAGCGCGACCTGGACAACGACGGCCTGTGCATCCTGCGCCGGGTGATCACCGCCGAAGGCCGCAGCCGCGGCTACATCAATGGCACACCCTGCCCACTCGGCGACCTCAAGGCACTGGGCGAGCTACTGATCGATATCCACAGCCAGCACGAGCACCAGTCGCTACTGAAGACCGACACGCACCGCCGCCTGCTCGACGAGTACGCCGGTGCCGTCGACCTGGCCCGCCAGGTACAGCTGGCGGCCAAGCGCTGGAACCAGACCCGTCTGGAGCTGGAGCGCCTGTCCAACTCCGGCGATGAGCAGCGCGCCCGCCATCAGCTGTTGAGCTACCAACTGGAAGAGCTGGACAACCTCGGCCTGGGCGAACACGAGCTGGAGCAGCTGGAGCAGGAACACAAGAACCTGACCAGCGCCGAAGCCCTGTTCGGCATTTGCCGACAGGTCATCGACCAGTGCAGTGAAAGCGATTCGGGCAATGTGCTCAGCGCCCTCACCTCCTGCCTCAACCGCCTGGGTGCCGCTACCAACTCGCCGAAGGCACTGAGCGAAGCGGCCAACCTGATCGCCAGCGCGCAGATCCAGGTCGAGGAGGCCGTGGGCGAGCTCAACCGCTTCCTCGACAACTTCGACGCCGACCCCATGCGCCTGCAGGCACTGGAAGAACGCCTCGACACTATCTATACGCTGGCGCGCAAACACCGCGTGCACCCCACCGAACTACCCCACCTGCAACAGCAGTTGATGGAAGAGCTGGAAGGCCTGAACGCCAGTGACGAGTCGATCGAGCGGCTGGGTGAAGAGCTGGCCGCTTTCGCCCAGCACTATAAAGAGAAGGCTCGCGAGCTCAGTGCACTGCGCCAGCAGGCTGCCCAGCAGCTGGCAGTGGCCGTCGAGCAGGAAATCCAGCGCCTGGGCATGCCCGGCGGGCGCTTCTGCATCGCACTTACACCCAATGAGGGAGCAGACCTTTCGCCTCATGGCCTGGAGCAGATCGAACTACTCGTAAGCGCCAACCCCGGCCAACCGCTCAAAGGCCTGGCCAAGGTGGCTTCAGGTGGCGAACTGTCCCGCATCAGCCTCGCCATTCAGGTGATTACCGCGCAGACCTCACGCATTCCCACCCTGGTGTTCGACGAAGTCGACGTCGGTATCGGCGGGCCTACTGCCGAAATCGTCGGCCAACTGCTGCGCCGCCTGGGCGAACGCGGCCAGGTGCTAACCGTTACTCACCTGCCGCAGGTGGCGGCACAAGGGCATCACCACCTGTTCGTGCACAAGGTGCGCAACAGCGACACCACCCATACCGCCGTGGCCAACCTGGGCAAACGCGAGCGGGTCGAGGAAGTGGCGCGGATGCTGGGCGGCATAGACCTGACCAAGGAATCCCTGGCGCATGCGCGCAAGATGGTGGTGAGCGGCAAGGCCTGAACCCTTCTTTTCCAGGCCTCTTCGCGGGTAAACCCGCTCCCACAGGATATTCCGCAGTACCTGTGGGAGCGGGTTTACCCGCGAAGAGGCCTGCACAAACGACCCAGCTCTCAGCCTCAGAAAGCACAAAGGCGACCCGAAGGTCACCTTTGCCATTCATAACGATAAGAAATCGTTACTTCTTTTTACGCACGTACAGGACCAGATTGTGGTCTACCAGCTCATAGCCATGCTCGGCCACGATTTCGCGCTGGCGTTTCTCGATCTCGGCATCCATGAACTCGATGACTTCACTGGTATCCACGTTGACCATATGGTCGTGGTGACCGCCATCGGCCAGTTCGAACACCGCATGACCGCCGTCGAAGTTGTGGCGAACCACCAGACCCGCCGCTTCGAATTGGGTCAGTACGCGGTAGACGGTGGCCAGGCCCACGTCCTCGCCAGCCTCCATCAGCGCCTTGTAGACATCCTCGGCGCTCATGTGACGCTGCTCGGTGGAGTCGAGCATCTGAAGGATCTTGACTCGAGGCAGGGTCACCTTGAGACCGGCTTTGCGCAATTCGCTATTTTCAACCATGGTCAGCTTTCTCGCCGATGCTGCTTCGCAGCTTCTCTTAATACGGGTATGATCGGGGTTTACGTTGTCCAGCCAAGATAGTGGAAGTCGCCCACCGATGCAAAACACCAAGCTCTTGCTAACCAGCCTCACCCTAGTGGGACTGCTCGCACTCGCCGGTTGCTCGTTTCCCGGGGTTTACAAAATCGACATCCAGCAGGGCAATGTCGTTACGCAAGACATGATAGACCAATTGCGCCCCGGAATGACCCGCCGGCAAGTAAGGTTTATCATGGGTAACCCGCTGATCCAGGACACCTTCAACACCAACCGTTGGGATTACCTGTACAGCCTGCAGCCAGGCGGCGGCAAACGCCAGCAAGAACGCATGAGCGTGTTCTTCAACGAAAGCGATCAGCTGGTCAGCCTTTCTGGCGACTTCATGCCAGGCGTCAGCCGCGACCAGGAAATCCTTGGCGGCAGCAGTGACACCACGGTCAGCCCGGCCAACCAGGCAGAGCAGCCAACCGTGCAGCCTGAAGAAAAACCGGCCAAGCCAGGCTCGGTGGAAGAATCCATCCAGCGCGAGATCGACACCATCGAGACCACCCCGGTCCCGACTCCAGCTCCGTTGGAAACCTCGCCTCAATAAGCGGCGAGCAGAAACAAAAAAGCCCGGACCTGGTCCGGGCTTTTTGTTGCCGCTTTTTCAGTCAGGCATTCAACTGCTTGGCACGCTGGCAAAACGCATCCACCAGCGTATTGGCCGCCTGGTTGAACAGCGGACCCAGGGTCGCGCGCACCAGCGGGCCGGCATAATCGAACGACAGATCCAGGCTGATCTTGCAGGCCTTGTCACCCAACGGCTTGAACACCCACAGGCCATGCAGCTGGGTGAACGGCCCTTCTTCCAGGTTCATCTCGATGGACTGCCCCGGCACCAGTACATTGCGGGTGACGAAGTGCTGGCTCATGCCGCCCTTGGCCACTTCGAGCTTGGCGCGCATGTGCGTGTCGCTGGCTTCGATCACCGTCGAGGCCGAGCACCAAGGCAGGAACTGCGGATAGCTGGCCACATCGTTGACCAGATCGTAAAGCGCCTGGGCAGGGTATGGCAGCAGGGCGGAGCGTTGAATATGGGTAGTCATCCAGGCGTCACTTCCAAGGCTGGGTGGCGGCGCTTCGCAGCGCGCCGAAAACAGGTTCTGCCGCAAAGACAGGGGCTGTATTGTCCGGTATTCATTGCAGTGGCTCAAGCACACCGAAATCCCATAGCCGACGACGCGGCGACTGCCTATAATGCCGCCCCTATGGCTAAACAAAAGAAACATCCGACCGGGACCATCGCGCAAAACAAGAAGGCGCGACACGATTACTTCATCGAACACAAGTTCGAGGCCGGGCTGGTCCTGTCCGGCTGGGAAGTAAAAAGCCTGCGAGCCGGCAAGGCGCACCTGACTGACAGCTACGTGCTGCTGAAGGACGGTGAAGCCTGGCTGTTCGGCAGCCACATCACCCCGCTGATCACGGCCAGCACCCACGTCGTCGCCGACCCCATCCGTACTCGCAAGCTGCTGCTGAACAAGCGCGAGCTCGAGCGACTGGAAGCGGCCGTGGCGCAAAAGGGCTACACCTGCGTGGCCCTGGCGCTGTACTGGAGCAAGCACCTGATCAAGTGCGAAATCGCACTGGGCAAGGGCAAGAAGGAATTCGACAAGCGCGACACCATGCGCGAGCGCGATTCCAACCGCGAGCTGCAGCGGGCTGTGCGGAACAAGGGCAAGGAAGAGTAATACCTCTTCTTTAGCCTGTTCCGGCCTCTTCGCGGGTAAACCCGCTTCCACTGGATTAACACTGAGTTCAGATTCGGTGCAGTCTCTGTGGGAGCGGGTTTACCCGCGAAGAGGCCAGCACTGCCAGTACAAATCTCAACGCCCGCTACGCCGCTCCGCCCGCGCCACTCGCTGTGCTTCTTCATGCGCCTCTTCCAGCACCTCCTGCACATACAGAATGTGCCGGCTGGACACCTCCCGCGCATCCTCCGCCCTGCCCTCGACTATCGCCAGGTACAGCTCCCGGTGCTGGCTGATAAGCATGTCCCGGGTCTCGGTGCGTTGCTGGTACATGCCACCGATGTTGGTCACTACATTGCGCTTGAGCAGGTCGAACAAGCCCCGAATGGTGTGCAGCAGCACGGCGTTATGGCTGGCTTCGGCAATCGCAAGATGGAAGCGCGCATCGGCAGCGCCCTCCTCTGCGCGAGTCACCTCATCGGCCCTCGCATAGCAGTCCTGCAGCTCGTCGAAGGCTGCCTTGAGCCGCGTCCGGTCCGGATCGGTGGCCCGCCGGGCCGCGTAGTAGGCACAGGACGCTTCAAGGGTATGGCGAAATTCGAGCAGGTCACGCTGCGCATCGGCACTGTGCTCGAGCAGCTGCAGCAATGGGTCGCTGAAAGTGGACCCCAGAGACTCGGCGACAAAATTGCCCCCACCCTGGCGGCTGACCAGCAGCCCCTTGGCCACCAGCTTCTGGATCGCCTCACGCAGTGACGGGCGGGACACACCAAACTGCTCGGCAAGGACACGCTCGGCCGGCAACCGCTGCCCCGAGGTCAGCGTGCCTTCCAGAATCATCCCTTCCAACCGATCGACAATGTCGTCGGACAGGCGCCGTTGGCGGACCTGATCAAAAACCATCACATGCTCTCCACAAACCCCCGGCAGATTTCAGGGGCGTCTATTCTCGCCGATCCAGATCGCGCAAACACCCACCAGGTGACGATTTTCCCGGCCCACCAGGCGCCCGCTCATCGGCACACGACCAAAGTTTTGCACGGGACAAATTGACACACCCACGAAGACGCTTTTAACCTAGCGCCCAGTCATTGTAAATTGGTCTTACCAATTATCCAATGCCAGTGCCTGACCAACAACAATTAGGGGCCACCCCATATGCAAACCTGGCAACAAATCTATAGCCCGCTTGGTAGTCTTGGCCTGTCCGCACTGGCGGCGGTCATTCCCATCGTCTTCTTCTTCCTCGCCCTCGCCGTATTCCGCCTCAAAGGCCACGTGGCCGGCAGCATCACCCTCGCATTGTCGATCCTGGTGGCCATCTTCGCCTTCCAGATGCCTGTCGACATGGCATTCGCCGCTGCGGGTTATGGCTTCCTCTACGGCCTCTGGCCGATTGCCTGGATCATCGTTGCCGCGGTGTTCCTGTACAAACTCACGGTCAAGAGCGGCCAGTTCGAAGTGATCCGCAGTTCGGTGCTGTCGATTACCGATGACCAGCGCCTGCAAGTGCTGCTGATCGGCTTCTGCTTCGGTGCCTTCCTGGAAGGTGCGGCAGGCTTTGGCGCACCGGTGGCAATCACTGCCGCGCTGCTGGTGGGCCTGGGCTTCAACCCTCTGTACGCCGCCGGCCTGTGCCTGATCGCCAACACCGCGCCAGTGGCCTTCGGCGCCCTGGGTATCCCGATCATCGTGGCCGGCCAGGTCACCGGCATCGACGCCTTCCACATTGGCGCCATGACCGGCCGCCAGCTGCCGCTGCTGTCGCTGTTCGTACCGTTCTGGCTGGTGTTCATGATGGACGGCCTGCGTGGCGTGAAAGAAACCTGGCCTGCCGCCCTGGTCGCCGGCCTGAGCTTCGCCGTCACCCAGTACTTCACCTCGAACTTCATCGGCCCGGAGCTGCCGGACATCACCTCGGCCCTGGCCAGCCTGATCGCCCTGACCCTGTTCCTGAAAGTCTGGCAGCCCAAGCGTTCGTTCGCCGAAGCCAAAGGCAGCGTCGGCGCCGCCGTGGTTCAGCCAAGCGGCAGCCAGCCAAGCCCCTACAGCTTTGGCGAAATTTTCAAGGCCTGGTCACCGTTCCTGATCCTCACCGTGCTGGTCACCATCTGGACCTTGAAACCGTTCAAGGCAGCGTTCGCCCCAGGCGGCGCGATGTACAACTTCGTGTTCAACTTCGCCATCCCGCACCTCGACCAACTGGTGATCAAGACCGCACCGATCGTCGCCGCGCCAACCGCCATGCCAGCGGTGTTCAAGCTCGACCCGATCTCTGCCACCGGCACCGCGATCTTCCTCTCGGCGCTGATCTCCATGGCCGTGCTGAAGATCAACTTCAAAACTGGTCTGACCACTTTCAAGGAAACCTTCTGGGAGCTGCGCTGGCCAATCCTGTCGATCGGCATGGTGCTGGCCTTCGCCTTCGTCACCAATTACTCCGGCATGTCCTCGACCATGGCGCTGGTGCTGGCGGGTACCGGTGCCGCGTTCCCGTTCTTCTCGCCATTCCTCGGCTGGCTGGGCGTGTTCCTGACCGGTTCCGACACCTCGTCCAACGCCCTGTTCAGCTCGCTGCAGGCCACCACCGCGCACCAGATCGGGGTCAATGACACTCTGCTGGTAGCAGCCAACACCAGCGGCGGCGTGACCGGCAAGATGATTTCGCCGCAGTCGATCGCCGTGGCCTGCGCCGCCACCGGCCTGGTTGGCAAGGAATCCGACCTGTTCCGCTTCACCGTCAAGCACAGCCTGTTCTTCGCCACCATCGTCGGCCTGATCACCCTGATCCAGGCCTACTGGCTGACCGGCATGCTGGTTCATCACTAAAGTGAAAGGGGCCGGGCGCCATCGCGCGCCCGGCAGTCCCCACATGCAACGCTGCGAGAATCCATGATCATTTCTGCCTCTACCGACTATCGCGCCGCGGCCCAACGCAAGCTGCCTCCCTTCCTGTTCCACTATGCCGACGGCGGCGCCTACGCCGAGCACACCCTGCGCCACAACGTCTCGGACCTGGCCAGTATTGCCCTGCGTCAGCGCGTGCTGAAGAACATGTCCGAACTCAGCCTTCAGACCAAACTGTTCGACGAAACCCTGAGCATGCCAGTGGCCCTGGCCCCGGTCGGCCTCACCGGCATGTACGCCCGCCGCGGCGAAGTGCAAGCGGCGCGCGCGGCAGCTGCCCACGGCATCCCGTTCACCATGTCCACGGTGTCGGTTTGCCCGATCGAAGAAGTGGCCCCGGCCATCGACCGGCCGATGTGGTTCCAGTTGTACGTGCTCAAGGACCGCGGCTTCATGCGCAACGCTCTGGAGCGGGCCAAGGCCGCCGGGGTCAAGACCCTGGTGTTCACCGTCGACATGCCGACACCCGGCGCCCGGTACCGCGACGCCCACTCTGGCATGAGCGGCAAGAACGGCCCGCTGCGTCGCGTGCTGCAAGCCATGACCCACCCCGAGTGGGCGTGGGATGTCGGCGTGATGGGGCGCCCGCACGATCTGGGCAACATTTCCACCTACCGTGGCAACCCCACCGGCCTTGCCGACTACATCGGCTGGCTGGCCAACAATTTCGACCCGTCGATCTCCTGGAAAGACCTGGAGTGGATCCGCGAATTCTGGGATGGCCCGATGATCATCAAGGGCATCCTCGATGCCGATGACGCCCGTGATGCGGTCAGGTTCGGTGCCGACGGCATCGTCGTGTCCAACCACGGCGGCCGCCAGCTCGACGGCGTGCTGTCCAGCGCCCGCGCCCTGCCGGCAATTGCCGATGCGGTAAAAGGTGACCTGAAGATCCTCGCCGACTCCGGCATCCGCAGCGGCCTCGACGTGGTGCGCATGATCGCCCTGGGCGCCGATACCGTACTGATCGGCCGCGCCTTCCTCTACGCCCTTGCCGTGCACGGCCAGGCCGGGGTGAAGAACCTGTTGGAGCTGTTCGAGAAGGAAATGCGCGTAGCGATGGTGCTGACCGGCGCCAAGTCGATCAGCGAAATCACCCGCGACTCGCTGGTACGCGAACTGGGCGCCTGACCGCCCGCAAGAACGACCGCCTGATTGACCCGGGGCATGTGGCGCACAGACGCCACGGCCCCGCGAGGAGACTGCATGAGCCTGCCTGCCGCGTTCCTGCGTGATGCCGAGCGCCTGATCCCCGCCGAACGCCGTTTCGACGACCCCACCTCCACCCTGGCCTTCGGCACCGACGCCAGCTTCTACCGGCTGATCCCCAAGCTGGTGGTGCGCGTCGAGTCCGAGGACGAAGTGGTCGGCCTGATCAAACTGGCCCAGCGCGAGCGGGTGCCGGTCACCTTCCGCGCCGCCGGCACCAGCCTGTCCGGCCAGGCCATCAGCGACTCGGTGCTGATCGTGCTGGGCGATAACTGGAACGGCCGCGAAATCCGCGGCCAAGGCGAACAGATCCGTCTGCAGCCCGGCGTCATCGGCGCCCAGGCCAATGCCTGGCTGGCCCCCTTCGGGCGCAAGATCGGCCCCGACCCGGCCTCGATCAACGCTTGCAAGATTGGCGGCATCGTTGCCAACAACGCCAGCGGCATGTGCTGCGGCACCGCGCAGAACACCTACCACACCCTGGCCGGCCTGCGCCTGGTGCTGGCCGACGGCACGCGCCTGGACAGCGAAGACCCCGCCAGCGTCGCCGCGTTCGAGGCCAGCCACGCCGACCTGCTGGAAGCACTGGCCCGCCTGGGCCGCGAGACCCGCGCCAACACTGCACTCGCCGAGCGCATCCGGCACAAATACCGGCTTAAGAACACCACCGGCCTGTCGCTGAACGCACTGGTGGACTACGACCAGCCGCTGGATATCCTGCAACACCTGCTGGTCGGGTCCGAAGGCACCCTGGGCTTCATCAGTGCCGTCACCTACGACACCGTGCCCGACCACCCGCACAAGGCCAGCGCCCTGTTGGTGTTCCCCAGCGTGGAAAGCTGCTGTCGCGCGGTGACCGTACTCAAGCGCCAGCCGGTCTCGGCCGTGGAGCTGCTCGATCGCCGCAGCCTGCGCTCGGTGCAGAACATGCCCGGCATGCCGCTGTGGGTAAAAGGCCTGTCGGATAATGCCTGCGCCCTGCTGATCGAGTCCCGCGCCGCCAGCCAGAGCCTGCTGCATGAACAGCTGCAACAGGTGATGGCCTCGATCGCCGACTTCCCGCTGGAACAGCAGGTGGACTTCAGCGAAGACCCGGCCGTGTACAACCAGCTGTGGAAAATCCGCAAGGACACCTTCCCTGCTGTTGGCGCCGTGCGCCAGACCGGCACCACAGTCATCATCGAAGACGTCACCTTCCCCATCGAGCAACTGGCAGACGGCGTCAACCGCCTGATCCAGCTGTTCGACAAGCACCGCTACGATGAAGCGATCATTTTCGGCCATGCCCTGGAAGGCAACCTGCACTTCGTCTTCACCCAGGGCTTCAACAGCGCCGAGGAAGTCGCCCGCTACCAGGCCTTCATGGACGATGTGGCGCAGCTGGTGGCGGTGGAGTTCGGCGGTTCGCTCAAGGCCGAGCACGGCACCGGGCGCAACATGGCACCGTTCGTCGAGCTGGAATGGGGCCATGACGCGTACCAACTGATGTGGAAGCTGAAGCGTCTGCTCGACCCAAACGGCATCCTCAACCCCGACGTGGTGCTGAGCGAAGACCCGGATATCCACCTGAAGAACCTCAAGCCGCTGCCCGCTGCCGACGAGATCGTCGACAAATGCATCGAGTGCGGCTTCTGCGAACCGGTGTGCCCGTCCAAAGGACTGACCCTGAGCCCGCGCCAGCGCATCGTCATGTGGCGTGACATCCAGGCCAGACAGCGCGCCGGCATCGACACCCGCGAACTACGCCAGGCCTTTCAGTACCAGGGCATCGACACCTGCGCCGCCACCGGCCTGTGCGCCCAACGCTGCCCGGTCGGCATCAACACCGGCGAACTGGTGAAGAAACTGCGCAGCCAGGCTGCCGAGCACGAAAGAACCGCCGACTGGCTGGCCGAACACTTCCACACTGCCTTGGGCGGCGCGCGCCTGACCCTGACCGCCGCCAACACCGCACGCAAGCTGCTCGGCGCCCCACGCCTGGGCCGCCTGAGTGCCTCGCTGAACAAAGCCAGCAAAGGCCGCCTGCCACAGTGGACCCCGGCGATGCCACAACCCCTGCGCCCACTGGACTTCGGCCCGGCCAGCAACGACGCCCGCCCTCGGGTGGTGTACCTGGCCGCCTGCGTCTCGCGGGTGATGGGCCCGGCCTATGCCGACCGCGAGCAAAGCTCGCTGCTGGACAAGACCCGCGCCCTGCTGGAAAAGGCCGGTTACCAGGTGGTGTTCCCCGACAACGCCGACAGCCTGTGCTGCGGCCAGCCGTTCGCTTCCAAGGGCTACCCCGAACAAGCCGAACACAAGCGCCAGGAGCTGATCAACGCCCTCTTGCACGCCAGCCGCGGCGGCCTCGACCCGATCTACTGCGACACCAGCCCCTGCACCCTGCGCCTGGTGCAGGACCTGGGCGAAAGCCGGCTGGACTTGTACGACCCGGTGCGCTTCATCCGCACCCACCTGGTCGACCGCCTGGAGTTCACGCCCCAGGACGAGCCGGTGGCCGTACACGTGACCTGCAGCACCCAGCACCTTGGCGAAAGCCAGGCGCTGATCGACCTGGCGCGGCGCTGCAGCAAACAGGTGGTGATCCCTGAGGGCATACACTGCTGCGGCTTTGCCGGTGACAAAGGCTTCACCACCCCCGAGCTCAACGCCCACTCGCTGCGCAGCCTGAAGGAGGCGGTGCAGTACTGCAGCGAAGGCATATCCACCAGCCGCACCTGCGAGATCGGCCTGAGCAGCCACAGCGGCATCGACTACCACGGCCTGGTCTACCTGGTAGACCGCGTCACCCGGCCCCGCAGTATCTGACCCTGTGGGAGCGGGCATGCCCGCGAACACCGGCGCAGCCGGTGCCATACACCGCGCCGCCTGCTTCGCGGGCACGCCCGCTCCCACCGGTTCAGCGCATACCCCGAGCTAACCCAATTCCATGTGGGAGCGGGTTCACCCGCGAACACCGGCAAAGCCGGTGCCATCGCCATCCTCATTTCACTCCGCCACCATCCCGATTGAACCCCCGCCAATCCCCCGCAGTCCACCCTTACAGGCCCACCTTCCAGAGGCCCAGAAGGAGACTCCCATGAAAGGTACCGCGCTTTCGGCCCTGTTCGCGGCCGCCACCCTGCTGGCTTCGCCGGTGTTCGCCGCCGAAGACCTGTGCACCGCCAACCTGCAAAAGATCGACGACAGCATGGCCACCGCCGGCGCCACCTCCGAAGGCCTGGACAAGGCCATCACCGAGCACGTCGACAAAGCCAAGGCTGCCCAAGCCTCGGGCGACACCAAGGAATGCATTGCCATCACCAGCAAAGTCCTGGAGCGCCTGGAAAAAACCGAGAAAGGCAGCGGCACCAGCGGCGGCGGTAGCGGCGCGTGAGCCCAGAAGCGGGCGACCGGACCGGCTGTCGACGTCGCCCGCGCAATGGCGTATACTCCGCCTCACGTACCGTAAGGTGCGTTAGCTTAGAGCTAGTGTGGGGCCGATCAGGATTCGACGCCGGTAGCGAAACTCTAGGTGCATGCCGAGTTGGTAACAGAACTCGTAAATCCACTGTTGCAACTTTCTATAGTTGCCAATGACGAAAACTACGAGGGCTACGCTCTCGCTGCGTAAGCAGCTGAGCCCGCTCTCCTGGTAGCTTCGGCTCCAGCAATCATCAGGGGATGCCTGTAAACCCGAAATGATTGTCATACAGAACAGGATCGTCGTGTAGCACGTTGGGGGCAAAGCGACTAAAACTTACCCAACTCGTCCAAAGCACCCTGCCCGTCGGGCGGCTGCGGATTAACTCAGTAGACAAGGCTAAGCATGTAGTACCGACAGCGGAGTACTGGCGGACGGGGGTTCAAATCCCCCCGGCTCCACCAAATCCCAAAGAAGAAGACGCCCTCGGGCGTCTTTTTTTGTGCCTGGGGTTGGGGTGCGCGAGCCCCAAAATCAGATTTCACCCCTTCCGTGTAGGGCGTTTCCCAAAGATCTCCCAACGCCTGTTTTCCGTTGCGGTCGTTTTTTAGCGTTCTAGGCTCGGTGGGTCGTTGTTCATCAACGACCAGCTTTGACAGGCTGATGACGACCATACACACGGTTTTGCCTATAGCGGCTGTGTGTGGGGCACCTCGTGTGCGCCGGTTTGGTCTTCACCGGTCTGTCAACCCATACACGGCTGCCACCACTTGTTTGACAGCAAGCGACTTTGTCCTCCTGTTGCAGCGCTACCAGATCGACCACCGCAACCTGGCCGTACTACCCGAGGCGCAGCAACTGGTGGTTAGCAATCTCAAGGAACTGAAGCCCTGGCTATTGAATGACTGATTGTCGAGTGCCGCGGCGAGGGGCTTGATACCCCCAGCTGCCGTGCCGGGGTACCCCGCCGCACGTTTCATGATCGCCCCTCGCCCAGCAATACCTCTGGCATGGCCGGCAGCGGCCGGCTCAGCAACACGCCAACCAGTAGCGCAAACAGCAGCGCCGCCACACCGGCGACCAGTAACACAGCTTCGAAGCCTCCGATGAACGCCTGGCGGGCCAAGGGTGCCACCGTTTCCCGCAACCCGGGCTCAAGCAACGCCAATGCCGCCTGCAAATCACCCGCGGCAACCCGCGTGGCCATTGCGGCAACCTGGCCCGATTGCCCAGGCGCCACGGCAGCCATGGCCTCATGCAGCAACTGCCCACTATGTGCAGCCAGCACACCACCCAGCCCACCGATGGCCAGCACGATCGCCCCGAACCGCGTGGTTGTACTCAACCCCGAAGCCATGCCGGTGCGCTCACGCGGTACGCAAGCCATGATGTTCTTCTGCGTATCGCCATTCAGCAACCCGGCGCCCGCACCCAACACCAGGCTGGCGAGGGCGAATGCACCGTAACCGCCCTGCTGCGTGGCCCAGGCACACAGCAGGTTACCCGCCCCGACCAATACCAGCCCAAGTGCGAACACCTGCGCCGGGCTCAAGTGTGCAGCCAGGCGCATGCCCAGGCGTGGCGCCAGCAGCATGGCCACGGCAAACGGCAACATGCCCGCCCCTGCGGCCAGGGCTGACAGCTGCAGGCCGTTCTGCAAGTACAGCGGTAGCAGGGTCATCATCACCTGGGCGCAGGCAGCGTAGGCGAACATACCCAGCAAGGCACCAACGAAGCGGCCGCTGCGCATCAGCCGCAGGTCCATCATCGGCCGTTGCTGACTGCGCTCGACCATGACGAACAGGCCAAACAGGAAAGCGCTGATCACCAGCCGACCCAACGTTTGCGCACTGCCCCAGCCCACCTGGCTGGCATCGATCATTGCCCAGATCAGGTAACCCAGGCTGCCGGCGAAAGTCAGGCTGCCCCATGGGTCGAGCCGGGCCGCAGCGCTGTCACGGGACTCTTCGACACTGCGCAGCACCATCACTGCAAGCACTGCCACCAACGGCAGGTTGATGTAGAAGATCCAGCGCCAGCCAAGGGTGCTGGCGATCACACCGCCCAGCAGCGGCGCAAAGGTAATGGTGGCGCCCATGCAGGCGCCCCAGAAGGCCCAGGCGCGCATGCGTTCCTGGGGTTGATGGAAGCGGTGGCCGATCGCGGCCAGGGCCGAGGTCAGCAGCAGCGCTGCGCCAACGCCCTTGGTTGCCCTGGCCAGGTCGAGGAACAGCAAGGTGGGCGCCGCGCCGCAGGCCAGCGAGGCGATGCCGAACAGGGCCAGGCCGAGCAGCAGCATGCGGCGGCGGCCAAAGCGGTCGGCCAGGCTGCCAGCGGGCAGCAGGCAGGCGGCAAAGGCCAGCAGGTAGGCGCTGACCACCCATTCGATATCGGCAAACGAGCCGGACAGGTCACGGGCGATGCTGGGCAGGCTGACCGCGACGATGTTGGTGTCGAGGATGATCAGGGCGCAGACCAGGGAGGCGGTAAGCAGGGTGAAACGCGCAGAGGGCATGGTGAGGCTCCGGATGCAGGGCTGGTTGGTCAAAATGCCGGGGCTGCCTTTGCCGCCAAGCCATCAGCCTTGTAGTGTTGGCCTCACCATAACGCCGCTAGCCCCCAGGCTTGTTAGCCCCGGCGGCCCGCGTCATTACCCTGCAGGTAACACCCATGGAAATCCGCCATTTCCGCTACTTCCTCTGCGTCGCCCGCCACGGTCACTTCACCCGTG
The DNA here is from genome assembly GCF_002113295.1 of Pseudomonas sp. B10(2017). Lineage (NCBI taxonomy): Bacteria > Pseudomonadati > Pseudomonadota > Gammaproteobacteria > Pseudomonadales > Pseudomonadaceae > Pseudomonas > Pseudomonas sp. B10(2017). Next base: position 80,282 of record NZ_NEJU01000003.1, read on the forward strand.
CCGCCGAACAGCTGGGTATCGCCCCGCCCACCCTCAGCCGGCAGATCCAGGACATGGAGCGCGAGCTGGGCGTGCGCCTGTTCGAGCGCAACCAGCGCGAGGTCAACCTCACCGCTGCGGGCCAGGCGCTGTTGGTCGAGGCCGAACATGCAGTGCGCCAGTTCGACGCCGCGCAACTGGGTGCGCAACGGGCAGCCCGAGGGGAAAGCGGGCGCATAGAGCTGGGCTATGTGGCTTCGGCCGCGTATTCGGGCATGCTCCAGCAGCAAGTCAGCCGCTACAGCGAAACCTGCCCCGCAGTGCGCATGAACATTCGCGAACTGCCCATGGCCGAACTGCCCGGCATGGTCCGCGACGGCTTGCTCGACCTTGCCTATGTGCGCTCGCCGATGGAGCTACCCGAGGAACTCGAAGCCATCGCCTTGCACCAGGAAGGTTTCGTCCTCGCCCTGCCCGCCAACTCGCGAATAAATGAAGTACCGCAGATCCCGGCCTCGCGCCTGGCCAACGAAACCTTCATCCTGCCCGAACAGATCTCCGGCACGCTGGAAGTGGCAGCACAAGGTGGTTTCGTCCCGAGGCTCGGCCCCCAGCCGGGCAGCCTGGTGGCGGTGATCACCTTGGTATCACTCGGCCAGGGCATCGCAGTGGTGCCAGAATCGGTGGTCCAGCGCGTCAGCCTGCCGCAGGTGAACTACCGGCGTATTGTCGACTGCCAGGCCAGCTCGTGGCTTAGCCTTATTCATCGACGTTTCGAGAAGGCGCCAGCGGCAATCAGATACATCGATATGATGAAGAGCTGAAAAAACAAAGGGCACCTATCCACTGGTGCCCTTTGCCCTACCGCCAGGTGAACTGAATCACCCCATCGAACGCACCCCCACAGGTTGCGCATGGCCCCGCGTGGTCACGATCCCCAGGAAGGAAATCACTATCGCCAGGCCCAACGTAGAGGTCACCTCCGCCCGGTGTTCAGGCGTGAACATCATGACTGCCAGCGCCCCGCCAATGAACAGGATCACCGCCCAGGTGAGGTACGGGAACAGCCACATGCGGAACTTCAGCTCGGTGTTTTCCCGCTCCAGGCGGCGGCGCATGCGCAGCTGCGAAATGGCGATGACCATGTACACCAGCAAGGCGATGGCGCCGGAGCTGGCCAGCAGGAACTCGAATACACCCTTCGGCGCGAAGTAGTTGAGGATTGCAATGGCCGCGCCGATCAGCGTGCTGCCGAATACCGCAGCGCGCGGTACACCGACCTTGGAGGTCTTGTTGAGCATGGCCGGTGCGTCACCGCGCTTGGCCAGCGAGTACATCATCCGCGAGGCAATGTAGATCGAAGAGTTCATGCAACTGGTCACTGCCACCAGCACCACCAGGTCGACCATGAAGGCCGCGTTGGGAATGTTCATGATTTCCAGCGCACGCTGGTAGGAACCCACCACCGCGAGCTGCGGGTCGTTCCACGGCACCACCGAAATGATCACGAAGATCGAGAGGATGTAGAAGGTGCTGATGCGCCAGATCACCGAGCGAGTGGCCTTGGCGATGTTGCGCGACGGATCGCTGGATTCGGACGCGGCGATGGTAACCGCTTCGGTGCCGATGAAGCTGAACATCACAGTGATGAACGCACCAACCACGGCCGACCAGCCCTTCGGCGCGAAGCCGCCGTGCTCGGCCATCAAGCCGCTAAGGCCGCTGACCTCGCGGTTGGGCAGCCAGCCCATCAGTGCGGCGAAACCCAGGCCGATGAAACCGAGAATGGCCGTGACTTTCAGAATGGCGAACCAGAACTCGAACTCACCATACTTGGCCACACTGAACAGGTTGGTACCAGCCAGCAGCAGCACCGAAGCCAGGGCGAATATCCAGCTGTCCACCTGCGGAAACCAGGCGTTCAGCACATGCCCGGCGGCTAGCGCTTCGATCGGGATGACCAATACCCAGAACCACCAGTACAGCCAGCCGATGGTGTAGCCGGCCCAGCGGCCGATGGCCTGCTCGGCGTAGGTGGAAAACGATCCGGTGTCCGGGTGAGCCACGGCCATTTCGCCGAGCATGCGCATGACCAGTACCACCAGGGTCCCGGCCACGAAATAGGAAATTATGGTAGCTGGCCCGGCTGCCGCGATGGCGTGGCCAGAGCCGACGAAAAGTCCGGCGCCGATGATGCCGGCGATGGACAGCATCGTTACATGACGTGGCTTGAAACCTTGTGCAAGGTTGCCATCAGATCCCACGGTGTTCATTGATGTTGTTCTCTTTTTGCTGACACAAGGATGGACGGGCAGGTGTAGGCGAAAATATCTCCTTTGAAATCAATAAGTCGACACGTTACTCGCGCTCTGTTGTTGATATTTGGCACGCGTCACAGAGCAACGTGTCAGTGCAGGTCGGGCTTCATTTAAGCCCCGCAGGGCTGTGGGAAATTACACGAGAACGCCCCGGAACTGTTCGATCACGACAGGGCATTTCCATGAACGCCAGATGTCGTGAATGGCTTGCCCGATCGCGTCACCAGGCCGTCTGGAGCTTTTGTTTTTCATTTGGGTGTGTTTGTGGCTGTACTGGCCCTTTCTGCCAGCCACAAAAAAGCCCCGGTCTCCCGGGGCCTCTGTTGCCAGGCGTCTGCCTACGCCTGCCCGGTACGCTCGAAGCGTCGGGCCAGCAACAGGTAAGCGAGGATCCCCAGCACGCCATGGGCGGCCACGAACCAGAGTGCGTTGTGAAAGGAGCCGGTGCTGGCCACCACATAACCGATCACCAACGGGGTGACGATACCAGCGATGTTGCCGATGCCGTTGAACACTCCACCGCACAGGCCAACCATCTTCTTCGGTGCCACATCCGACAACACCGCCCAGCCCACCGCCGCCAGGCCCTTGCCGAAGAACGCCAGGGTCATCAGGGCGATCACCGCGGCATTGCCGTCCACATAGTTGGCCAGCACCAGGCTGGTGGACAGCCCCATGCCGATGATGAACGGGGTCTTGCGGGCCTTGGACGGGTGCACCCCACGGCGGATCAGCCAGTCGGACACGAAGCCACCGAGAATGCCACCGGTAAAACCGCAGATTGCCGGCAACGCGGCCACCCAGCCGGCCTCCATGATGGTCATGCCACGGCCCTTGATCAGATAGATCGGGAACCAGGTGATGAAGAAGTAGGTAAGCGCGGTAATGCAGTACTGGCCCAGGTACACCGCCCACAGGTTACGGCTGGTGAACAGTTGCGCAAGCTCGGCCCGGGTCGGTTTGCTCTTGGCAGTCTTGCGTTCCTTTTCCAGGTCGACCAGGGCGCCGCCTTCACGCATGTAGTCCAGCTCTTCGGGGCTCAGCCCTGGCGCACTGTGCGGCTCGTGGTACAAGCGGAACCACACCACGCTCAGCGCCAGCCCCAGCACGCCCATCCAGATGAACACCTGCTCCCAGCTCAGCGCATGGGTCATCCACGCCATCAACGGTGCGAACACCACCACGGCCATGTACTGCGCCGAATTGAACAGTGCCGAGGCGGTGCCGCGCTCGCGGGTGGGAAACCAGCAACTGACGATGCGCGAGTTGGCCGGGAAGGCCGGCGACTCCACCAGGCCCAGCATGAACCGCATGGAGAACAGCGCCACGGCGGCGGACACACCAGCCAGGCCCATCCAGCCCACGGTCCCTTGCAGCAGGGTGAACAGCGACCAGAGGATCAGGCTGATGCCGTAGACCCGGCGGGCGCCGAAGCGGTCGAGCAACCAGCCGCCAGGCACCTGACCCAGGGCGTAGGCCCAGGCGAAAGCAGAGAAGATCATGCCCAGCATGACCGGGTCCAGGCCGAGGTCCTTGAGCACCTCGGTACCGGTAATCGACAGGGTGGCGCGGTCGGCGTAGTTGATGACGGTGATGACGAAGATCAGTGCCAGGACCAGGAAGCGATGGCGACCGATCCCGGCCACGGCCTGCGGTGCGGCGACGGCGGATTTGCTGTTCATGTGGACCCTCTTGCTTCTCGGTGGAAGCGATTGTTCTTGTGCGGAGAAGGTGTGGCCTTTGGGGCCTTCTGTTGCCTATGCCGGCCTCTTCGCGGCTAAAGCTGCTTCCACAGGGTCAGTGCAGTGTTCAGGGCATGCGCTGTTCCTGTGGGAGCCGGCTTGCTGGCGATGGGGCCTACACGCAATTCGGGGGAACCTCGCCACGGAAGCAAGCAGCGAGATTCGATAAAACCATCTGCCCCATTTCCAGCCGGGTTTGCAGCGTGGCGCTGCCTCGATGTGGCTGCAGAACGACCTGGTTCAGGTCACGCAGCGCCGGCGGCACATGCGGCTCGTGGACGAAAACATCCAGCCCGGCCCCGGCAATGCGCTGCTCCCGCAACGCCTCGACCAGCGCCTCTTCATCGACCAACTTGCCGCGCGCTACATTGACCAGGTACCCCTCCGGCCCCAGTGCATCGAGCACCTCGGCCGTCACCAGCACCTCGCCGCCATCGGCGGCAGCTGCAACCACCAGCACATCCACCGAACGCGCCAGTTCGACCAGATCGGCTTCAAAGCGGTAGCCGGTTTCTGGTTGCTCGCGCCGCCCGTTGTAGGCAATACGCATGTCGAATGCAGCGGCACGGCGAGCGATAGCCTTGCCCACCTCGCCAAGCCCGACGATGCCCAGTTCTATACCGCTGACCTTGCGCGCCAATGGCAGGTCTACCTTGCCCCACAGGCCATCACGCACCAGCCGCTCCCCCTCGCCCAGGCGGCGCAAGGTGCTGATGATCAAGCCCATGGCCAGGTCGGCCACATCGGCGGTGAGCACGCCCGGCGTGGTGGTGACATGGATGCCGCGGCTGGCCGCATGGCGCAGGTCCACGGCATCGGTGCCGATGCCGCTGATGGCGATGATCTCGAGCGCGGGCAGTTGCTCCATCAGCTCATTGGACAGGCCCTTGGCACCACCTGTAACCACCCCACGAATGCGCGGGCCGGCATCGTCGAGCAACTGTTGCGGGTTGGAATGCTGATACAGGCGATGTACCCGATAAGCGTTGACCAGCCGGGCATCGATGGCCTCTGGTACTGGCTGGGTCAACAGCACTTCGATGGGGTTCTCGTTCATGGTGCGCATCCGGCAGTTCGAAGACATGACTCGATGCTAGGCCGGCATTTGATACAGGTCTAATATAGATACTGGATCGAATAATTCAGGAATTGAATCATGGAGCTGCATCAGCTGCGCTGTTTCGTAGCCGTGGCCGAAGAGCTGCATTTCGGCCGTGCCGCCACCCGCCTGCACATGACCCAACCGCCCTTGAGCCGGCAGATCCAGCTGCTGGAACACACCCTGGGCGTGCTGCTGCTCGAGCGTAACAACCGCCAGGCGCGGCTGACCCTGGCGGGCCAGAGCTTTCTCGAAGACGCCCGTCGCATCCTGCAGATCGCCGAGTCGGCCAGCCAGTCGGCGCGGCGCATTGCTCATGGCGAAGCGGGCCGGTTGACCTTGGGCTTCACCGCAGTGGGAGCCTACAGCATGATCCCGCGCTTGCTGGTGCATGCCGGGCAGACGCTGCCGGACATCGAACTGGTGCTCAGCGAACGCGTCTCCAGCACCCAGGTGCATGACCTGGAGGCAGGGCTGATCGATGTTGGGCTGGTGCGCCAGGTGCTGCCCAGCGCGCGCGTGGAGTACCTGCCGATCCACCGCGAACCCTTCATCGCCGCCCTGCCCGCCGGGCATGCGCTGGCGGCACGTGAGCGGCTCAGGCCGAGCGATTTCGATGAGCAACCATTCGTGATGTACAGCGCCAACGAAGGGCGCTATTTCCATGACCGCATCGCCAACCTGTTTGCCCGGCATGAGGTGCAACCACGGTACCTGCACCAACTGGGGCAGACTCACTCGATACTGGGGCTGGTCAATGTGGGGCTGGGCTGCGCAGTGGTGCCGGCCTCGGCGCAGGCATTGCGCCTGGAGCAGGTGGTATTCAGGCCGTTGGTGGGGATGGAGCAGCAGGCGGAGATTTTCCTGGCGTTCTGCCGGGATAACCCCAACCCGGTGCTGGGGGCATTCGTGGCGATGGCGCGGAAGTTTTTCGAAGCAGGTTGATTTGTGCCTGTCTCTTCGCGGGCTCGCCCGCTCCCACAGGATAAATGCAGGCCTGGAGCCTGATGCAGTACCTGTGGGAGCGGGCAAGCCCGCGAAAGGGCCAGCAGCCTCAACGCACCAGGCAAGGCCGCTTGTTATCGAAGCTCCACCCCGGAATCAGGAACTGCATTGCCACGCTGTCATCCCGCGCGCCCAACCCCATGTTGCGGTAGCACTCATGCGCCTTGGCCAGCTGGTCTTCATCCAGCTCCACCCCAAGCCCCGGCCGCGCCGGCACGTGCACATGCCCATCGACGATGCGCAGTGGTTCACGGGTCAGGCGCTGGCCGTCCTGCCAGATCCAGTGGGTGTCGATCGCAGTGATTTCACCCGGCGCCGCAGCTGCCACCTGGGTGAACATTGCCAGCGAGATATCGAAGTGGTTGTTGGAATGCGAACCCCAGGTCAGCCCCCAGTCGTTGCACATCTGCGCCACCCGTACCGAACCCTGCAAGGTCCAGAAGTGCGGGTCGGCCAGCGGAATGTCCACCGACTGCAACTGGATCGCATGGCCCATCTGCCGCCAGTCGGTAGCGATCATGTTGGTGGCGGTGGGCAGGCCGGTGGCGCGGCGGAACTCGGCCATAACCTCACGGCCCGAGTAGCCGTTCTCGGCACCGCACGGGTCTTCGGCGTAGGCCAGCACATCGTGCTTGTCGCGGCACAGGGCAATGGCCTCCTTCAATGACCAGGCACCATTCGGGTCGAGGGTGATGCGGGCTTCGGGGAAACGTTCGGCCAGCGCCGTTACCGCTTCCATCTCCTCCTCGCCGCGCAACACCCCGCCCTTGAGCTTGAAATCGCTGAAACCATAGCGGGCCTTGGCGGCCTCGGCCAGACGCACCACCGCCTCCGGCGTCAGGGCCTTTTCGTGGCGCAGGCGGAACCAGTCGTCCTCGGCATCGGCTTCGTTGCGGTAGGCCAGGTCGGTCTGCTGGCGGTCGCCGATGTAGAACAGGTAACCGAGCATCTTCACCGCCTCGCGTTGCTGCCCCTCGCCCAGCAGTGCTGCCATCGGCACGTTCAGATGCTGGCCAAGCAGGTCGAGCAGCGCAGACTCGATGGCCGTCACCGCATGCACGGTGATGCGCAGGTCGAAGGTCTGCAGGCCGCGACCAGCCGAGTCACGGTTGGCGAAGGTATGGCGCATGGCATTGAGCACGCGCTGGTAATGGCCGACCGGCTGGCCGACCACCAGGCTGCGGGCGTCCTCCAGTGTCTGGCGGATCTTCTCGCCGCCGGGCACCTCGCCCAATCCGGTATTGCCGGCGCTGTCACGCAACACCACCACGTTGCGGGTGAAGAACGGGCCATGGGCACCACTGAGGTTGAGCAGCATGCTGTCGTGCCCGGCAACGGGGATCACGCGCAGCTCAGTGACCACAGGGGTGCTGGTGTAAAGGGTCTGCATGTTCATGGTTGTTGTCTCGCAGTCATCAATGGCTCTGACCCAGGGCCGAAGGGGCCTTGAGGTCATCGGAAGGGACGCCCTTTGGGCGAGTGCGTACGAAGAAGATGGCAATGGCCGCCAGCACCGAGGTCACCGCCAGGCCATACAGGCCGCCTTGGATCGAACCGGTCTGCTGCTCGAGCAGGCCGAAGGTGGTTGGGGCGACGAAGCCACCGAGATTGCCGACCGAGTTGATCAACGCGATCACCGCAGCGGCGATGCGGGCATCCAGGTAACCCTGCGGGATCGGCCAGAACAGTGACGACGCCGACTTGAAACCGATGGCCGCGAAGCACACCGCGACAAAGGCGAACACCGGCCCACTCGTGGTGGACATGAACATGCCGATGGCAGCGATCACCAGCGCACCTGCGACCCAGGCCTGCTGGAACTTCCAGCGCGCCGAGCCGGCGGCGAAGGCATACATGGCCAGGATCGAAATCAGCCATGGGATCGAGTTGAAGAAGCCGACCTGCAGGTCGCTGAGGTCACCCATGCGCTTGATGATGCTCGGCAGCCAGAAGGTAGCGGCGTAGATGGTCAGCTGGATGCAGAAGTAGATCAGGCAGAACAGCAGGATCTGGCGGTCCTTGAGCAGGCTCCAGGTCGATGGCTTGACCACGCCGACCGCTTCACGCTCAAACTGCTCGCGATCGATGGTGGCCACCAGTGCGTCCTGCTCGGCCTGGCTCAGCCACTTGGCGTCCTGCGGCCTGGAGTCGAGCCAGAAGAACACGAAGAAGCACAACGTCACCGAGGCCATGCCTTCGATGAACAGCATCCATTGCCAGCCATGCATGCCCAGCCCCTGGATCTGCATCAGCGCACCGGCCAACGGCCCGGAAATCAGCGATGCCAGCGCCGAGCCGCTGAGGAAGATGGCAATCGCCTTGCCGCGCTCGGCGGCCGGCAGCCAGCGGGTGAAGTAGTAGATCACCCCGGGGAAGAAGCCCGCTTCGGCAACGCCCAGCAGAAAGCGCAGCACGTAGAACTGGGTTTCGTTCTGCACGAAGGCCATGGCAGTGGCCACCAGCCCCCAGGTGAACATGATGCGGGTCAGCCACAGCCGTGCGCCGACCTTCTGCAGCAGCATGTTCGAGGGCACTTCGAACAACGCGTAGCCAATGAAGAACAGGCCGGCGCCAAAGCCATAGGCCGCAGCGCTGATGCCCAGGTCGCTTTCCAGATGCGGGCGGACGAAGCCGATGTTGACGCGGTCCAGGTAGTTGACGATGAACATGATGACGAACAGCGGCAGGACGTGGCGCTTGACCTTGGCCACGGCGCTGGCCAGGGCGTCGCCTTCATTCCGGGCAGACGGAGCGAGGGTATCGTTCACTTGCGGATCTCCCACTAATTGTTTTTGTGCGGGTCGAGGTTGTCTGACATGGCAGTGGGGAAGAGCATATGCGCAGCACAGTTGTACGACAAGGTCGCCAACATCGGTAAAATCACAAAATACAAGCTATCAAAATACGTATTAGCGTCGATCTTGCAAAATACACCAAGCTATCCGCTGACTTGAGTACAGGAAAAATCGGCAAAAAATATTTTTATCCGTTAACTTGTCGTACAAGCACAACAACAATTGGACTACACCATGGCCACCGAGCAAGCCCACAAACGCGGCCACAGCCGCGCCCATGACCTGGTCTCCAGGCTGACGCAACAGATCTTGCTGGGCACCTTCAAGCCAGGCGACAAGTTGCCCTCGGAAAACAGCCTGGTACGCGAGCATGGGGTCAGCCGCACCGTGGTCCGCGAGGCCCTGTCGAAATTGCAGGCCTCGGGGCTGGTGGAGCCACGCCACGGTATCGGTACGTTCGTGATGGAGCGCCAGGGCCAGGCCGGTCTGCGCATAGCTGCGGAAAGCGCGGCGAATGTGCGCGACCTGCTGGAGTTGCGCATCGGCCTTGAAGGCCAGGCCGCAGCCCTGGCCGCGCTACGCCGTGACGAGGGACACCTGACGCGCATGCGCCAAGCGCTGGATGATTACCAGGACCTGGCCGCCGCCGGCGACAGCTGCATCGAGGCTGACCGGCGCTTTCACCTGCTGATTGCCGAGGCCACTGGCAACCTGTACTTCACTGAAATGCTGTTGCAGCTGGGCAACGGCCTGATCCCGCGCAACCGAATGGCCCTGGCCGAACGCAGCGGGGCGAAGCTGGCCCGGCAGGCGTACCTGGCCAACCTCGAGCATGAGGCGATCCTCAATGCCATCCGCCGGCAGGACCCGGACGCGGCCCGGGCAGCGGTGTGCCTGCACCTGTCCAATAGCCGCGACCGGCTACTGCCCGAACAGGCCTGACACGATCCCCTGTAGGAGCGGCCTTGTGGCGCGAAGGGCTGCACAGCAGCCCCTGGATTTCAGCTACAGAATTGCAGGCCGGGGGCCGCTTTGCGGCCCTTTCGCGACACAAGGCCGCTCCTACAAAGAGAACCGCGTCGGGCCCTGCTACCAGGTCAGGCAGATCTTGCCGAAATGCCGGTTGCTCTCCTGATAACGGAACGCCTCGACGATCTGCTCCAGCTCGAAATGCTTGTCCACCACTGGCCGCAGGCCATTGGCATCGATTGCTCGCACCATCGCCTGTTGCTGGGCGCGGCTGCCCACCAGCACGCCTTGCAGGCGAATCTGCCGCACCAGCGCCTGCACCAGTGGCAACTGGCCAGCCACGCCGGTGAGGATACCGATCAACGACACATGCCCGCCAATGCGCGCGGCAATCATCGATTGCTCCAACGTCGCCGGGCCACCCACTTCGATCACATGGTCGACGCCGCGGTTGCCGGTCAGCTCGCGCACTTTCTCACCCCACGCCGGGGTGCTCTTGTAGTTGATCAGGTGGTCGGCACCCAGGGCCTTCAGTCGCTCCAGCTTGGCGTCGCTGGACGAGGTGGCGATCACCGTCGCGCCAGCCAGCTTGGCAAATTGCAGGGCGAAGATAGACACGCCGCCGGTACCCTGCACCAGCACCGTATCGCCAGGCTTGAGGTGATCGTCGCTCGTCAGTGCACGCCAGGCCGTGAGACCGGCCGTGGTCAGCGTGGCAGCTTCAGCATGGCTGAAGCCCCTGGGCGCCAGGGTGAAGGAGGTGGCGCGAGCGGTGACCTGCTCACGGGCGTAACCATCGATACCATCGCCGGGCACCCTGGCGAAGCCTTCCACATTGGCCTGGCCGTCGAGCCAGTCTGGGAAGAAGGTACTGACCACATTGTCGCCGACCTGGAACTCGGTGACGCCGCTACCCACCGCGACCACTTCGCCAGCGCCATCGGCCATGGGGATGCGCCGCTCGCTCGGGCCCCACATGCCGCTGACCACGGCGAAATCGTGGTAGTTGAGAGAGCTGGCGTGCAGGCGCACGGTGATTTCGCCGGCCTGGGGTGCGAGAGCCTCGCTGGTACCGACCTCGACCTTGTCGTAGCCGCCGCCGGGTTGTACGTAGATGGCCTTGCTGGTCATGGATAGGTCTCCGTTCAGGGAATAGATTGGGGTTCAGCATAGACAGATCCGGCCCTATCGCCGGCAAGCCAGCTCCCACAGGTATTGCACAAGTCTCAGCTCTAGTGGTGTCCCTGTGGGAGCTGGCTTGCCGGCGATAGGGCCCACATTGCCAACACAAGATTCAGCCCAGCATCACCTTCAATGCCCGGCAATCGGCCGCATGCCAATCCACCAGCTCCGGCCACGGATTGTCCGGCAGGTTCACCAGAACCGTGCGCGCCCCTGCGGCGCGCCCACAGTCCAGGTCAAACCGGTAATCCCCCACCATCACCAACTCACCCGGTGCCACACCCCAGGCATTGGCAATCTTCAGCAGCCCATCCGGGCTTGGCTTGGGCGCCGCTTCGTCACGCCCCAGAATGTGCTCCACCGGGAAGCAGTCCGCCAGGCCGATGGCCTCCAGTGTCACATGCGCCAACTCACGGGCGTTGCGGGTGAGAATGCCCAGCCGGCAACCACGCTCGGCCAGTTCGCGCACCAGTTCCACCGCCCCGGTGGCCGCCGTGGAAGCAATCGCCAGGTCGCGCTCGTGCTCCAGCAGCCAGGCATGCTTGGCTGCCGCTTCGTCCGCCGGCAAGGCCGCCAGGTGGGTGAGGATGTCGTGCTCGGCCGGGATATCCAGCGCCAGGCGGATAGCGGCAAAATCGTGCACAGCCACCGTCAGGGTGCCGTCCATGTCGAACACCCAGTTGCGCACCTCGCCCAGGCTCATGCCCAGTCCTTGCGGTGGCGAATCAAGCCTTCCTGGCAGGACGACGCCACCAGTTGCCCGGCCTGGTTGAAGATGCTGCCTCGGCAGAAGCCGCGGGCATTGCCTGCCCAAGGGCTGTCGGTGGCGTACAGCAGCCACTCGTCGGCACGCAGGTTGCCATGGAACCACAGCGAATGATCGAGGCTGGCAATCTGCATGTCACGCTGCCACACCGATTTGCCGTGGGGCAGCAACGCAGTGGTCAGCAGGCCGAAGTCCGAGGCGTAGGCCAGCATGTATTTGTGCAAGGCCGGGATATCGGGCAGGTTGCCGTCCGCGCGAAACCAGGCGTACTTCACCGGGTCGCCAGGCTTGGGGTTGAACGGGTCGCGCTCGGTGACCGGGCGGATCTCGATCGGCTTGGCGCACAGCACCTTGTCGCGAATTCGCTCGGGCAACTGGTCGGCCATGGCCCGGGCCAGCTCTACTTCAGTGGGCAAGTTTTCCGGGCCGACCACCTCGGGCATCTGCGCCTGGTGCTCGAACCCTTCCTCGTCGTACTGGAACGAGGCGCTGCAGGTGAAGATCGGCTGGCCCTTCTGAATCGCCGTCACCCTCCGGGTGCTGAAGCTGCCGCCATCGCGCACGCGGTCCACCGAATACACCACCGGCAGGCTGGCATCGCCAGGGCGCAGGAAGTAGCCATGCAACGAATGCACATGGCGTGCATCCTCGACCGTCTGGCTGGCCGCCGACAATGATTGGCCCAATACCTGCCCGCCGTACAACTGGCGGAAGCCCAGGTCCTGGCTGCGTCCACGGAACAGGTTCTCCTCGATGGACTCGAGGCTCAACAGGTCGACCAGGTCGTCCAACACATGACTCATCGGGGGTTCTCCTAGCAAGGCAACATGTCTCTACAGCACTCTCATGAAGGCAAATGATACAGGGTTTGTCATTCGCGCCGGGCATGGCCATGAATTCAGGCGTGCAGGGTACGCTCCCAGTGAGCGCGGTCGATGCGATACAGCACATGCGGGCGCAGCGGATGGCCCACGGGCAGGCGGGGGTGTTCGAAACTGCCGTTCAGATCCTGCTGCATACCGATGGCCTGCATGACCTTCTGCGACGGCAGGTTGCTCTCGCTAGTGAACGACACCACCTCTTCCAGGCGCAATTGGGCGAAAGCACAGCGCAGGCAGGTCCACGCCGCCTCGCTGGCGAAACCCAGGCCCCAATGGCGGCGTGCCAGGCGCCAACCGATCTCCACCGCCGGCGCAAAATCGGCATCGAAGGCCACGTGCAGCAACCCGGTCATGCCGATGAAGGCACCGCTGTCCTTGCGCTCCAGGGCCCAAAGGCCAAAGCCATACTCATTGAAATGCCCGCGCACGCGACCGATCAGCGCGGCTGCCTCCAGGCGCGTCAGCGGCGCCGGGAAGTAGCGCATCACCTGCGGGTCGGCACACAAGGCGGCGAATTCGCGCAGGTCGTCGTCGTGCCACTGGCGCAGCACCAGCCGCGCGCTTTCCAGTTGCAGGATAGGGGTCATCGGGCGTGCTCCGGTTTTAGCGTCTTGCAGTTTACAGCGTAGGCGCGGGTGCAGGTTTCACCCAGCCGGCGCGCCCGAATGCAATTTTCACACGCCCTTCACCGCCCCCCGACAGGCCTGTTGGCAGGATGCCAGCCAATACCGCCGCGCCAGCCGCGACCATGCCAACGGAGCAACGCATGCTATCGAGCAACACCCTGGGGCACCCTGCCATCCACGCCCGGCGCAAGCGACGCCTGACCCGCAAAGCCCTTGGTGCCGCTCTTGGCCTGTGCATGGTCGTGGCGGCGTTGAGCACCTGGTTGGCGACGAGGACGCACATCGTGGACCTTGGCAACGAACGGCAATTGAGTAACAGCGGCCTGCTGCAAGACTGGGCCGACGGTACGGTGATCGTGATGATCCGCCACGCCGAGCGCTGTGACAGCGCCCCTGGCCCGTGCCTGGACGACCCCACCGGCATCACCGTGGGCGGCAGCCAGGCCGCGGCTCGCGTTGGCCAAGGACTGCACCAGTTGGGTCTGGACAACGCCGATATGCTCAGCAGCCCGAAACTGCGCACACGGCAAACCGCGCATTTCATCCTCGGCCAGGCGGTGGCCAGCGAGGACTGGCTGGAAAGCTGTGACAGCCGGTTCGCCAGCGAAGCGCTGGCACACAAACGACCGGGGCATAACCTGGTGCTGGTGACCCACAACGGCTGCATCGACCATTTTGCCCGTCAGCAGAACGTTGCGGGGGGCGAGCGTGAGAGCGGCTATGCCAGTGCGCTGTTCGTTTCGGTGGATGGCAATGGCAGGACGCGCATCCTTGGCCGCCTGAACGAGCCGGACTGGCAACGGGTGCTGGCCAGTACCACGAAACAGCACTGACGCCGCTCCTGCCTGCCAGGGCAACTGCCTTTCACTGCCTTTTCTGGCCTCATCGCCGGCAAGCCAGCTCCCACAGGTATCCCATAGCCTTTTAGCCTTGTGCAGTAACTGTGGGAGCTGGCTTGCCGGCGATTGGGCAGCAAAGCTGCCCCAGCCATGGCAAGATCAGCACTGACCCCGATTGCGACCCCACCCATGCCGTTGCCGCTGATCTACCACGAAGACTACAGCCCGGAGTTCCCTGCCGAACACCGCTTCCCCATGGACAAGTTTCGCCTGCTGCACGACCACTTGATCGACAGCGGGCTGACCACCGACCAGGCCCTGCTGCGCCCGGACATCTGCCCCAACGACATCCTCGCCCTGGCCCACGACCGCAGCTACATCGAGCGCTACATGAACGGTGACCTGTCACGCGAGGACCAGCGCCGCCTCGGCCTGCCCTGGAGCGAGGCCCTGGCCCGGCGTACCGTGCGCGCCGTAGGCGGCTCGCTGCTGAGCGCCGAGATGGCGCTGCAGCACGGCATCGCCTGCCACCTTGCCGGCGGCACCCACCACGCCCATTACGACCACCCTGCCGGCTTCTGCATCTTCAACGACCTGGCCGTGATCAGCCGCTACCTGCTGGAGGCCGGCCGGGTACACCGGGTGCTGATCTTCGACTGCGACGTGCATCAGGGTGACGGCACCGCGCGCATCCTGCACGAGACACCAGACGCCATCACGGTATCGCTGCATTGCGAACAGAACTTCCCGGCGCGCAAGGCACAAAGCGATTGGGACATTCCCCTGCCCCGGGGCATGGGCGACATGGCCTACCTGAAAGTGGTGGACGACGCCCTCAACTACCTGCTGCCACTCTATCGACCCGACCTGGTGCTGTATGACGCCGGTGTCGATGTGCACAAGGACGACGCCCTGGGCTATCTGCAACTGACCGATGCAGGCGTTGCCGCCCGTGACGAAGCAGTGCTGCGCCACTGCATGGGCCGCGATATCCCGGTGGTGGGCGTGATCGGCGGTGGATACAGCAAGGACCGTGCAGCCCTGGCCAGGCGCCATGGCATCCTTCATCACAGCGCGGCACGCGTCATCGGTTGTTCACAATGACTGTGGAGCCGCTTGTGGATAACCTGCGGGAAAGGCGCTGCAGCCCTTTACAGGCAAGGCCTGCAAAGCTCTGATCATTTTTTGAGCAGTGCTTCCACAGACCGCGCTGCGCTAGAATGCGCCTCTTTTCCACAGCCTGCTGCCCACCATGCCTGATCTGAGCCCCGCCTCCCCTCCCCTCGCTGTCGTCATCGGCGGCGGCCCAGCCGGCCTGATGGCCGCCGAAGCACTGGCCCAGGCGGGCCTGGCGGTCGAGGTTTTCGATGCCATGCCTTCGGTGGGCCGCAAGTTCCTGCTGGCGGGTGTCGGCGGCATGAACATCACCCATTCCGAGCCCTACCCAGCATTCGTCAGCCGGTACGCCGAGCGCCAGGGCGAAATCGCCGCGCTGCTGCAGGACTTCGATGCCGACGCCTTGCGCCAGTGGATTCACGGCCTGGGCATCGAAACCTTCGTTGGTACCTCGGGCCGAATATTCCCCACCGACATGAAAGCCGCGCCCCTGCTGCGCGCCTGGCTCAAGCGCCTGCGCGACAGCGGGGTAGTTATCCACACCCGTCACCGCTGGCTGGGCTGGAATGCCGAAGGTGCATTGCGGATTGCTTATCCACAAGGCGAGCGGCTGGTGAAGGCTGCCGTGGTGGTGCTGGCGCTGGGTGGCGGAAGCTGGGCGCGACTGGGCTCGGACGGTAGCTGGCAGCCACTGCTGGCCGCACGCGCTGTGGATATCTCGCCCTTGCGGCCCAGCAACTGCGGTTTTGAAGTGGCAGGCTGGAGCACGCTGCTCAAGGACAGGTTCGCTGGGGCGCCGTTGAAGAACATTGCGCTCAGCGTTCCCGGCAGCGCGCCGCGCAAGGGTGAGTTCATCCTCACCGCACAGGGTGTGGAAGGCAGCCTGGTGTATGCCTGGTCAGCACTGGTGCGCGAGGCTATCAACCGCGACGGCCACGGGGTGTTGCTGCTCGACCTGTTGCCGGAAAAGCCTGTGGACAAGATTGCCCAGGCGCTGGCCAAGCCACGGGGTTCGCGCTCCATGGCCAAGCACCTGCACAGCCAGCTGGGTATTGATGGGGTCAAGGCTGCGCTGTTGCGCGAGCTGACCGATCAGGCGACGTTTGCCGACCCTGGTGCCTTGGCGAGGGCGATCAAGGCATTGCCGATCACGTTGGTGCGTACGCGGCCGCTGGATGAGGCGATCAGCAGCGCGGGCGGGGTGCGTTTCGAGGGGCTGGATGAGGGCTTGATGGTCAAGGGCATGCCAGGGGTGTTCTGTGCCGGCGAGATGCTGGACTGGGAGGCCCCGACCGGGGGGTATCTGCTGACGGCGTGCTTTGCCAGCGGCTTGCGCGCCGGGCGGGCGGCGGCAAGCTGGCTGAAATCCTGACACATACTCGATCCACTGTGGGAGCGGGCGTGCCCGCGAACACGGGCGAAGCCCGTGCCATGCACCGCGGTGCCTGCTTCGCGGGCACGCCCGCTCCCACAGGTGCCAAGCTTCCCCAGGCTACGGCTTACGCTTGCGCGCCCCACCATTGAAGCTCGGCACCTTGCGCACCGCCTTCACCGCCGGCTCGGCACTACCTGATTCAGCGCTGTCCATCCAGCGCCCCAACCCGCGCTTGGCGCTGTTTTCCTTCGGCTTCTTGGGCTTCTTCGGCTTCTTGATCACCTGGCCACTGGCGTCGGTCATCGGCACCCGGTGGTCAGGGATGAAGTCCGGCTCTTCATGACGCGGCAGGGTCTGCCGGGTCAGCACTTCGATTGCCGCCAGCAGCTGTACTTCATCGGCACACACCAGCGAAATCTCCTCGCCCTTGTTGCCCGCCCGCCCGGTACGCCCGATGCGGTGCACGTAATCCTCGGCAACGATCGGCAGGTCAAGGTTGACCACCAGCGGCAGGTCATCGATATCCAGGCCGCGGGCCGCCACATCGGTCGCCACAAGCACCTGGATTTCGCGGGCCTTGAAGCTGTCCAGCGCGCGCTGGCGGGTAGCTTGCGGGCGGTCACCGTGGATGCCGTCGGCATTCACACCCTCGGCCAGCAAACGCTCTACCAGTTGATCGACGCCGTTGCGGGTCTTGGCGAACACCAGCACCTGCTTCCAGCGCTGCTTGCGCAGCAGGTGGCAGAACAGGTCCACCTTGCGTTTTTTATCCACAGGCACCAGCCACTGCTTGACGCTGGTGGCCGTGGCATTGCGAGGGCTGACTTCGATGCTCAGCGGGTCATTCAGGGCCAGCCCCGCCAGCATGCGGATCTGGTCGGAGAAAGTGGCAGAGAACAGCAACGTCTGGCGCTTGCGTGGCAGCGCGGCGTACACCGACTGCAGTTCTTCGGCAAAGCCCAGGTCGAGCATGCGGTCGGCTTCGTCCAGCACCAGGGTCTGCACCTGATTGAACTTCACGGCGTTCTGCCGAAACAGATCGAGCAAGCGCCCCGGGGTGGCCACCAGCAGGTCGACACCACGGCGCAGGCGCATCATCTGCGGGTTGATGCTGACCCCGCCATACACCGCGTAGGTGCTCAGCGGCAGGTTCTCGGCATACTCGCGCACATTGTTGTGCACCTGCTCGGCCAGCTCACGAGTGGGCACCAGCACCAGTGCGCGGATCGAGTTGCTGGCCACCTTCTCGCCTTCCAGCGCCAGGCGCTGAAGCACAGGCAGGGCAAAGCCCGCGGTCTTGCCGGTGCCGGTCTGGGCCGCGGCCATCAGGTCGCGGCCGGCCAGCACGGCGGGGATGGCCTTGGCCTGCACCGGGGTCGGGGTGGTGTAGTCCAGTTGCTGCAGGGTGCGCAGCAGCGGTTCGATCAGGCCGAGTTTGGCGAAATTCATGGCAATACCGTCAGGGGGGTTCAGCGAAGGCGGCAAGTTTACCGCATCACCCCCACCTACTTGCAGATTTCGCCTTTCAATGGCTGCGCCGGCTCTGGTGCCTTGCGCCACTGCGGTAGGCCGATCAGCACCACTGCACCGATGATCACCGCCATGGCCACACATTCTTCTGCACCAATCTGCTCACCGGCAAAGACAATACCCAGCAGAACGGCCACTGCCGGGTTGACGTAGGCATAGCTGGTGGCAGCTGCCGGGCGCACGTGCTTGAGCAGGTACATGTAGGCACTGAACGCCAGGATCGAACCGAAGAACACCAGGTAGGCCAGTGCCCCCCAGCCGGCAGCGGTCGGCATCTGCGTCATGCGCTCGCCAGACAGCACGCTGCCGAGCAACAGCACGGCGCCACCGACCAGCATTTCCGCGGCGCTGGCCATAGGCCCCTGAGGCAGCGGCAAGGTCTTGCTCCAAACCGAGCCGAATGCCCACGACGCTGCCGCAAAGATGATCAGCGCCGCGCCAATCGGGCTTGCCTGCAGGTTGGAGCCCAGGTTCAGCAGGCCGATACCCACCAACCCGAGGGCTATCCCCGCCCACTCCAGCTTCGAATTGCGGTGCCCGAACAGCAGGCCGAACAGCAAGGTGAACAGCGGCACGGTCGCCACCGCCAGCGCCGCCACGCCCGAGGCCACGCCGGCATGCTCGGCCACGGTCACGCCACCGTTGCCACAGCTGAGCAGCAGGAAACCGATCGCCCCCGCAGCCCGCCACTGCGGCCAGGTCGGTGCCGGTACACCGCGCCAGCGCAAGAAACCATACAGCAGGCCCCCGGCAATCAGGAAGCGCACCCCGGCCATGAGCATCGGTGGCCAGCTCTCGACGCCAATGCGAATGAACAGGTAGGTAGAGCCCCAGACCAGGTACAAGGCCAGGAAAGCGCCAATGAGCAACAACGGGAAGCGACGGGAGGCAGGCATGGGAAACACTCGAAATCCGTTTACGGGTGGCTTAGTTTAGAAAGGCCACTGTGTAAACTTAAGTTACAAAGCAGCTTTAAATGACCCGAACACTTTGCATTGCATGGTTATTCGGATGCTTTTCAATCGAATCGAAACCAGGCAGGGAAATTCCATGGACAAGTACGACCGCATGCTGCTCGCCGCCCTGCTCGACAACGGCCGCGCCACCTTCGCCCAACTGGCGCGCCAGGTGAACCTGTCGGCGCCGGCGGTGGCCGAGCGGGTGGCCAAGCTCGAGGCCAGCGGAGTAATCACCGGCTACCAGGCCAAGGTCGACATGAGCAAGATTGGCCTGCCGATCCAGTGCGTGATCGAACTGCGCCTGGCCAGCCACGGCAACCAGCAGGCCTACGAAGCGTTGACCCAGATACCCCAATTGACCGAATGCCATCGGGTAACCGGCGACCCCTGCGTCATCATGCAGGCAGCGGTGGGTTCGATGCCGGAGCTGGAAGAACTGATCAACCGGGTCGCGCAATTCGGCTTCAGCAAGACCTCGATCATTCTCTCCAGCGCAGTGGAGCGACGGGTGCCGCTGGGGCAACTGGAGAAGAAGCCCTAACAGAACCTGGCCAGGGTTTCACGAACCTTCGCGGCAGGTGTTTTCTGCAGGCGGCAGAGCAGGTCGTGCGAGAGTTGCTGTACACCATGGCCCTGGCGCAGCACGCCAGCCAGGTGTTGCAGCAGGTTGGCGGCCATTTCGGCATCGGCCATGGCCCGGTGCGCGGTACCGGTATCCGGCAGCTCGGCCCAGCGGGTCAAGGTGCCCAGCTTGTGGTTCGGCGCCGCCGGCAACAAGCGCCGTGACAGCAGCAAGGAGCAGGCGAAGGCCTGGGTGCGGCTACGGCCGATGCGGCCCAGTTCGTAGTCCCAGAACTTCTGGTCGAAGGCGGCATTGTGTGCCAGCAGCGGGGTGCCACCAACGAACTCGGCCACTTCGTTCATCACCTTCTCCACCGGCGGCGCACTGCGCAGCATGGCGGTGGTGATGCCAGTGAGCCCGGCGACGAAGGCCGGTACCGGCACACCCGCGTTCATCAGGCTCTGGTAGCGCTCGACGATGCGCCCGCCCTCCAGCATCACCACCGCCACCTCAGTGGCGCGGCAGCCGGCACCGGGGCTGATGCCGGTAGTTTCAAAGTCGATGACAGCGATACGTTCCATGAAAAATCTCAGTGTTTTAGCAACAGCGCACCCTCGATGGGCACATAGCGGGTGGCGGCACGGATCAGCGAGAGTGCGGTAAGCCCGGGCACACCATACACCACTGCTTCGGTGCCATGGCGCTGTCTCACCCGCTCCAGCAACAGATCGAAATCGCCATCGCCTGAGGCCAGTACCACTTGGTCGACGCGGCTGGCGGCGTCGATCACATCCAGGGTAATGCCCACATCCCAATCACCTTTGGCCGAGCCATCGCTGCGCTGGATGAAGGGCTTTAGGCGCACATCGAAACCGAGGTTGCGCAGGATCTGCTGGAACTGCTGTTGTTTGCTGTCGCCACGGTCGATGGCATAGGCCACGGCCTCGACGATCTGGCCTTCGCGGCTGACGTCGGCCCACAGGGCGGTGTAGTTGAAATGGCAGCCGTGGGCCTGGCGCACGGTGTAATAGAGGTTCTGCACATCGGCGAACAACGCGATCTTTTTCACCTTGGAACCCCTTGGTCGGCCTGGTTTGCTGGGGGCAGCTGTGCAGCCCTTTCGCGACACAAGGCCGCTCCCACAGGGGTTCGCGTACCCTTGTAGGAGCGGCCTTGTGTCGCAAAAGGGGCGCAAAGCGCCCCCAAAATCGCCAGCAGTATGCCAGACCTGTCAGACGTACGAATCGTCGTCCGAGAAGAACCCACCATCATCGCTGCCATAATCGCTGTCGGCATAACCACCCTGGTCGCTGCCCCAGCCACCGTTGTCAGCTACCTGCTGCTGCGCCCCCGAGTCGTTCCAGCCACCGTTGTCACTGGCCGGCGCCGGCTCTTCCTTGATCACCTCGACCACCTCCTCCGGCTGCGAGTTGTGGTTGAACAGGCTGCTGATGCCCTGCGCCAGCAACACGCCACCCGCCACACCGGCTGCAGTCTGCATCGCGCCGCCAAGGAAGCTGCTGGCACCACTGCGTGCCGGTGCAGCGCCAAAGCCAGGCTGCTGCGCTTGTGGCTGGGAAAAGCCCGGCGCCGATGGCTCACGCCAGCCACCGCCAGATGTCACGGGTGCTGCAGCGGGACGCTGCGGTTGCGCGGCCGGGGCCGCATTGCGCCCAGCCGAACCAAAGATGCTGGACAGGAAACCACCACCGCCATTACTCGGCGCACTGCTGGCGCGGGCGGCCTCGGCCTGGGCACGGGCCTGCTTCAGTTCGGCTTCCAGTTGCTTGTTCTGCTCGTCGAGGCGCTTGATCGCTGCCTCCTGCACCAGAATCGCCTGGGCCATGTAATAAGGCGCCGCCGGCTGCTGACGTACATGTTCCTCGATGCATGCCTGGGCCTGCGCATCACGTGGCTGGCTCGGATCCTCGGCTTGCTTGAGGCGGCCGAACAGGCCATCGATCAGGGTTTGTTCTTCAGTATTCATGGGGCGACCTCGTGGGGTAGCGGACAACGGACAGCGTCAAAGATGGGGCGTACAGGCGTGGGATTCAATCACCGGCGGCGTGAAACTTTTTTCAGCAAGTGACAGCCCCAAGCCTGCTTTGGGCTAAAGTTAAGCCCCTGTTTTTACTGCCATGCGATCTTGACTGATGAATCCGCTGAGCGTCCTGCGCGACTCCCTGTACTTCTTCCGCCGTCACCTGCCAAACATTCTCCAGCTGTGCCTGCCGCTGGTGGTGTTGGAAGCCTTGCTCACCCAGTTGCTGTACCGGCAGATGGGCGACCAGGCATCACCAGCCTACGGCATGCTGATCAGCCTGCTGTTCTACCCGCTGTACAGCGCCGCGCTGATCCTGTACCTGGACACCCGCAGCAACGGTCAGGACATCGCCAAGCGCGACCTGTTCGCCCGTGCCCTGCAACTGTGGCCGCAACTGGCCCTGCTGATCCTGATCAGCTCGCTGCTGATCATGGCCGGCCTTGCGCTGTTCATCTTCCCGGGCGTGTGGATCATGATCAATCTGGTGTTCGCCGAATACCTGCTGGTACTGCGCGGCCGCCCGGTGGTGCAGTCGATGCGCGACAGCGCCAGCATGACCACTGGGCATTTCATGCGCATCATGGTTTGCGTGGTCGGCGTGCTGGCACCAATCTGGCTGATCGACGGGCTGCTGCTGATGGCCTTCCCCGAGCCATCCCCCGGCATGGAGCTGGCCATGGACAGCCTCAGCGGCGTCCTGCAACTGTTCAGCACCGTGGTGCTGTATCGCCTGTTCATGCTGCTGGAAGGTGAAGCCGGGGCCTGAGGCATCCGGGAAAGTCTTCGTTCTGCTCGCACGCCCCACGGTGGCATTAGGGTTAACAAACCTTCAAAGCCACTTGAGGATCGCAACATGGACGAAATCATTGAATCTGGATATTCAAGATCGTTTAGCGGCAGGCTATATGTGGTCGGCGGCGATTACCGTGGACGGCTGCGCCTGAGCCGCAAAACCGACAAGTCCGCCTGGAGTATCTCACCCCAAGATGACTGGTTGGAGGCGTATGGATACGGGGACTCGCTGTTGATGGAGTTCGCTTACCACTCTCGAACCGAAGATCGTCTGCATTATCACATCAGTATTCCAGGAGATTCGAAGGCCAAGAAACTGGGTGTCAGCCGCAATGGCTACCCCGGTTTCTACTCGAATGCAGAAGTCACCGATTACTGGAAGATCGAACCACTTCATCTGAACGATGAAGGGCTGTTCTGTCATCTGCGTGATCACCGCGGATTCAGAGTGAGCGCCATCGGCGGTGTGCCCTATTACCTAGAGGAAGTGATCCAGCTGAACGTAGAGCAAGGTTCGGCCATTACCTTCCTGTTGGAAAAGTCAGAATAACATTCACCGCTGCTTTGTATTAGGAGATAAGAGATGAACGATTTGTTATCCCTGCCAGCATGGACCGAACAGAATTTTTTTGCCCATCTGTACAGATTGGATGAAGGCCTCAAGAAACCGCTGGCCATATTTTACGAGCCCACCCCTTACGACATAACTTTTGAACTGATTGACCATGCGAAAAAAATCAATTTCAGAAAAAATCGTGGCGAGACGGAACTGTTGAGTTTCAAACCATTAGACGGCGGTCTATTCCAGCTTAGGCACTATCGTTGCGGCCATGGATATATTCTGAAAGACAGCCGCTTAATACCATGGCATAACGAAAAAAAGGCCTCCATTGGCTTACAACCACTGGAAATAGATGATAGCACCATCCGCTGCCAACTTACCAATGACGAAAAATTACCGTTCTTATGGACCCAGAAAGAAGCAAGGGTATGGAAATTTGAGGAAGGGCCATTCCACGGTGCTCGGCATGAAGGCCTTAATTTTGAGGCAGATTTCCTGAGCACTCGCGAGGGTGAACCCGTCGAATTTTTGATCCAGCGTTTCTCCGATTGAAGTCAGCCTGCGTAGTCGTTCAGCACTGCGGGGCTGTATCGCCTGTTCATACTGCTCAATCACCTGACGGTTGTGATCACCAGGGCTACCGGGCGGGAGCCATCCTGGACACCCCACATTACAACCGCCAGACACAGTACCTGCTGAACAAAAAAGAAGGCGAAATACTCACCTTCCTGCTCCAGCAGGACAGCTGAATACCGCCTTCTAAGGCTTGATCGAGAGCAGATCCAGATCTGGTGTTCGCCGAGTAGCTGCTGTTGCTGCCTGGTCTGCAAGTGGTCCAGTCGATGCGCGAGATCACACGCATGACCACCGGGCACTTCATGCACATCATGATTTGCGTCGTAGGGGTGCTGGCGCCGATCTGGCTGGTCGACGGGCTGCTGCTGATGGCCTTCCCCGAGCCATCGCCCGGCGTGGAGCTGGCCATGGACAGCCTCAGCGGGCTCCTGCAGTTGTTCAGCACGGTGGTGCTGTATCGGCTGTTCATGCTTTTGGCACCCCAATCTAACCGTTGATGCGCAGCAGGCTTAGCTGATTGGTGTGATCAGGAAATCGGTGTCACCGCTGATATTTACATTCAGGTGATCGAGGTAACCACCTTGCCGATCGAAACTTTTACCATCGCCTGGGTTGTCGCCTATTTCCACAGTCTGCCCAAGGTGGTCTCGCCACCGGCAACGAAGCTGCTGTCCATCCCACTCAAGGGGTTGAAGCTTGAAGATATTGATCGCATCAGCAGCGGCGTACATACCTACATAACCTTTATGGCTACAGGCCAGCCGGCGCCCTTTGCGGCTTGAAGTACCACATATACTGTAGTGCAACCGATCACTGGTTTGGGAGCGGAAGTAGAATGTGAAGATTCGGCGGCCGTCCTCATACGCTTGACCGGGGTCGCCTTTGATCAGCCAGTCCCAACGCCCTGGGACGATGGACTCGGCATAGTCTTCCTCTGTGCTGAGCACTATCGGATGGGCAACTCCCTGGTGAAGTGCATGAATGGTGCAATCGAAAATTTTCAGTGCGCTGAAAGACATCGGATCTTCGGTGGAGATATCACTGAGATTCATCGTGCAGGGCCTCAAGAATATGATGGGAACAAAGGAAGCTGGCGCCGCCTCACTCCATTCTTTTCATTACTGCGGCCCAACAGCAGCACGAAAGGTTTCCCGTTCGATGGCCTGCCATGCCTTACATCCTCCGAACAGCAGGTAACATGCGCCATGCAGCGTGCCCTGCCGCCTTGAGTACCATTGCTGCCGTCATGTCCCCCTCGGCTTGGCACGTGCCGTCGCCTCGGCCACCAACGGGTCATCTGGCCAATAATGCTTCGGGTAACGCCCTTTCAGGTCTTTCTTCACCTCGGCATAGGTGGTGCGCCAGAAATTGGCCAGGTCCTGGGTCACCTGCACAGGCCGGCGGGCTGGTGACAGCAGGTGCAACTTGACCTGCTGGCGGCCATTGGCGATGCGCGGTGTATCGGCAAGGCCGAACAACTCCTGAAGGCGCACAGCAAGAATCGGCGGGTTCTCGCTGTAGTCCAGGCGAATGTGGGAACCGGACGGCACCGCCAGATGCGCCGGCGCCTGCTCTTCCAGGCGCTGCGGCAGCGGCCAGGGCAGCAAGTTGCGCAACAGCGACGACAGGTCCAGTGCGGCGAAGTGACTAAGCCGCGACACTTTTCCCAGGTAGGGCTGCAACCAGTCTTCCAGGCGGGCGAGCAAGGCCTCATCAGCCAGGTCGGGCCATTCACTGTGGCCTTCCTTGGCCAGGTCCAGCTGACGCAGCAAGGCTACGCGCGCCTGCCATTGCCGCAGCTCGGGGGTCCAGGTCAGCAGGTTAAGCCCTTTGCGCCGGACCAGCCCAAGCAGAGCGCGAGCCCGCGCCTCGTCATCCATGCCGGGCAGCGGTTCGCGGCTGAGCACCAGCTCGCCGAGCTTGACTTGGCGCTCGGCGCGCAACACCTGCTCGCGTTCGTCCCAATCGAGGATATCGACCCGCTCGACCTGCTCGGCCAGAACACCCTCGAGCAGCGCCGGATCGAACTCGGCGGCCAGGTAGATACGCTCTTCGCGCTGGCCCTGCCGGCTGCCCAGGTCGGCAATCACGAGCCACGGGCACTTCATCAGTGCATCGACTTCGGCAAACAGCGCCGCTCGGCCGTTGGCCAGCCGGTATTCCGCACCGCCTTCGCGGCGCTGCTGGGCGACGCGGTCAGGGTAGGCCAGCGCCAGCAGCGCGCCCAGCCAGCGCGGGTGATCGGGGTCCACGACCGGCGCGCGTGGTTTGCCACGCAACAGGCCACGGTACTGGCGAGCCAGTTGGCGCGCACGCTGCACGCCGCCGTGGCTGCCACGGGCAGCCTTGCTTTCGCCACTGACCAGCGCCAGCCGGCTGTGCAAATCAGCACCACCGCCGCGCTGGATATCCCGCTCGCCCAGCAGCGCAGCCACATCACAGGCCATCTGCGCCAGGCCAAGGTCCTGGCCGCGCAACAGCAGATGCGCGATACGTGGATGCGCCGGCAACTCGGCCATGGCCTGGCCGTGTTCGCTGAGGTTGTCACGGCTTCCGGGCTTGAAG
This sequence comes from Pseudomonas sp. B10(2017), assembly GCF_002113295.1. Taxonomy (NCBI): domain Bacteria; kingdom Pseudomonadati; phylum Pseudomonadota; class Gammaproteobacteria; order Pseudomonadales; family Pseudomonadaceae; genus Pseudomonas; species Pseudomonas sp. B10(2017). The sequence goes on from NZ_NEJU01000003.1 coordinate 106,564, forward strand.
GCATTGAGCCGTGCCAGCAGGTCCTGGGCCTGAGCGAAGGCGGCAGTGGGGGGCTGGTCGAGCCAGCGCAACTGCTCGGGCGTCACGCCCCAGCGTGCCAGTTGCAGGGCCAGGCCGGCCAGGTCGGCCTGCAGGATCTCGGCGCTGCCGTGTGCGGCCAGCTGTTCATGCTGGGCCTCGGACCACAGGCGGTAACACACGCCGGGCTCCAGGCGGCCGGCACGGCCGGCGCGCTGGGTAGCACTGGCGCGGGAGATGCGCTGGGTGTCCAGGCGGGTCATGCCGCTGCCGGGATCGAAGCGCGGTACCCGGGCCAGGCCTGCGTCGATCACCACGCGCACGCCGTCGATGGTCAGGCTGGTCTCGGCGATATTGGTGGCCAGCACTACCTTGCGCAGCCCCTCGGGCGCCGGGTCGATGGCTGCACGCTGGGCGTCGAGATCGAGCTCGCCATGCAGCGGGCAAAGCAGGACCTCGGGGCGCTCGCCCAGCGCTTCCTGCAGGCTCTGGTGCACCCGGCGAATCTCGGCTTGACCTGGCAGGAATACCAGCACACTGCCGGTCTGGTCAGCCAGTGCCTGCAACACGCTGTCCACTACCCGTGGCTCGATGAACTCACCCGGTTGGAAAGGCCGCCCCCAACGGATGTCGACGGGGTGCATGCGGCCTTCGCTGCTGACCACCGGGGCATCATCCAGCAGCCGCGAAAGGCGCTCGCCCTCCAAGGTCGCGGACATCAGCAGAATCTTCAGTGGCGGGTCGTCTCGCAGCAATTCCCGGCCATTCAGGCTCAATGCCAGGGCCAGGTCAGCATCGAGGCTGCGCTCGTGAAACTCGTCAAAGATCACCAGCCCCACGCCCTCAAGCGCCGGGTCGGCCTGCAGGCGGCGGGTGAGGATGCCTTCGGTCACTACTTCGATGCGGGTTTTCGGCCCGACCTTGCTGTCCAGGCGGATGCGATAGCCCACGGTTTCGCCGACCTTTTCGCCCAGTTCGCTGGCCAGCCGCTCGGCCGCAGCCCGCGCTGCCAGACGCCGGGGCTCGAGCATGAGAATGTTCTGCCCGGCCAGCCACGGCTCGTTGAGCAGCGCCAGCGGTACTCGGGTGGTCTTGCCGGCGCCAGGCGGCGCCTCTAGCACCGCTTCGTCACGGTTTTCCAGGGCCTGGCGCAGGGCCGGCAAGACAGCATCGATCGGTAATGAAATCATGGTGGTCCTCGAACAGTCTGGCGAGTATAACGGCGAACCCAAGCTGCCCTATCATGGTCTTAGCTTCAGGTGCAGGCGTTTCGCTTGCCCTGCTGAATACCTTTTCGGAGTTTTTACATGCGCATCCCATCCCGCGTCATCGGTGGCGCCCTCATCGTCACCTTGCTGACCCAACTGACGGCCTGCGGCACCATTCTGTACCCGGAACGTCGTGGCCAGATCGGCGGCAAGATCGACCCAGTGGTTGCCGCAATGGATGCCATCGGCATCCTGTTCTATGTAATCCCGGGGCTGATCGCCTTCGGTATCGACTTCGCCACGGGCGCCATCTATTACCCAGGCGGGCGATCCGCCCAGGTCGACCCGGTCAAACTGCGCGAAGCCGTGAGCCCCGATGGCAAGGTCGACAACCTGAAGTTGCAGGCCATTCTGGAAAGCGAATTGGGTCAGCGCCTGCCGCTGAACGACCCGCGGCTGATCCAGCATCGCGGCAGCATCGAGCAGTTGGCCAGCCTGGTGCCTGCTGCCTGAAGCACAAGGACGCTACCCACGGATGATGACCACCCCGGCTGAACACCAGCGCCTGCTACGCCTGGCCACTCGCGCATCGCTGGCGGTGGCCAGCATCCTGGTCCTGAGCAAGGCGCTGGCCTGGTGGCTGAGCGGGTCGGTCAGCCTGCTGGCCGGGCTGACCGACTCGGCACTGGACGCTGTTGCCTCGTTCCTGAACCTGCTGGCCGTGCACTACGCCCTGCGGCCAGCCGACAACGACCACCGGTTCGGCCATGGCAAGGCCGAAGCCCTGGCCGGTATGGCGCAGGCGCTGTTCATCGGGGTCAGTGCGGTGCTGATCGGGGTGCAAGCGGTTGACCGCCTGCACACGCCGCAACCCTTGGGCGATACCGCTGTCGGTATCGGGGTGATGGTGCTGTCGCTGGTGCTGACTCTTGCCCTGCTGGCACTGCAACACAAGGTCATCCGCCTGACCGGCTCCACGGCGGTGCGGGCCGACTCCCTGCACTACCGCTCGGACCTGCTGCTCAACGGCAGCATCCTGCTGGCCCTGCTGCTGGCACGCTTTGGCTGGCCGCAGCTGGATGCGCTGTTCGGCTTGGGTATCGCTGTCTATATCCTCTGGAGCGCGCTGCAGATCGCGCGGGAGAGTACGGCCATCCTGATGGACCAGGAACTGCCCGGCGATGTTGGTGAAGACATGGCTGCGCTGGTGCTGGCCATTCCCGGGGTTGAAGGCGTGCACGACCTGCGTACGCGGGTGTCGGGCAACCAGTGGTTCGTGCAGCTGCATCTGGAGATGCCGGGGCAATTGCCGCTGCATGATGCGCATGCCTTGTGCGTGGAGGCCTCGAAGGTGATCCGCCAGCGTTATCCACAGGCGGATGTGATGGTGCATGCGGATCCGGTGTGAACCTGCAAGGGCCCTATCGCCGGCAAGCCAGCTCCCACAGGCACTAAACATGGCTTCAGGCCGGCGCGGTTCCTGTGGGAGCTGGCTTGCCGGCGATAGGGCCGGGACAGGCAGCATATCTGGATCAGTTGATGCTGTAGCCTCGGCCGCTGAAACAAGCGCCCAGCGCCCGCCGGTAGTTGTCCGCCACAGTGGCCGGCGGTGCATAAGTCGCCGTCGCCGGGTCGAAGCCTGATTGGTTCACCGCCCAGCGGTGGCACTGGTAACGGTCCTGATCCTGCTGTTCCCGCCCTTGCCCGTACATCGGGTAGGCCACCACGTCATACCCACCGCCTACAGGTGCCGGCACCGCAACCGGCGGATTGACCACCACGTACTCGCGGCTATCGGCCAGGTACTGGTAATAGGTATCGGCCACCAGGAAGAACAGCGCCCCGCCCAGCCAGACTTCCCGCGCATAGGGCGGCAGATAGTCGACTCGCACGCCAAGGGGCGGGGTCACTACCACATAACGGCCACCATGGGGGCGATACCAGTAACCGCCGGAGTAGAAGTAGTCATCGCCACGGTAGGGCACTTTCCAGTAGCGGTCCGGGAAATGATCGATGGTGTGACCCGGGCGATACTGCGGCCCCGGCCCCCAGCCATTGCCATGACCATCCGGGCGCCCCTGCCAGTCACCGCCAGGCCGTTGCCCCGGGCCACCGGCTTCCCAGTGGTGGTTATCGCCATGGCGGCGGGGAATGTCCTGGTAATAGCCTTGGCGTGGCGGCTGGGTCTGCTGCACTTCGTCACGCGAATTGAGCGAGCGGCCCGGCGCCCCTTCGCCCGGCCCTTCGGCCATGGCCCCGAGGCTGATGCTCAACCCCAACACACCAACACCTGCCAACTGCCAGATGCGCGACTTCATGCTGTTCCTCTCGGTAGAAAATACGGCAACCACAGCCAGTCTACCGCGCCTGTCATGCAGGCCAATTAAATTTCCGGACATGAAAAAAGGGAGGCCGCTGGGCCTCCCTTCAGGAATTGTCGTCCGTGCTCGGCACTTGTGGCGCCGGCTCACCTCACACCGTCTTCTGGAAGGTGTGTAGCCCGGGGGCCTGCAGATCCTGTTGGATGGCTGGCCGCGACCGCCCGCCTAGGGCGCGTCGCCGTGGACTGATGTCCGGGCAGTGATTCTGTGGATAAAGATACCGGACAGGCCGCGGCAGATGATTGCGAAGATTGCTTGGATAAATAGCACTTGCGCAATTTTTCACCCTGGATTGATAATTCACCGCAATCCGAACAGAAAAGGCATAACCCATGAGCAAACTTGACCGCTACGACCTGAGCATCCTCGCCGAATTGCAGCGCGATGCGCGCATTTCCAACCAGGAACTGGCCGAACGCATCGGCCTGTCGCCTTCGCCATGCTCGCGTCGGGTCAAGCAACTGGAGGACGATGGCTACATCTCGCGCCAGGTGGCCCTGCTCGACCGCAAGAAGCTGGGCCTGAGCCTGACTGCCTATGTGCTGATCGGCATGGACCGACACACCCCGGAGCGTTTCGAAACCTTCGAGGCGGCCATCCGCAACCTGCCCCAGGTGCTTGAATGCAGCCTGGTCACCGGCATGGATGCCGACTACCAGCTGAAAGTGGTGGTGCCCGACATGGACCATTACCAGAAACTGCTGCTAGGCAGCCTGACCCGCATTGAAGGCGTCACCAGCGTGCGTTCGAGCTTCGTGCTGAACCAGGTGCTGGCCAGCACCGAGCTGCCCTTGACCCACCTGCGTTAATGCCTGCGCCAGCAGGCGTATAATCGGACGCTCAAACCGCCTGGAGAACACCGATGGATCCCGCCGTATTCGAAGAGTGGATGATGATCATCCTGGTCACCGTGTTGATCGGTTTCATGGGTTTCATCGTCTGGGACCTGGCGAAAAAGTCCAAGGCCGGGCGGTTCGGGACGCTGATCCTGTTCTTCGTGCTGGGGCTGGGGGTGTTGGCCTTTATCATCAAGAGCGTGGTGGTGGGGTTTCTCGAAGGGGTGTAAGGCTCAAGAAAGCCGGGAGCGCTTTGCGCTCCTTTCGCGACACAAGGCCGCTCCTACAGGGATCGCACAATGCCTGAGTTTGCGCTGCACCTGTAGGAGCGGCCTTGTGTCGCGATGGGCCGCAAAGCGGCCCCCGCTAGCGCTGCAACTTCGCCGCCACTTCGCGCCAGCAGCCCTGCTCCAACCCATCCAGCGCCCAGTCGCCAATCCGCACCCGCACCAGGCGCAAGGTCGGCAACCCCACCGCCGCCGTCATCCGCCGTACCTGGCGGTTACGCCCTTCGCGAATAACCAGCTCCAGCCAACTGGTCGGCACGCTCTTGCGAAAACGCACCGGCGGGTTGCGCGGCCACAGCTCGGGCTCGTCCAGGCGCCGCGCCTCGGCCGGCAAGGTCGGCCCATCGTTCAGTTCCACGCCATCGCGCAAGCGCTGCAACTGCTCCTCGCTCGGCTCCCCCTCCACCTGAACCCAGTATGTCTTGGCCAGTTTGTGCTTCGGGTCGGCAATGCGCGCCTGCAGGCCGCCATCGTTGGTCAGCAGCAACAGGCCTTCACTGTCGCGGTCCAGCCGCCCGGCCGGGTACACGCCGGGGATGTCGATGAAGTCCTTGAGCGTCGCGCGCCCGTCGCCGTCGCTGAACTGGGTCAGCACGTCGAACGGTTTGTTGAACAGGATCAGGCGCGGCTCGGCCGGTGGGGCCTTGGGCTGGCGACGCGGGCCGGTGGCAGGCCGCGCCTGGGGACGGCGCGGCTTGGAACGGGGTGGCAGTGACATGGATCCTCAGCGGAACGGCGGCTCATCGAAACTGCGCAGTTTACGCGAGTGCAGCGAGTTGAGCTCGGTGCGCAGCAGGTCGAGGGCGGCAATGCCGATCTTCAGATGCTGGCTGACCGCCCGGTTATAGAAGGCGTTGGCCGAACCCGGCAGCTTGATCTCGCTGTGCAGCGGTTTGTCGGACACACACAGCAAGGTGCCGTACGGCACGCGCAAGCGGTAACCCTGGGCGGCAATGGTACCGCTTTCCATGTCCACCGCCACGGCACGCGACAGGTTGATCAGCGGCCGCTCCTGGGCCCAGCGCAGCTCCCAGTTGCGGTCGTCGTAGGTCAGTACGGTGCCGGTGCGCAGGCGCTTCTTCAGCTGTTCGCCACGCTCGCCGGTGACCTGCGCGGCGGCTTCCTGCAAGGCCAGCTGCACTTCGGCCAGGGCCGGAATCGGGATGTTCGGCGGCACCACCCGGTCGAGAATGCCGTCACGGCGCATGTAGGCGTGTGCCAGCACATAATCGCCGATGGTCTGCGACTGCCGCAGGCCGCCGCAGTGGCCGATCATCAGCCAGCAGTGCGGGCGCAGCACGGCCAGGTGGTCGGTGATGTTCTTGGCATTGGACGGGCCGACGCCGATGTTGACCAGCGTGACGCCGTCGCCATCAGCGGCGATCAGGTGATACGCCGGCATCTGGTAGCGGTGCCAGATCACGCTGGCCACCAGGGCCTGGGTTTCACCGTGGTCCATGCCCTTTTCGATCACCACGTTGCCCGGCAGCACCATGCGCACGAAGCGCGGGTCGTCACGCAACTGGTCGAGGCCGTGGCTGATGAACTGGTCGACATAGCGGTGATAGTTGGTCAGCAGGATCCACGGCTGCACATGGCGCCAGTCGCTGCCGGTGTAGTGCACCAGGCGACGCAGCGAGAAGTCGACCCGAGCGGCATCGAACAGCGCCAGCGGCAAGGTTTCGGCACCGCCCCAGTCATACAGCCCGTCGGCGATGTTGTCGGTGGCAGCCGACAGGTCGGTGCTGGGGAACACCCGCGCCAGCTGCGCGGCGGTGATGCCGCTGCCGGCCAGTTCGTCGCCCTGGTCGACCACGTAGGGGTAAGGGATGTTCTGTTCGCTGACGCCGACCTCTACCGTGACGGTGTAGTCGTGCATCAGCGGGCGCAGTTGCTCCAGCAGGTAGCCACGAAAAGCAGCCGGCTGGGTGATGGTGACGCTGTAGGTACCGGCCACCTGGACCTTGGCGTAGGCCCGCGTGGTGGCGGCGACTTCACCGTGACTGTAATAGGTCAGGCGCAGCGCCGGGTAGCGGAACAGGTCGCGCTCTTCGACGCCCGGCTCGGTACGGTCCTTCAGGTAACGCTTGAGGGCCTGGCTAAGGGCCCCGGTGGCCTGTTCATGCAGGGCCGCCAGACGGTCGACGGCCTGCTCGGGGGTATCAACGACTACAAAAGCTTGGCTCACACTGTGCTTCCTGTCTGGACATGCATGTGAACCATCTTGCCTGCCTTCTTGGCTAAATACACCCCCATTGATCGGTGTTGCATCCATTCGCGGGCACGCCCGCTCCCACAGGATCTTCACTGCCCTCAAGTACGACGCAGTACCTGTGGGAGCGGGCGTGCCCGCGAAGAAGCCAGCTCAGTTTGCCCAGGCTGGCGTCGCCCTGGTCACCAATGCCGCCACATCCACACCCCGCGGCAACGCCCCGTACACGCGCCCGCCCCCCGTCAAGCGGCTGTCGATAAACGCATCACTGACCACCGCATTACCCGCCTCCAGCAACAGCTTGGCCTGCAGCGCCAGGGCAATATCCTCGGTCAGTTGCCGCGCGCGGTACTGCATGTCACCAGTGTCGGCAAACGCCCCCTTGAGGTTGCCGATGTGCGCCGCCAGACGCGGGTCCCCGTGCCCATCGCCCAGCTCGGCGAACAGCGCATCCAGCACGCCCGGCTCCTTGGACAAGGCCCGCAGCACATCCAGGCACTGCACATTGCCCGAGCCTTCCCAGGTCGAGTTGACCGGCGCTTCGCGGTACAGCCGTGGCAGGATGCTGTCTTCCACATAACCTGCCCCGCCCAGGCACTCGGCGGCCTCGTTGATCATGGCCGGCGCGCGCTTGCAGATCCAGTACTTGCCCACCGCCGTGACCAGCCGGGCGAAATGCGCCTGCTGCGGGTCTTCCAGCTGTTCCAGCGCCTGCCCCATGCGCAGGCTCAAGGCCAGCGCGGCCTCGCTTTCCAACGCCAGGTCGGCCAGCACGTTCTGCATCAACGGCTGCTCGCTCAGCAGCCGCCCGCCGACCTTGCGGTGCGCGCAATGGTGGGTCGCCTGGGTCAGCGCCTGGCGCATCAGGGCGCTGGAGCCGACCATGCAGTCGAAGCGGGTCATGGCCACCATTTCGATGATGGTCGGCACGCCCCGCCCTTCTTCCCCGACCATCCACGCCAGGGCACCGCGGAATTCCACCTCGCTGGAGGCGTTGGAGCTGTTGCCCAGCTTGTTCTTCAGGCGCTGGATATAGAACTGGTTGCGGCTGTCATCCGGGCGGTGACGCGGCAGCAGGAAGCAGCTCAGGCCTTTTTCGGTCTGGGCCAGGGTCAGAAAGGCATCGCACATCGGCGCCGAGCAGAACCACTTGTGCCCGACCAGTTCGTAGGGCTGCCCCGGGCCCGTGGCGCCGACCGGATAAGCTCGGGTGGTGTTGGCCCGTACATCGGTGCCGCCCTGCTTTTCGGTCATGGCCATGCCCAGGGTGACCCCGGCCTTGTGACGGTCGCCGACGTTACGCGGGTCGTACTCGCAGGCGAGGATTTTCGGCAGCCAGTATTCGGCCAGTTCGGGTTGCAGCCGCAGCGCTGGCACGGCAGCGAAGGTCATGGTCAGCGGGCAGCCGGTACCGGCCTCGGCCTGGCTGTGCAGGTAGGTCATCGAAGCCCGCGCCACATGGGCGCCTGGGCGGGGTTCGGCCCATGGCAGCGACGGCAGGCCGTGCTCGACGGCGGTGCGCATCAGTTCGTGGTAGGCGGGGTGGAACTCGACCAGGTCTATGCGATGGCCGTAGCGGTCGTGGCTGCTGAACTCCGGCTTGTGTGCATTGGCCAGGAAGCCCGCCTGCATCAGCGGGCCGCCGGCCAGTGCCCCGTAGGTATCGATCCGCGATTCGGCCCAACCCGCACCGAAACGCCGAGACCATTCCTGTAGCGGCAGGTCGAGGCGGTAAAGGTTGGCACCGTCGAGGGGCGGTGGCTGGTTGGTGACTTCGTGGGTTTCAGCGTACTGGTGCAGGTTCATCGGGGGCTCCTGGATCCGGGTAGGCTTGAGAGACCCAGTGAAGCACTCCCTGGGAGTCAGTCAAAGTGACATTAATGACTAAAGAGCGTGAAACGCGGTCAGTTGCAGGTGCTGCTTGTGTCGCGAAAGGGCCGCAGAGCAGCAAGAAGATTGATGCACCCTTAGCGCCGGTCAGCGATAAATCGCGTGCGTAGCACAGCCTGCGAAAACCTTTAAAGCGACCGTCGCGCCTGCAGAACATTCGATGCCATCTGCACCTGCGCAATAGCCATGTTCAAACTCAACTCGAACCGGCTCCCCAACCCCCGCGTCGATTCATGCGACAACCGTGCCCCCAGCAATTCCCCCATCTGCCGGCAGATCGACAAACCAATCCCCAGCCCGCCATAACGCCGGGTCATCGAGCCATCGACCTGGAAGAAGCGCTGGTACAGGGTCGCCTGGTCGAGGTCATCGAAGCCGATACCGCTGTCGCTGACCATAAAGGTCAGCGACAGGTCGTCAGGCCCCACCCGGCGCCCGCGCACCTGGATCATCACCCCGCCCTGGTGGGTGAACTTCAAACCGTTGTCCACCAGGCACCCCAGGCAGCGTGCCAGCTTCTGAGCATCGCCCAGCAACCCGTCCGGCACATCGGCCGGGATGTCCAGGCTCAGGTACAAGCCTTTGCCCAAAGCCTGCCCGGCATAACCGGCACGCACGCCCTGCAGCAGATCACGCAGGCTGAACGGCGCCAGCTGCGCACGCAGGCGGCCGGCCTGCAGTTCGGACAAGGTAAGAATGGCATCAACCATATCCATCATGCCCTGGGCCGACCCCACCGCCGTGCGGTGGTACTGGGCCATCTCGGCCTCCATCGGCAGGGTATGCATCAGCTCCAGCGAACCGATCACGCCATTCATCGGCGTGCGCAGTTCATGGGTCACGCTGGCAAGGAATTCGTCTTTCAGCCGGTTGCTCCTGGCCAGTTGCAGGTTCAGTTGCTCCAGTGTGCGCCCGGTGTCACGCAAGGTCTGCGCCTGCTGCTCGCGCAGGCTGTTGATGCGGTCGGCCAGCGCCAGCGACAGTAAAGCCACCTCCAGCGCCGAGCCCAGCTGGCTGGCATACATGGTGATGAACAGGTTCGGAAGGTAGCCCAGCACCATCAGGGTGTTGACCAGGCCACCGAGCAGGAACGCCGTCCAGGCGATGATGAACCAGCGAGCCACGCGCAAACCACGCCACCAGGCGTATAGCCCGGCCGCGAAGATGCTCACGGTAAACAGCAATGCCAGCACCGTAGCCATGCGCAGCGCGACGCCGTAGGGCATGCTCACCGCCAGCACCATGACCAGCGCGCCACCCAGCATCAGCAGCTGCAGCAGCCGGTCGAAACCACGGCTGATGCTGCCCAGTTGCAGGAAATGCCGGGCGAACTGGCAGCCGAACAGGCCAGCGGCACCGATGAACAACGGCGTCGAAGCATTCGCCCACCACGGGCTGTCCGGCCAGAAGTAGGCCACACCGGCGCCATTCACCGACACCTGGTAAAAGCCGAACGAGGCGATATAGAGGATGTAATAGAGGTAGCTGACGTCGCGCACGCTGAGGTAGATGAACAGGTTGTACACCAGCATCACCAGCAGCACGCCGTAGATCATCCCCAGTACATACAGGCGCGTGGGCTGCTCCTCCATGTAGGCCTGGGCGGACCACAGTGCCAGCGGCGCCTGCACCGAGCCCTGGCTGTGCAGCCGCAGGTAGGCAGTGGTCACCTGGCCAGGCGGCAGCTGCAGTTCGAACAGGTAGTTGTTCTGCAGGATCTGCCGGCTTTGGTAGGGCAAGGCGTCGCCGGTGCGCCGGGCCAGGCGGTAACTGCCACTGCTGTCGGGCAGGTACAACTCGAGGTGGTCCAACGGTGGATAGGCCAGCTCCAGCAGCCATTGCCGTGGGGCGGCGCCGGCCGCGGCGACCGGCCGCAGTTCGACCTTGAGCCAGAACACCGAAGTGGAGTAACCGGCGTTCAACACCTCTTCGTGATGGGGGCGAAAATGCTTGGCGAACCCAGGGGCACTGACCTGGTTGATGCTGGCACTGCCATCGGGGTCTTCATAAACCTGCATGGCCTTGCCCAGCGGAAGATGCCGGGTAGCTGCGTCGAAATCGACTGCCCCGGCCAGCACGGGCAGCAAGCCCAGAAGCACAATCAGCAAATAGCGCATACAGCCCCAGCATGGCCTGTCCAGTCGAGTCGCGGTTGCCTCCCATCCGTTTGAGACGACACGATCCGGCAGAACCCGTTTGTAGAGTTATCCGAGCACTCTAGCATAGCTTCGCAACCTGGCAATCGACCATATCCAATCACAAAGAAAAGGCTCTAAATCAATGTTTTCAGAAATTAAACAGGCAAAAATCTGACCTTATGATCAACAAAACTCGTTTGTAGGACGATCCGCCCAAACAGGATTGGTGGTAAGCTCGCCGACCATGAATACCTACAGCTCCCGCCCCGTTGTCCTCTGTCTATCCGGCCACGACCCCAGTGGCGGCGCCGGCCTGCAGGCAGATATCGAAGCCCTGATCGCCCAAGGCTGTCACGCCGCACCCGCGGTGACCGCCCTGACCGTGCAGGATACCGTCAACGTTTCCGACTTCCGCGTGCTCGACCGCGAGTGGGTGCTGGCCCAGGCCAACGCCGTGCTGGCCGACTCTACGGTGGCCGCCGTCAAGCTGGGCATGCTCGGTTCGATCGAAATGGTCGACACTGTCGCCGAACTGCTGGCCGCCCACCCGCACCTGCCGCTGGTCTGCGACCCGGTGCTGCGTGCCGGTGGTGGTGGCCGCCTGGGCAAGGACGAAGTGGGCTACGCCCTGCGCGAACGCCTGCTGCCGCTGGCGACCATCGCCACGCCGAACCTGCCCGAAGCCCGCATACTTGCCGAACTGCCCGAAGGCACCGCCGACGAGTGTGCCGAGAAACTGTTGCCGTTCTGTAGACACCTGCTGATTACCGGCGGTCACGGCGACGAAGACGAAATTCACAACCGCCTGTACTGCCGCGACGGCCAGCGCCACACCTGGACCTGCCAGCGCCTGCCGGGCAGCTACCACGGCTCGGGCTGCACCCTGGCCAGCGCCCTGGCCGGCCGCCTGGCCCTCGGCGAGCAGCTGGAAAGCGCCGTCCGCAGCGCCCTGGACTACACCTGGCGCACACTGCGTGACGCCGAACAACTGGGCAAGGGCCAATTCGTGCCACGCCGCCTGCCGCTGGATTTCTGCTCCTGACACGAGGCCTCCAATGAAGCTACGCGGTCTGTACGCCATCACCGACAGCCAGCTGCTCGCTGGCCGTTTTCTGTCCCATGTCGAGGCGGCACTGGAAGGCGGCGTGTGCCTGCTGCAGTACCGCGACAAAAGTGACGACGCGGCGCGCCGCCTGCGTGAAGCCGAAGGGCTGCTGAAGCTCTGCGAGCGCTACGGCACCCAGCTGCTCATCAACGACGACGCCGAACTGGCCGCGCGCCTGGGCGTCGGCGTGCACCTGGGCCAGACCGACGGCCCGCTGACCCCGGCCCGCGCCCTGCTCGGCCGCCAGGCGATCATCGGCTCCACCTGCCACGCCAGCCTCGAACTGGCCACCCAGGCTGCCAACGAAGGCGCCAGCTACGTGGCCTTTGGCCGCTTCTTCAATTCCGTCACCAAGCCGGGTGCCCCCGCTGCCAACATCGAACTGCTGGAGCAGGCCCGCGCCCAGGTGAAACTGCCGATCGCGGTGATCGGCGGCATTACCCTCGACAACGCCGCCCCGCTGGTCGCCCATGGCGCCGACCTGCTGGCGGTGATCCACGGCCTGTTCGGTGCCGACAGCGTGCAGGAAGTCACCCGCCGCGCCCGCGCCTTCAACGCCTTGTTCGCATCCTGATTCGAGAGAACCCCCATGTCCCGTTCCGAAGCCCTGTTCGCCCAAGCCCAGAAGCACATTCCCGGTGGCGTCAACTCGCCGGTCCGCGCTTTCAAGAGCGTTGGCGGCACGCCGCTGTTCTTCAAGCATGCCGAAAGCGCCTACGTCGTTGACGAGGATGACAAGCGCTACGTCGACTACGTCGGCTCCTGGGGCCCGATGATCCTCGGCCACGGCCACCCAGAGGTACTGGACTCGGTACGCAGGCAGCTGGAGCACGGCCTGTCCTATGGCGCCCCGACCGCCATGGAAACCGAGATGGCCGATCTGGTCTGCTCGCTGGTGCCGTCCATGGAGATGGTGCGCATGGTCAGCTCGGGCACCGAAGCCACCATGAGCGCCATCCGCCTGGCCCGTGGCTACACCGGCCGTGACGCCATCATCAAGTTCGAAGGCTGCTACCACGGCCACTCCGACAGCCTGCTGGTTAAAGCCGGCTCCGGTCTGCTGACCCAGGGCGTGCCAAGTTCGGCGGGCGTGCCGGCGGACTTCGCCAAGCACACCCTGACCCTGCCGTTCAACGACATCGCCGCCGTCGAGAAAACCCTGGCCGAAGTCGGCCAGACCGTTGCCTGCATCATCGTCGAACCGGTAGCCGGCAACATGAACTGCGTACCGCCGGCGCCAGGCTTCCTCGAAGGCCTGCGCGAGCAGTGCGACAAGCACGGCGTGGTGTTGATCTTCGACGAAGTGATGACCGGTTTCCGCGTTTCGCTCGGCGGCGCCCAGGGCCATTACGGCATCAAGCCGGACCTGTCGACCTTCGGCAAGATCGTCGGTGGCGGCATGCCGGTCGGCTGCTTCGGCGGCAAGCGTGAAATCATGGGCTGCATCGCCCCGCTCGGCCCGGTCTACCAGGCCGGTACCCTGTCGGGTAACCCGCTGGCCATGGCCGCCGGCCTGACCACCCTTAAGCTGATCAGCCGCCCGGGCTTCCACGCCGAGCTGACCGACTACACCAGCCGCATGCTCGACGGCCTGCAACAGCGCGCCGATGCCGCTGGCGTGCCGTTCGTCACCACCCAGGCCGGTGCCATGTTCGGCCTGTACTTCAGCGGTGCCGACGACATCGTCACCTTCGAAGACGTGATGGCCAGCGATGCCGAGCGCTTCAAGCGCTTCTTCCACCTGATGCTCGATGGTGGCGTGTACCTGGCGCCGAGCGCGTTCGAGGCCGGCTTCACCTCCATCGCCCACGGCGACAAGGAGCTGCAGATCACCCTGGATGCGGCTGAGAAGGCTTTTGCAGCCCTGAAATAACACGCTGCACCGCGCTTTTGTGGGAGCGGCCTTGTGTCGCGAAAGGGCCGCAAAGCGGCCCCAGGACTTCAGCAGTAATGCACAGATTGCTGGGGCTGCTTCGCAGCCCTTTCGCGACACAAGGCCGCTCCCACAGAGGCCGGTACAGGCAACAAATACCCATGCACAATCAGCTGACTTCCCCAACCAAGCAGAAATTCGAGTAAAACTTTGTAAGGTTGGCGCTGCTTATCCCATAATGTGCCACCAGAGACATTGGCCGCAGCTTTGCAGAGGTAAGTCGATCCCCATGAACCGCACCGGCCGCGCCCTGACCCTGGGCTGCCTGTTGCTTCTTCAGCCCCTGCTGGCCCTGGCGGAGGGCGGTAACTCGTTGCTGATTCCGGCGACGGGCCGCTGCACCTTGAATGTCCAGCCTGAAGACTTGGCAAACGCCCTCAAGGCTTGTGAGCAGACGGCAACGGCGGGGGATGCCCAGGCGCAATTCGAACTGGGCGATTACTACTACACGCAAACGCCGAAAAATTTGGGCAAAGCCTTGAACTGGTTCGAAAAGGCCTCGCTGCAAGGCCACGCCGAGGCCCAGTACCGCCTGGGCGCCATGTTCTTCCGTGGTGAAGGGGTCAAGGCCAACAATGTGCAGGCCTACATCCTGCTGAAGATGGCCGCGGTCAACGGCGCCGAGGATGCGCTGGACATGGCCGACGAAGTGACCGAGCAAATGCCCCGCGACGAGCTGGAGCATGCCACCCAGGTGCTCGGCCAGATCTTCCGCAAGTACCTGCTCGAACTGCAGAACGCCGAAGGGCGAACGCCGTTCTCGCCACTCCCCTGAGGGTTACTTTTCCGGCATCGGCATGGGGAACGGCATCACGTTGCCGCCGCCCTTGGCTTCGCTGATCTTAGCTGTGCCCAGTCGCTCCACCTCGTCGATGCGCACGATCGAGTGCATCGGCACGAAGCTGCGGATCACCCCATCGAACTGGCTTTTGAGCTTCTCCTCGCTCGGGTCCACCACCAGCTGCGAACGCTCGCCGAACACGAACTCCTCGATTTCCAGGAACCCCCACAGGTCGCTCTGGTAGATCTGCTTGGCATACATCTCGAAGACCTGCCCCTGGTTGAGGAAGATCACTTTATAGATGGCAGGTTCGCGTTTGCTCATGTTCGTCGGGATAACACATGCGTAAGAAAAGGCGGGCATCATAGCAGACAGGTTTGCTGATCTGTGTTGCCTGTCCCGGCCTCATCGCCGGCAAGCCAGCTTTCACAGGTACTGCGCAAGCTTCAGGCCTGTGCAATATCTGTGGGAGCCCGGCTTGCCGGCGATAGGGCCGGAGCAGGCCATACATACCGTTGAACGTTTCAGTGCTTTCGCCACTGGCATTCAAGGGTTATTCTTGAGTTCACATCCATTGCCGTCGAGCGGCTAAAAACGACCTTGAACGCACCCATACAACCCCATCGTTTCATCCTCGAACCTTTCGAGGCCCACCGTTTCGCCAACTTGTGCGGCCAGTTCGACGAGCACCTGCGCCTGATCGAACAGCGCCTGGCCATCGAGATCCGCAACCGCGGCAATCAGTTCGAACTGATCGGCGAACCCAAGACCACCTCCGCTGCCGAACAGCTGCTGCGCCGTCTCTACCGCGAGACCAAGGCCAGCGACCTGTCCCCGGAAACCGTGCACCTGTACCTGCAGGAATCGACCGTCGAGAACATCGACAACCCGGCCGTCAACGAGGTCAGCGTGTCGCTGCGCACGCGCAAGGGCAACATCCGCCCGCGCGGGGTCAACCAGCAACGCTACGTCAAGGAAATCCTGGCCAACGACATCAACTTCGGCATCGGCCCGGCCGGTACCGGCAAGACCTACCTGGCCGTGGCCTGCGCCGTGGACGCGCTGGAACGCGAACAGGTGCGCCGCATCCTGCTGGTGCGCCCGGCGGTAGAGGCGGGCGAAAAGCTCGGCTTCCTGCCCGGCGACCTGGCCCAGAAGATCGACCCGTACCTGCGCCCGCTGTACGACGCCCTGTACGAAATGCTCGGCTTCGAACACGTGGCCAAGCTGATCGAGCGTCAGGTAATCGAGATCGCCCCGCTGGCCTACATGCGTGGCCGCACCCTGAACAACAGCTTCATCATCCTCGACGAGAGCCAGAACACCACACTGGAACAGATGAAGATGTTCCTCACCCGTATCGGCTTCGGCTCCACCGCGGTCATCACCGGTGACATCACCCAGGTCGACCTGCCCCGTGGCACCAAGTCGGGCCTGGCGCACGTCATCGAGGTGTTGAAGGACGTTCCGGGGATCAGTTTCACCCACTTCCAACCCAAAGATGTGGTTCGTCACCCACTGGTGCAGCGCATTGTCGAGGCCTACGACCGCTTCGATGCCCGCCAGGCCAAGCCCGAGGCGCCAGGCAAAGATGCTTGAACTCGATATTCAACGGGCCACGGATGCTGCCGCCCCGGATGACACCGCCTTTCGCCGCTGGTGCGAACTGGCCCTGCGCCAGCGCAGCGCCGATTCGGAAATGACCATTCGCCTGGTCGACGAAACCGAAGGCCGCGAGCTGAACCACAACTATCGGCACAAGGACTACGCGACCAATGTGCTGTCGTTCCCGGCCGATGTCCCCGACGACCTGCTCGATATCCCGCTGCTGGGCGACCTGGTGATCTGCGTGCCGGTGGTCGAGCGCGAAGCCGCCGAACAGGGCAAGTCGCTGGAAGCGCACTGGGCGCACCTGGTCATCCACGGTTGCCTGCACCTGCTCGGCTATGACCACATCGAAGATGAGGAAGCCGAGGAAATGGAAGGCCTGGAACGGGAATTGCTGGCAGAACTGGGTCATCCCGACCCGTACGCCGACGATGAAACCGACACCATCACACACTGATACACGAAGGATCACGAGAACCGCCATGAGCGAAGATCGATCGAGCAACGGGCAGAAGTCCTGGCTGGGTAAACTGACCCAGGCTTTTGCCCATGAGCCGAAAAACCGCCAGCAACTCCTTGAACTGCTGCGCGAAGCCCATCAGAACAAACTGCTGGACAGCGAGGCGCTGACCATCGTTGAAGGCGCCATCCAGGTGGCCGACCTGCAGGTTCGCGACATCATGGTGCCGCGTTCGCAGATGATCAGCATCAAGGCCAGCCAGTCGCCGCGCGAGTTTCTGCCAGCGGTGATCGACGCCGCGCACTCGCGCTACCCGGTGATCGGCGAAAGCCACGATGATGTGCTCGGGATCCTGCTCGCCAAGGACCTGCTGCCGCTGATCCTCAAGGAGAACGGCGACAGCTTCAACATCAAGGACCTGCTGCGCCCAGCCACTTTCGTGCCCGAGTCCAAGCGCTTGAACGTGCTGCTGCGCGAGTTCCGCGCCAACCATAACCACATGGCCGTCGTCATCGACGAGTACGGTGGCGTGGCCGGCCTGGTCACCATCGAGGACGTGCTGGAGCAGATTGTCGGCGACATCGAGGACGAGCACGACGTCGAGGAAGACAGCTACATCAAGCCGCTGCCCAGCGGTGACTTCCTGGTCAAGGCGCTTACCCCGATTGAGAACTTCAACGAGTTCTTCGACAGCGAATTCTCCGATGACGAGTTCGACACGGTCGGCGGCCTGGTGATGAGTGCCTTCGGTCACCTGCCCAAGCGCAACGAAACCACCGAGATCGGCCCTTACAAGTTCCGTATTCTCAATGCCGACAGCCGGCGGATACACTTGCTGCGCCTGACACCGATCACCCGTTAAGGACAAACATGCGTTGGATCACCCGCCCCGGCTGGCCCGGTAACCTGCTGGCCCTGGCGGCCGGTGCCTCCACCCTCCTGGCCCTGGCGCCATTCGACATCTGGCCACTGGCCGTGTTGTCCATCGCCCTGCTCTACCTTGGCCTGCGCGAGCTCAGCCCGCGCCAGGCCATGTGGCGTGGCTGGTGGTTCGGCTTCGGCCTGTACGGTGCCGGCACCTGGTGGATCTACGTCAGCATGAACACCTACGGCGGCGCCTCGCCGCTGCTGGCCATCCTGCTGCTGCTGGCGTTCTTCGCCGCCTTGGCCTGGTTCTTCGCCCTGCCCACCTGGCTGTGGGCCCGCTGGCTGCGTCGCACCGAAGCACCGCTGGCCGACGCCCTGTGCTTCGCCGCCCTGTGGCTGCTGCAAGAGGCCTTCCGCGGCTGGTTCCTGACCGGTTTCCCTTGGCTCTACGCCGGCTACAGCCAGCTGGACGGCCCGCTGGCCGGCCTGGCACCGCTGGGCGGCGTGTGGCTGATTTCCTTCGCCCTGGCCCTGACCGCTGCCCTGCTGTGCAACCTGCACCGCCTGCGCGGCCGCCCCTCGTTCCTGGCGGTGGGCTGCCTGCTGTTGCTGGCCCCGTGGGTGCTGGGCCTGGCGCTAAAGGGCCACGCCTGGACCAAGCCGGCGGGCGACCCGCTGAAAGTGGCGGCCATCCAGGGCAATGTCGAGCAGGACCTGAAATGGGACCCGGCACACATCGACGCGCAACTGGCGCTGTACCGTGACCTGAGCTTCAGCTCCAGGCCGGTGGACCTGCTGGTGTGGCCGGAAACCGCGGTGCCGGTGCTCAAGGACCAGGCCCAAGGCTATATCGACGTGATGGGCCGGTTCGCCGCCGAACGGCATTCGGCGCTGATCACCGGTGTGCCGGTGCGTGAAGTGGTGCATCACCAGCGCCGCTACTACAACGGCATCACCGTCACCGGTGAAGGCGATGGCACCTACCTCAAGCAGAAGCTGGTGCCGTTTGGCGAGTATGTGCCGCTGCAGGACATGCTGCGCGGCCTGATCGAGTTCTTCAACCTGCCCATGTCGGACTTCGCCCGCGGGCCGGAAGACCAGCCGCTGCTGCAGGCCAAGGGCTACCAGATTGCGCCTTACATCTGCTACGAAGTGGTCTACCCCGAATTCGCCGCAGGCCTGGCGGCACGCAGCGACCTGCTGCTGACCATCAGCAACGACACCTGGTTCGGCACCTCGATCGGCCCGTTGCAGCACCTGCAGATGGCGCAGATGCGTGCGCTGGAAGCTGGCCGCTGGATGATCCGCGCCACCAACAACGGCGTGACTGCGCTGATCGACCCGTTTGGCCGTATTACCACTCAGGTGCCGCAGTTCCAGCAGGCGGTGCTGTATGGTGAAGTGGTGCCGATGCAGCAACTGACGCCGTACCTGCAATGGCGATCGTGGCCGCTGGCGATTGTCTGCGCATTGCTGCTGGTTTGGGCGTTGCTGGCCGGGCGCATTGCCAAGACCGTTTGAGTTTTCCTGTACCAGCCTCTTAGCGGGTAGACCCGCTCCCACGGGGACCGCACAAGCCCATGGCCTGCGGTGTACCTGTGGGAG
The DNA here is from genome assembly GCF_002113295.1 of Pseudomonas sp. B10(2017). NCBI lineage: Bacteria > Pseudomonadati > Pseudomonadota > Gammaproteobacteria > Pseudomonadales > Pseudomonadaceae > Pseudomonas > Pseudomonas sp. B10(2017). The sequence goes on from NZ_NEJU01000003.1 coordinate 125,893, forward strand.
CGGGTTCACCCGCGAAGAGGCCGGCACAGGCAACACAAGGCTCAATAAAACACCCGGTACCCCACCAACCCCGCGACTTCATTGAGCAACTGCCCGCTCTGCCACATCGCCCGGCTCTCCGGCAGCAACCCGCCGAACGGCCGCGCATGATCGCGCCCGAGGAACCCGACCGGCGCCGGCACCACCTCGAACCCCGCCTGCTCGAAACTCCAGCGCGAGCGCTGCATGTGCCACGCCTGGGTTACCACGACCACCCGGCGAATCCCCAACGGCTGCAACACCTTGGCCGTCAGCCGGGCATTCTCCCAGGTCGTGCGGCTCCCCTCCTCCCGCCATTTCACCTCGACGCCGAAATCTTCACGCAGGCGATCAGCCATCAACTGCGCCTCGCTCGGCGGCGTGCCATAGTGCAACCCGCCGCTGGTCAGCACCGGCAAGCCCGAAGCCTTGGCCAGTCGCGCGGCAAAGCGCATGCGCTCCAGCGCCGTGGCCGTGGGCTGGTCGCTACCCCCCCAGGCCGGGTCACCCCGTTCACGCCCCGCACCCAGCACCACGATGGCATCCGCCCGGCTTGCCAGGCCGGCCCAATCGCCTACCGCCAGCGGCGCTTCCGTCTCCAGTGCACGGGCGGTTTCCTGCACCACCAGCGGCAGGCTCATCAGCCACAGGCCACCAAGGCCCACGGCAAAGCACAGCGCTGCCAGCCTGGGCCGGCGGCGATGCAGCCACCAGGCCACAAGCAGCAGCAGGAACAGGACGCCTGGCGGCATCAGCCATTGTTTGATGAAGTATCGGATCGGCATTGGCCACACCTCCTTGGCAGGCGTGCAGCCTAGAAGGATCGACGCCGGTCAACAAGGGTGCGGCCGGCGCCGATCATGAGTTGTGCAATTTTTGAAGAACCGGCGCGCGATAGCCTGCGCCTGGCGTCCTGAACGGCTAGCGGTGTGGCAGCGTCCTGGATCTCGCCGTGCTGGCGGGGCGTTTCTTGTCCTTGAGCCAGATGATCTTGGCCGATGTCGGCTCCGCTTGTGGGTAACTGCCGACACAGGCATTGTGGCGCTCCGGGAGGGAATCCAGGTAGGCCTTGATCAGTTCGAACTCTGCGTGGCTCAGGCCGCGCAACTCCAGCTCGGCTGGCATTTCGTCGCGCAATCGCACCGATGTCCTGGCCACTTCCAGCGCCAGGCCAAGCCGGTCGATCAGGCGTTCGTATAGCTCCGGTCTGATTGCGGGTAGCTGCGTCTCTCCCATCCGTTCACCTCATTGAAGATAAGAATATCTCCCCCCACACCTGAGCTTAGCGTCGTTGCAAAAAGCAGCCGTGTGCCGCGACCAGCGGGCATTCGCAACGAAGGTTTCCCACGATGCGCGGCGCTGCTGTATGCTACGGCGTTCACTCTAAATGACACCGGAGTGCCGGACGCAGCGAGGTTCCGCTGCCTGGAACAAGGTCTCTTCCCTCTCAGCAAAAAGTAGCCATGCACGAACAATACACGCCCCGTGATATCGAAGCCGCCGCCCAGAAGTTCTGGGACGAGCAACAATCGTTCGCTGTTACCGAACAGCCAGGCAAGGACACCTACTACTGCCTGTCGATGTTCCCGTACCCGAGCGGCAAGCTACACATGGGCCACGTGCGCAACTACACCATCGGTGACGTGATTGCCCGCTACCAGCGCATGCTGGGCAAGAACGTCCTGCAGCCGATGGGCTGGGACGCTTTCGGCATGCCTGCGGAAAACGCGGCGATGAAGAACAACGTCGCCCCGGCCAAGTGGACGTACGAAAACATCGACTACATGAAGACCCAGCTCAAGAGCCTGGGCCTGGCCATCGACTGGGCACGTGAAGTCACCACCTGCAAGCCCGACTACTACCGTTGGGAGCAGTGGCTGTTCACCCGCCTGTTCGAAAAAGGCATCATCTACCGCAAGAACGGTACCGTGAACTGGGACCCGGCGGACCAGACCGTACTGGCCAACGAGCAGGTCATCGACGGTCGTGGCTGGCGTTCGGGCGCGCTGATCGAGAAGCGCGAAATCCCGATGTACTACTTCCGCATCACCGACTACGCCGACGAGCTGCTGGAAAGCCTCGACGAGCTGCCGGGCTGGCCTGAGCAGGTCAAGACCATGCAGCGCAACTGGATCGGCAAGTCGCGCGGCATGGAAGTGCAGTTCCCGTACGACCTGGCCAGCATCGGCCACGAAGGCACGCTCAAGGTCTTCACCACCCGCCCCGACACGCTGATGGGCGCCACCTACGTCGCCGTCGCCGCCGAACACCCGCTGGCCACCCAGGCCGCCCAGGGCAATCCGGCGCTGCAGGCGTTCATCGACGAGTGCAAGAGCGGCAGCGTTGCCGAAGCCGACATGGCCACCCAGGAGAAGAAGGGCATGGCCACTTCCCTGCTGGTCGAGCACCCGCTGACCGGCGAGAAGCTGCCGGTATGGGTCGCCAACTACGTGCTGATGCACTACGGCGATGGCGCCGTCATGGCCGTACCGGCCCACGACGAGCGTGACTTCGAGTTCGCCCACAAGTACAACCTGCCGGTCAAGGCCGTGGTGCGCACCAGCGCTGGCGACCAAGTCGGCAGCGAGTGGCTGGCCGCCTATGGCGAGCACGGCCAGCTGATCAACTCCGGCGAGTTCGACGGCCTGGACTTCGCCGGTGCCTTCGACGCCATCGAAGCCGCCCTGATCCGCAAGGAGCTGGGCAAATCGCGTACCCAGTTCCGCCTGCGTGACTGGGGTATCAGCCGCCAGCGCTACTGGGGCTGCCCGATCCCTATCATCCACTGCCCGTCCTGCGGCGACGTACCGGTGCCGGAAGACCAGCTGCCGGTCACCCTGCCGGAGAACGTGGTGCCGGATGGCGCCGGTTCGCCACTGGCGCGCATGCCTGAATTCTACGAGTGCACCTGCCCGAAATGCGGCACCGCGGCCAAGCGCGAAACCGACACCATGGACACCTTCGTCGAATCGTCCTGGTACTTCGCCCGCTACGCCTCGCCGAACTATGAAGGTGGCATGGTCGACCCGAAAGCGGCCAACCACTGGCTGCCGGTAGACCAGTACATCGGCGGTATCGAGCACGCCATCCTGCACCTGCTGTACGCGCGCTTCTTCCACAAGCTGATGCGTGACGAAGGCCTGGTCACATCGAACGAGCCGTTCAAGAACCTGCTGACCCAGGGCATGGTGGTCGCCGAAACCTACTACCGTGTTGCCAGCAACGGCGGCAAGGACTGGTTCAACCCGGCCGATGTCGAAGTCGAGCGCGATGCCAAGGCCAAGATCATTGGCGCCCGCCTGAAGACCGACGGCCTGCCAGTGGAAATCGGTGGCACCGAGAAGATGTCGAAGTCGAAGAACAACGGCGTCGACCCGCAATCGATGATCGACCAGTACGGCGCCGACACCTGCCGCCTGTTCATGATGTTCGCCTCGCCGCCCGACATGAGCCTGGAATGGTCCGACTCCGGCGTCGAGGGTGCCAGCCGCTTCCTGCGCCGCGTCTGGCGCCTGGCCCAGGCCCACGTGGCCCAAGGCCTGCCGGGCAAGCTGGATGTCGCCGCCCTGGACGACGCGCAGAAGGTCATCCGCCGCGCCATCCACGCCGCCATCAAGCAGGCCAGCACCGATGTTGGCCAGTTCCACAAGTTCAACACCGCCATCGCCCAGGTGATGACCGTCATGAACGTGCTGGAAAAGGCCCCGCAGGCTACTGAGCAGGACCGCGCCCTGCTGCAGGAAGGCCTCGAGGCCGTCACCCTGCTGCTGGCACCGATCACCCCGCACATCTCTCACGAGCTGTGGCAACAGCTGGGCCACCAGCAGGCAGTCATCGACGCCAGCTGGCCAGCCGTCGACGAGGCAGCCCTGGTACAGGACACCGTCACCCTGGTGGTGCAGGTAAACGGTAAGCTGCGTGGCCAGGTCGAAATGCCGGCCGCCGCCAGCCGCGAAGAAATCGAAGCCGCCGCGCGCAGCAACGAGAACGTCCTGCGCTTCATCGATGGCCTGACCATCCGCAAGGTCATCGTGGTACCGGGCAAGCTGGTCAACATCGTCGCCAACTGATGGCAACGCCCGCCCGCAGCCACTGCGGGCGGGCGAACAGGCCCACAAGGGAGCAACAACATGATCAAACGCAATTTGCTGGTAATTGGCCTGGCGGTCATGCTCAGCGCCTGCGGTTTCCAGCTGCGCGGCACCGGCTCCACCGAGCTGAGCGTAAAGGAAATGGACGTCAGCGCACGCAACGCCTACGGCCCGACCGTGGTCCAGCTGCGTGAAGTGCTGCAACGTAGCGGTGTCAACGTGCACGCTGGCGCACCGTACCGCCTGGTGCTGACCAACGAGCAGGAGCGCGAGCGCTCGGCGACCTACAACAGCGGCAACCGTACCGCCGAATACGAACTGACCACCGTGCTGAACTACAGCATCCAGGGCCTGAACAACCTGGAACTGATGAGCGACAAGCTGGAGGTGCGCAAGATCTACTTGCGTGACGGCTCGAACATCACCGGCTCCGAGCAGGAAGCCAACCGCGCCCGCGAAGAAATGCGTCGCGACCTGGTCAACGCCATGGTCGTTCGCCTGCAGATGCTGACCCCGTCCCAGCTGGACGAGCTGCAGCGTCAGGCCGACGAGCGCGCCAAGGCCGAAGCCGCTGCGCTGGAGGCCGCTCGCCGCCAGCAGGCCGAAACGCCTCAGCAATCGCCACTGGAAGTACCGGGCAACTAAGCCCGAGCGGGGTACCTTCGGGTGCCCCGCCTGCTTCCCATGAAGCTCGCCCCCGCCCAACTCAACAAGCATCTGCAAGGCGCACTGGCACCGGTCTACGTGGTCAGCGGCGACGACCCGCTGCTGTGCCAGGAAGCCGCCGACGCCATCCGCAACGCCGCGCGCCAGCAGGGCTTTGACGAACGCCAGGTATTCAGTGCCGACGCCAACTTCGACTGGGGCACCCTGCTCCAGGCTGGCGCCAGCCTGTCCCTGTTCGCCCAGCGCCGCCTGCTGGAATTGCGCCTGCCCTCGGGCAAGCCCGGTGACAAGGGCGCTGCTGCGCTGATGGAGTACTGCGCCAACCCCGCCGAAGACACCCTGCTGCTGGTCAGCCTGCCCAAGCTCGACGGCAGCGCGCAGAAGACCAAGTGGGGCAAGGCGCTGATCGAAGGCGCCCACTGCCAGTTCATCCAGATCTGGCCGGTGGATGTGCATCAACTGCCGCAGTGGATCAACCAGCGCCTGCAGCAGGCCGGCCTTTCGGCACAACGTGACGCCGTCGACCTGATCGCTGCACGCGTGGAAGGTAACCTGCTGGCTGCAGCGCAGGAAATCGAAAAGCTCAAGCTGCTCGCCGAAGGCAACCAGATCACCGTGGAGACCGTACAGGCCGCCGTCGCCGACAGCGCCCGCTTCGATGTCTTCGGCCTGGTCGATGCCATTCTCAATGGCGAAGCCGCGCATGCCTTGCGCATGCTCGAAGGCTTGCGCGGTGAAGGCGTGGAGCCACCAGTGATTCTCTGGGCCCTGGCCCGTGAGCTGCGCCAGCTGGCGGGGCTGGCCCAGCAGTTCAGCCAGGGTGTACCTCTGGACAAGGCCTTCAGCCAGGCCCGCCCGCCAGTCTGGGACAAACGCCGGCCACTGGTCAGCAAGGCCCTGCAGCGCCTGTCGGCGCAGCGCTGGGCGCAGTTGCTGCAAGATGCCCAGCGTATCGATGCACAGATCAAGGGCCAGGCCGAGGGCTCGCCGTGGACTGGCCTGGCGCGCTTGTCGCTGCTGATGGCCGGCCAGCGCCTGACACTCCCTCCCGAGTAAACCGTCCACCAGACTGTCCAGGTTGCTCCTACAAGGGTACATCCATGGACCCAGGTATTCGGCCATATACACAATCAATTGGCCCCACCCAGCCCCAAACCCTACAGTGCGCCGCGAAAGCCACCCAACCCGGGAACCTCACCATGAGCAAAAAGCCGAAAAAGCACGGCCCCAACAAGGCCAAGTCGATCATCGCCCAACCGCTGTTCCGCTGCCGCCAGGAGCGGCCGAACAAGGGCAAAGGCAGCTACCGCCGCGAAGCCTTCCAATCGAGAGATTGGGAGGCTTCCTACTTTTTGGCTGCATGAAAGCATCGAAAGCGCAGGCATGGTATGGTCGTCATCTGACCTGCAATTCTGGATCTGTGAATGCTCCTCAGTCTTCTCCCCCGCTGGAAAACCCGTCAGCTGATCGCGGCCTCCAGTTTCATCCTGCTCGTGGCCTGCGCAGAAAAGCCCACCGCCGCCGACGCCCTGCCGCTGGCCCCCGCCCAGCCCGCCCCGGTGGTAACCCTGCCCGGCACGACGCTCGATACCAGCACTGAAATCCAGCCTCTGCAAACCTTCGCGCAATGGCAAGCGGGCTTTCGCCAGCAGGCCCTGCAAGCCGGCATTTCGCAGGACACGTTCGACCGCGCCTTTCTCGGCGTCACCCCCGACATGGATGTGATCAAGGCCGATCGCAGCCAACCAGAGTTCACCCGCCCGGTATGGGAATACCTCGAAGGCGCTCTTTCCCCCCTGCGCGTGCGCAACGGCAAGAAGCTGCTGGAGCAGAACGCCGAACTGCTGACCCGCATCGAGCAACGCTATGGCGTCGATCGCCAGGTGCTGGTCGCGGTATGGGGCATGGAAAGCAACTTCGGCCAGTTCCAGGGCAACAAGTCGGTGATCCGCTCACTGGCTACCTTGGCCTATGAGGGCCGCCGCCCACAGTTCGCCCAGGACCAGTTGATCGCCGCGCTGCAGATCATCCAGCATGGCGATATCCAGCCTGAGGCCATGCGTGGCTCCTGGGCCGGCGCGATGGGCCAGACCCAGTTCATCCCGACCACCTACAACACCCATGCCGTGGACTTCGACGGCGATGGCCGCCGCGACATCTGGAACAGCACGGCAGACGCCCTGGCCTCGACAGCGCACTATCTGCAGAGCTCGGGCTGGAAACGTGGTCAGCCGTGGGGCTTCGAGGTCCAGGTGCCACCTGGCTTTGATTACTGGCAGGCCGATGGCGCCCTGCGCAAGCCCGTGAGCGAGTGGCTGGCAATGGGCGTGAAACTGCCTGCCGGTACCCAGTTGCCGGCGGGCAGCAACCAGCTGTCTGCCGCCCTGCTGCTGCCAGCGGGCGCGCGTGGCCCGGCGTTCCTGGTGCTGGACAACTTCCGAGCCATCCTCAAGTACAACAACTCGTCGTCCTACGCGCTGGCAGTAAGCCTGTTGGGTGATCGATTCACGGGCTGGGGCTTCATTGCTGGCAGCTGGCCGAAAGAAGACCTGCCGCTCAGCCGCAGCGAGCGCATGGAACTGCAGAACCTGCTGAACCGCAACGGGCACGATGCAGGCAATGCCGATGGCATCATTGGCGCCAATACCCGCAAGGCGATCCGCAATGCCCAGCAGGGGCTGGGGTGGCCGGCAGATGGGTATCCGACCCACAAGCTGCTCGAGAGCCTGCGTCAGCCGTAAGAATCTTGGGGCCGCTGCGCGGCCCATCGCGACACAAGGCCGCTCCTACAAGCGATCGCGAACCATCGGGGTAACGCGGTCTCCTGTAGGAGCGGCCTTGTGTCGCGATGGGCTGCAAAGCAGCCCCGACAATCTCAAGCCTGGAAAAGATCCTGCTCCAGCAGCAAGCTCTGCCGAGAGCTATCCAGCACTACCCGAGCCCCCAACGGCAAGCACACATTCGGGTCACAATGCCCACTGCGCCACCCTGCCAGTACCGGCACACCCAGCGGTGCGAAGATGTCCTCCAGCAGGGGCGTCAACGCCACAGTGGTAATCCCGGCAAAGTCCCCCACCAGCACCCCCTTCACCCCCTCCAGCTTGCCCGCCAGGCGCAGCTGGGTCAGCAAGCGGTCCACCCGGTACAGCGGCTCGTTGACGTCCTCGATGAACAGGATGCAGCCCTGCGTATCCAGCTCGGCAATCGTCCCCAGGGTCGCGCCCAGCATCGACAGGTTGCCGCCCAGTAGCGGCCCGCTGGCCACACCATGTAGCACGCTGCTCAAGGCGAATTCAGCAGGGTGCACGATCTGCTCCCCTGCCCGCACATGCCCACCCAGCTGCGCCAGCAACGAAGCCTCGGTCGGTGGCAACTTGGCCCCCAGCAGGTCGGCATTGAGCATCCCGCCATGGAAGGTGACCAGCCCGGTATGCCGGTAGATCGCCGTGTGCAGCGCGGTGATGTCGCTGTAACCGATCAGCGGCTTGGGGTTGCGCCGGATCAGCTCGAAATCGAGCTGGTCGAGCAGGCGCATGCTGCCGTACCCTCCACGCATGCACAGAATGGCGTCGATGGCCGGGTCGGCGAAGGCATCATGCAGGTCCTGCAACCGCTGCCGGTCCGGCCCCGCCAGATAGCCCTGGGCCTGAAGGGCACCCGGGTAGATGCGGCAACTGTAGCCTCGGTCAACGAACCACTGGTTGACCTTGTGTGTATCCAGCCGCGCCGCGCCGGCCGGGGCGACAATGGCAAAACAGGCATCACGCGGCAGCGCGGCGGGCAGGCTGGGTTGGAAGGTTTCGGCGCAATTCATCGCGGCTCCTTTCAGCGCGTGTGGCACAAACAAAAATGCCGATGCCGCCCTTCGGCGTGCATCGGCATGCGTGGCTCTGTGCTTGGCTCAGAGCTTGATCTTGGCTTCGTGAGCTTGCTGGTCGGCGTGGTACGAAGAACGCACCAGCGGGCCGGAAGCAACGTTCTTGAAGCCCATCTTGTAACCTTCCTCGGCGAACCAGGCGAAGGTGTCCGGGTGGACGAAACGCTGCACCGGCAGGTGGCTGCGCGACGGCTGAAGGTACTGGCCGAGGGTAAGCATGTCGATGTCATGCTCGCGCATGCGGTGCATCACTTCGATCACTTCCTCGTCGGTTTCGCCCAGGCCGAGCATCAGGCCCGACTTGGTCGGTACGTGCGGCACCAGCTGCTTGAACTTCTGCAGCAGGTCCAGTGACCAGTCGTAGTCCGAACCCGGACGCGCGGCCTTGTACAGGCGCGGTACGGTCTCGAGGTTGTGGTTGAACACATCCGGCGGCTCTTGCGCGGTGATCTCCAGGGCAATATCCATGCGCCCACGGTAGTCAGGCACCAGGGTTTCCAGCTGTACGCCCGGCGACAGCGCGCGAATTTCACGGATGCAGTCAGCAAAGTGCTGGGCACCACCGTCACGCAGGTCGTCGCGGTCCACCGAGGTGATCACCACATACTTCAGGCGCAGATCGGCGATGGCAATGGCCAGATTCTTCGGCTCGTCCAGGTCCAGCGGTTTCGGCCGACCGTGGCCAACGTCGCAGAACGGGCAACGACGGGTGCAGATGTCACCCATGATCATGAAGGTGGCGGTACCACCGGAGAAGCACTCGCCCAGGTTCGGGCAGGATGCCTCTTCGCATACGCTGTGCAGCTTGTGCTTGCGCAGCAGCTGCTTGATACGGTCTACCTCGGGCGACACCGGGATACGCACGCGGATCCAGTCGGGCTTCTTCGGCAGCTCTTCGGTGGGGATGATCTTCACCGGGATGCGAGCCACCTTTTCGGCACCACGCAGCTTGACCCCGGCTTCCACCTTCTTCGGCGCTGGGCGCGGGGTAGCATCCTGGGTAGGTATCAGGTTCGGCACGGCTTCTTGCACAGTTGTCATATTCAGTCGATTCCGCCCGTGAGGGTCGTCTGCTCAGCGTAGTCGAGGTGCTTGACCAGCTGTCCGCGCAGCCTTGTCCTGACCTCGTCGAGTTCGATCGGACCTGCCAGGTCGCGCAGCTGGGTCATCGCCAGCCCCGCATAGCCGCAGGGGTTGATTCGGCGGAATGGCGCAAGGTCCATGTCCACGTTCAGGGCAAGGCCGTGGAACGAACGGCCGTTGCGGATTCGCAGGCCGAGGGAGGCGATTTTCGCTCCGTCGACATAGACACCCGGGGCATCGGGCTTGGCCGCTGCCTGGACATCGTAACTGGCGAGCAGGTCGATGAGGGTCTGCTCGATACGGCTGACCAGCTCACGCACGCCAAAGCCCAGCCGACGCACATCCAGCAGCAGGTAGGCCACCAGCTGCCCGGGGCCATGGTAGGTCACCTGGCCACCACGGTCGGTCTGCACCACAGGGATGTCGCCCGGCACCAGCAGGTGCTCGGCCTTGCCGGCCTGGCCCTGGGTGAAGACCGCAGGGTGCTCGACCAGCCAGACTTCATCCTGGCTGTCCGGGCTGCGCTGCTCGGTGAAGCGACGCATGGCCTCCAGCACCGGTTCGTAGGGCTGCAGGCCAAGCTCGCGAAAACCGAGGCAGGCGGACATCAGAGCACCATTTTCACGATGCCGGTAGCGCGCAGGGCGCTGTTGATATCGTGCAGCTGGTTCTCGCTTTCGGCAACGATGTGCAATTGCACGGTGGTGTACTTGCCTTCCTTGCTCTGGCGCTCGGCCAGGGTGGAAAGGTCGACCTTCGCGTACTTGCTCAGGATCTCGATGACCGTGTCCTTGAAGCCGACAACGGTGTCACCGATGACCTTGATCGGGTAATCGTCGCAGGGGAATTCGATCTTGTGTGACTTGACGTCTGGTTCGCTCATGGCGGAAACGGCCTCGTAAGCCGTGGCAACAACAACGCCCCCGCAGGATACGCGGGGGCATGCAGGTCACGTATCAGTTGAACAACCCGTAGAAGAATAGACGGATGCTATCCCACATACGGCGGAAGAAACCACCTTCCTCGACGCCGTCGAGGGCGATCAGGTCGGCACTGTGAACCACTTTATCGTCCAGTTTGACTTCCACTTTGCCGATCACGTCACCTTTGGCGATTGGCGCTGTGAGCTGCGGATTCATGGTCATCGAAGCCTGCAGGCGCTTCAATTGGCCTTTAGGCATAGTCAGGGTCAGGTCGTTGGCCAGGCCGGCTTTCACTTCACCAGTCGCGCCCTTCCAGACAGGCGATTTGGTCAGCTCGGTGCCCTTCTGGTAGAAGGTCTGGGTTTCGAAGAAGCGGAAACCGTAGGTCAGCAGCTTCTGGGTCTCGGCGGCACGCGATTGCTCGCTGTTGGTGCCGAACACCACGGCGATCAGGCGCTGGCCGTCGCGAACAGCCGAAGCCACCATGCAGTAGCCGGCTTCGTCGGTATGGCCGGTCTTCAGGCCATCGACGGTCTTGTCACGCCACAGCAGCAGGTTGCGGTTTGGCTGCTTGATGTTGTTCCAGAAGAATTCTTTCTGCGAGTAGATGGCGTAGTGGGCCGGATCGACGTTGATGATCGCACGCGCCAAGGTAGCCATGTCGTGGGCCGACGAGTAATGGTCCGGGTGCGGCAGGCCGGTCGGGTTCATGAAGTGGCTGTTGGCCATACCCAAGTCGGCAGCGGTCTTGTTCATCATGTCGGCAAAGGCGTCTTCGCTGCCGGCGATGTGCTCGGCCAGGGCGACCGAGGCGTCGTTACCGGACTGGATGATGATGCCGTGCAGCAGGTCGCTGACGGTCACCTGGCTGCCCACCTTGATGAACATGCGCGAACCGCCGGTACGCCAGGCGTTTTCGCTGACGGTAACCGGGTCGTTTTCACCGATCTGACCGCGACGGATGTCCAGGGTGGCGATGTAGGCCGTCATCAGCTTGGTCAGGCTGGCTGGCGGCAGTCGCTCGTCACCGTTGTTCTCGACAAGCACGTTGCCGCTGGACGCGTCCATGAGTACGTAGGACTTGGCTGCCAGTTGCGGTGGCGCCGGCGTCATCTGCTCAGCCGCGAAGGCGGCAGGCGTGATCATCAGCAGTACGGGCAGGCAAAGTCGTTTGGCAAGGTTGGTGATGTTCATCCGTCTCTCGAAAATCGCTAATGGTCTGATGTTCCCTGGGCAAGATCATGTGCCCAGCGCCAGTCAGTCTAGTTTTTGCGGCCGTAGGCCTGGCTCGCAATGTGCGGCTTTATGTCGCTGCGGGCAAAAGCCGACATTGTACATGCCTGCGCCCGGCAATTCATGACAAAACCGACAGTTTGGTGTTGCCTTCTTCGCAGGCGCGCCCGCTCTCACAGGGTTTCGCATGCCCCTGTGGGAGCGGTCGCGCCCGCGAAGAAGGCAACGCGGTCAGTCTGCTGTGACCAGCTTGGCCTGCCCAAGGTTCGCCAGGCGGATGCTGTCCTGCGCTTGCTGGATCTCGCCCTGGCTGTTGATCGGCCCCAGGCGCACGCGGTGAAGGGTCTGCTGGTTGCGCACGATTGAGCTGATGAACACTGGCGCGCTGACCATGCTGCTGAGCTTGGAGCGCAGCAGTTCGGCGGCGTCCGGGTTGGCGAAGGCGCCTACCTGCAGGAAGCTGCCGCCACTGCCGGCCGGCACGTTGTTGCCAGCCACCTGCACCGGCACCACCGGCGCCGCATGCTGCTGGGGCGGCGGCGTCCATTGCTCGACGCGCCCGGTACTGGCCGGGATTGCCTGGGTCTGGGCTACCTGCGGCTCTTTCAGCACCATCGGTGGCGTCTGGCCACGCTGGGCCCACCATTGCTGCGGGTCGATGCCTTCGACGCGCACATGCGCGGTACCGATCTCGGCATAACCGAGCTTTTTCGCCGCGGCATAGGACAGGTCGATGATGCGGTCCGAATAGAACGGCCCACGGTCGTTCACCCGCAGGATCACGCTGCGGCCGTTGGCCAGGTTGGTCACCCGCACGTAGGCCGGCAGCGGCAGGGTCTTGTGCGCCGCGCTCATGCCGTACAGGTCATACAGCTCGCCGTTGGCGGTGTTCTGGCCGTGGAACTTCGTGCCGTACCACGACGCGGTACCCTCGGCGCGATAGTTGCGCGAGTCCTGCATCGGATAGTAGGTCTTGCCCAGCACCGTGTACGGGTTGGCCTTGTAGTTGCCGGTGTGCACGGTTGGCGTGGCGTCGGGAATCTTGTTCACATCCACATCCCACCACGGCGCGCCATCCTTGTGCGCCCGGTTGATATCCAGACCGGGCTGGGTGCGCACCACGTTGCCACTGCTTTGCTGGGACGGGCGGTTGGACGAACAGCTGGCCAGCACCACGCCAACGGCGAGGCAGGTGAGCAGCTTGAAAGAGTTGCCAGAGAAGATTGCGCGCATTACTTGACGCCCCGTGCTTGAACCAGCTGTTCCGATAGCTGATGCACCGCCATGGCATACATCACGCTGCGGTTGTAGCGAGTGATCGCGTAGAAGTTCTTCAGGCCCATCCAGTACTCGGGGCCATTGTCGCCCTCGAGACGGAAGGCGGTCACCGGCAGATCATCGCGCAGCGAATCATGAACCGACCAGCCAAGCGTGCGCAACTCCCCAACGGTTTTTACCGGCTCGATGCCGGTCGTCAGGCCTTCGTCGGCGCGCCCACCGTCCACCCAGGCGCGGCTGACCACACCTTCGCCGGCCACCCAGCCGTGGCGCTTGAAGTAGCTGGCCACGCTGCCGATGGCATCGTCCGGGTTGTTCCAGATATTGATGTGGCCGTCGCCGTCGAAATCCACCGCGAAGTTGCGGAAGCTGCTCGGCATGAACTGCGGCAGACCCATGGCGCCAGCGTAGGACCCCTTGAGCGTCAGCGGGTCGAGCTGTTCCTCACGGGCCAGCAGCAGGAATTCGCGCAGCTCCTTGCGGAAGAATTCGGCCCGTGGCGGGTAATCGAAGCCCAGGGTCGACAAGGCATCGATCACCCGGTAGTTGCCGGTGTTGCGGCCAAAGAAGGTTTCCACACCGATGATGGCGACGATGTACTGCGCCGGCACGCCGTATTCCTGCTCGGCACGGGCCAGCACCGCCTCGTGCTGGCGCCAGAAGTCCACACCGCGGGCGATGCGCGCGTCGGTGATGAACATCGGCCGGTAGTCCTTCCACGGCTTTACCCGTTCGGCCGGGCGCGAAATGGCGTCGAGGATCGACTGTTTGCGCTGCACCTCAGCGAACACACCCATCAGCTGCTCAGGGGCAAAGCCATGGTCGCGGCTCATTTCGCCAACGAACTGGGCAACCTGGGGCGAGCCTTGATAATCGCCGGCATGGGCCAGCTGTACAGCGCCGAACAGGCCCACCGCGCCGATCCACGGCGCACAACGGGCAGCCCAGTTACGCACTGCTTGCATGAAATTCTTCACCTTATTCAAACCTGAGCGATCCATTTGCGGTGCGTGTGGATCGACATCAGAACGCCAAACGCTGACAGCAGCGTCACCAACGAAGTTCCGCCATAGCTGATGAAGGGCAGCGGCACGCCCACCACGGGCAGAAGGCCGCTGACCATACCGATATTGACGAACACGTATACAAAGAAGGTCATGGTCAGGCTGCCCGCCAGCAGCTTGCCGAACAGGGTCTGCGCCTGGGCGGTGATCATCAGGCCGCGGCCGATCAGCAGCAGGTAGACGATCAGCAGCAGGCAGATGCCGACCAGGCCGAATTCCTCGCCGAGCACGGCGATGATGAAGTCGGTGTGGCTTTCCGGCAGGAAGTCCAGGTGCGACTGGGTGCCGAGCAGCCAGCCCTTGCCGAACACGCCACCCGAGCCAATGGCCGCCTTCGACTGGATGATGTTCCAGCCAGTGCCCAACGGGTCGCTTTCCGGGTCGAGGAAGGTCAGTACCCGCTGCTTCTGGTAGTCGTGCATCACGAAGAACCACATCGCCACCGCCACGGGCACCGCAGCCGCCAGTACGCTGAGGATCCAGCGCCAGCGCAGGCCGCCCATGAACAGCACGAAAGCCCCGGAGGCGAGGATCAGCAGCGCCGTGCCCAGGTCGGGCTGGCGCACGATCAGGATGAACGGCACACCGATCAGCACCAGGCTGATCGCCACATGCTTCAGATGCGGCGGCAAGGTCCGCTTGGACAGGTACCAGGCGATGGTCGCTGGCATGATGATCTTCATGAACTCCGAGGGCTGGAAGCGGATCACCCCGGGGATGTTGATCCAGCGCGTGGCGCCCATGGCGTTGTGCCCCATCACGTCCACCACCACCAGCAACAGCACACCGGCCAGGTAGGCCAGCGGCACCCAACGGGCCATGAAGCGCGGCTCCAGCTGGGCGATGATGAACATCGACACCAGGCCGATGCCGAACGAGGTGGCCTGCTTGAGCAGCAGGTCCCAGTTTTTGCCACTGGCCGAGTACAGGACAAACAGGCTGCCGGCCGCAAGGGTCAACAGAATGATCAGCAAAGGGCCGTCGATGTGGATGCGCTGCAGAAAGCTGGCGCGCCGACGCATCACATCCTCGCTGGAGAGCATGCGATCGAAATTGTTCATCACAGGGCTGATTCCTGGGTAACGGTGGCAGGCGCGAACTCGGGCTTGAGCCGGCCGTTTTCGTCGAGCAGCCAGGCGTCCATCACCTGGCGTACCACCGGGGCGGCGACGCCCGAACCGGACTCACCGTTCTCGACCATCACCGAAACCACGATCTTCGGGTCCTCGGCGGGGGCGAAGGCGACGAACAGGGCGTGGTCGCGGTGGCGCTCCTGAAGCTTGTTGCGGTCGTACTTCTCACCCTGCTTGATCGCCACCACCTGGGCGGTACCGCTCTTGCCGGCAATGCGATACTGCGAGCCGATGGCCGCCTTGCGTGCGGTACCGCGGGCGTTGTGCATCACCTGCTCCATGCCATGGGTGACCTTGGCCCAGTCGGATTTGTCGCGCAGAACGATGTTTTCCATGGGGTTGTCGTCCACCGGCGGCTGGCCTTCGATGGTCTTGGCCAGGTGCGGACGGTTCCACACGCCCTTGTTGGCGATCAGCGCAGTGGCCTGGGCCAATTGCAGCGGCGTGGCCTGCATGTAACCCTGGCCGATGCCGAGGATCAGGGTTTCGCCGGGGAACCAGGCCTGGCGGCGGGTGGCGCGCTTCCATTCGCGCGACGGCATCAGCCCGGCGGATTCCTCGAACATGTCGAGGGAAACCCGCTGGCCGATGCCGAACTTGTTCATGTAGCTGGACAGCCGATCGATGCCCATCTTGTGGGCAAGGTCGTAGAAGTAGGTATCGTTGGAGCGCATGATCGCGGTATCCAGGTCGACCCAGCCATCGCCCGAGCGGTTCCAGTTACGGTATTTGTGGTCGTAGTTGGGCAACTGGTAGTAGCCCGGGTCGAACACCCGGCTACCGGCATTGACCACGCCGCTGTCCAGGCCGGCGATTGCCACCGCCGGCTTGATGGTCGAGCCTGGCGGATACAGGCCGCGCAGCACGCGGTTGAACAGCGGTCTGTCGATCGAATCGCGCAGTTCGGCATAGGCCTTGAAGCCGATGCCGGTGACGAACAGGTTGGGGTCGAAGCTGGGTTGGCTGACCATCGCCAGCACCTCGCCGGTACGCGGATCGAGCGCCACCACCGCACCACGCCGCCCCCCCAGGGCAGCCTCGGCGGCCTCCTGCAGCTTGATGTCCAGGCTCAGCACGATGTCCTTGCCCGGTTTCGGGTCGGTGCGCTTGAGCACCCGCAGCACGCGGCCACGGGCGTTGGTCTCGACTTCCTCGTAGCCCACCTGGCCATGCAGGTCGGCTTCATAAAAGCGTTCGATGCCGGTCTTGCCGATGTGATGGGTACCGCTGTAGTTCACCGGGTCGAGGGTTTTCAGCTCTTTCTCGTTGATTCGCCCCACATACCCCACCGAATGGGCGAAGTGCGCGCCCTGCGGGTAATGGCGCACCAACTGGGCCACCACTTCCACGCCCGGCAGGCGGAACTGGTTCACTGCCACGCGAGCGATCTGCTCTTCGTTGAGCTCGAACAGGATCGGCACCGGCTCGAACGGCCGGCGCCCCTGGCGCATGCGCTTCTCGAACAAGGCGCGATCGTCGGGCGTCAGTTCCAGCACTTCGACGATGGTATCCAACACTTCCTGCCAGTTACCCGCACGCTCTCGGGTCATCGACAGGCTGAAGCTGGGCCGGTTGTCGGCGACGATCACGCCGTTGCGGTCGAAGATCAGCCCGCGGGTCGGCGGGATCGGCTGCACATGCACCCGGTTGTTCTCCGACAGCGTCGAGTGGTAGTCGTGCTGGATGACCTGCAGGTAGTACAGCCGCGCGATCAGCACACAAATGAGCAGCATGATCGCCACTGCGCCGACCACGACGCGGTTGCGCACCAGGCGGGCGTCTTTCTCGTGGTCCTTGAGACGGATCGGCTGCGACATCGGACTGCTTACAGGCTCATTTATGGTAAGGATGCCCGGACAACACGGTCCAGGCGCGGTAGATCTGCTCGCCGATGAGTATCCTTACCAATGGGTGCGGCAAGGTCAGCGGCGACAGCGACCAGCGTTGCTCGGCGCGCGCACAGACCTCGGGCGCCAGGCCTTCCGGGCCGCCCACCATCAAATTCACCGTGCGCGCATCCAGGCGCCAGCGGTCCAGCTCCGTCGCCAGCTGTTCGGTACTCCAGGGCTTGCCGTGGACCTCGAGGGTGACGATGCGTTCCCCTGGCTGAACCTTGCTCAGCATGGCCTCGCCCTCCTGACGGATCAGGCGGGCAACGTCGGCATTCTTGCCTCGGGTGTTCAGCGGGATTTCCACCAGCTCCAGCGACAGCTCGGCAGGCAGGCGCTTGGCATATTCATGCCAGCCTTCCTCGACCCACTTCGGCATGCGCGAGCCGACCGCGATCAGGCGCAGACGCACAGCGCTTTCCTTATTCCCGGTCCTTGAGCTTGTCGGAGTACTCGTGGGCATGGTCCGGGCTATGGTGCTTGCCATCGGCTGCACGGCTTTGCTCGGCACCCTGCCACAGGCGCTCCAGGTCGTAGAACTGGCGGGCAGCGGCGGTCATCATGTGCACGATGACATCGTTCAGGTCCAGCAGCACCCAGTCGCTGTCGCCTTTGCCTTCTTCACCCAGTGGCTGGGCACCCTTGGCCTTGACCGCTTCGCGGACCTTTTCCAGCATCGCGTTGATCTGGCGGTTGGAAGTACCAGTGGCAATGATCATGTAGTCGGTCAGGCTGTGCTTTTCTCGTACGTCGATGACCTGGATGTCCTGGGCCTTGACGTCTTCCAGCGCTGCCTTGGTCAGGGCGACCAGTTCTTCGCCGTGGATTTTCTGCTTGGTCATATAAAACTCGTTCAACTCGTTGGATGAGGCGCCAGAGGCACCGTCAGTTAGGTGCACGATACAGTTCGTGCGCCTCGATGTAGGCCAGTACGGCGTCCGGCACCAGGAACCTCACCGATTTGCCGCTGGCCAGCAGCTGTCGGATCTGTGTAGCCGACACCGCAAGCGGCGTCTGCCAGACGAACGAAATGTTTCCCGCCGGGCCGGACATGGCGGTGGGATCGCTCTCCGAGCGCGCAGCCAGCAGGTTACGCAGCTCGTCAGGGGGTTCTACGTCGGCATCCGGGCGTTGCAGCACCAGGATATGACAGTGTTGCAGCAATTCTTCCCAGCGGTGCCAGCCGGGCAGGCCACAGAAGGCATCCCAGCCCAGCACCAGGAACAGCTGGTCGTCGGTGGCCAGTTCGGCACGGATCGATTCCAGCGTGTCGATGGTGTACGACGGCTTGTCGCGCGCCAGCTCGCGGGCATCCACGCTCAGGCAAGGCACGCCCTGCACGGCGCTCTGCACCATGGCCAGGCGATCCTGCGCGGCCACCTGCGGGGTGTCGCGGTGTGGCGGCCGGGCGTTGGGCAGCAGGCGCAGCTCGTCCAGCCCCATGAACTCGGCCACTTCCAGCGCGCTGCGCAGGTGGCCGATGTGCACGGGGTCGAAGGTACCGCCAAGAATGCCGATGCGCCGGACTGCCTGGGCCTTGCTCAACTCAGCAGGACTCCTGGCCACGCAGCTGACCGTCGCCGATCACGACGTACTTCTCGCAGGTCAGGCCTTCCAGGCCGACTGGGCCACGGGCATGCAGCTTGTCGGTGGAAATGCCGATTTCCGCACCCAGGCCGTACTCGAAGCCGTCGGCGAAGCAGGTCGGGGTATTGAGCATGACCGACGCCGAATCGACTTCGGCCATGAACTGGCGGGCTTCACCCTGGTGTTCACTGATGATCGAATCGGTGTGGTGCGAGCCATAGTGGTTGATGTGCTCGATGGCCTGGTCCAGGCCGTCAACCACACGGATCGACAGGATCGCGTCCAGGTATTCGGTGTGCCAGTCGGCCTCGGTGGCCGGCTTGGCGTCGATGATCGCCCGGGTGCGCTCGCAGCCACGCAGTTCGACGCCCTTCTCCTGGAAGCGACGGGCCATTTCCGGCAGGAAGCGCTCGGCCACCTGCTTGTCGACCAGCAGCGTTTCCATGGCGCCACAGATGCCGTAGCGGTAGGTCTTGGCGTTGAACGCCACGCGCCAGGCCTTGTCCAGATCGGCGTGCTGGCTGACATAGACGTGGCAGATACCGTCCAGGTGCTTGATCACTGGCACTCGGGCATCGCGACTGATGCGCTCGATCAGACCACGACCACCGCGAGGCACGATGACGTCGACGAATTCCGGCATGCTGATCAGCGCGCCCACGGCTTCGCGGTCGGTAGTCTCGACCACCTGCACCACGGCTGCCGGCAGGCCGGCGGTGGCCAGGCCACGCTGAATGCAGGTGGCGATGGCGCGGTTGGAGTGGATGGCTTCGGAGCCGCCACGCAGGATGGTCGCGTTACCCGACTTCAGGCACAGGCTGGCGGCATCGATGGTCACGTTCGGGCGCGATTCGTAGATGATCCCGATCACCCCCAGCGGCGTGCGCATCTTGCCGACCTGGATACCGGATGGGCGGTAGCTCATGTCGCGGATGGCACCGACTGGGTCCGGCAGGCTGGCCACCTGGCGCAGGCCGGTGATCATGCCGTCGATACGCGCCGGGGTCAGCGCCAGACGGTCGAGCAGCGCCGGCTCTAGGCCGTTGGCGCGGCCGGCGGCCAGGTCCAGCTCGTTGGCAGCGGTCAGCTCGGCACGAGCGGCATCCAGCGCATCGGCGGCAGCTTGCAGGGCGCGATTCTTCTGCGCGGTGCTGGCACGGCCGATCACCCGTGAAGCCTCACGGGCAGCGCGACCCAGGCGGGTCATATAGTCAAGAACGGACTCAGTCATGGGTTCGGTGTCTTGGCGAAGGGGAAATCGGCTGATTATAACTGGCGCGCAGGTGTACGCCCAGCGGCGGGTGGCGGATGGTAGAAAATGGCTGGGGGCATTGTGTAGGAAAGATGTAACCGGGGTTATCGAAATTTCTATCTCTTGTTGTGGCCCTTTTGCGGACAAACCCGCTCACACAGTGATTGCACAAGGGTTGGGACCTCCGAGGTATCTGTGGGAGCGGGTTTACCCGCGAAGAGGCCGGAACTGCCAACATCCCACTCGATTCAGCCTCGATTAAGCCATTCATTGCTATCATCCCAGCCTTCTCAACCGCGAACCGACCCGCATGCCAGCCTTGCCCGACAGCTTTTTCGACCGCGATGCCCAGACCCTGGCCAAGGCCTTGCTGGGCAAAGTCATCCGCCATCGCCAAGGCGACCTGTGGCTGGCCGCGCGCATCATCGAGACCGAAGCCTACTACCTCACCGACAAAGGCAGCCACGCCTCGCTCGGCTACACCGAAAAGCGCAAGGCGCTGTTCCTCGATGGCGGCCACATCTATATGTATTACGCGCGCGGTGGCGACTCGCTGAACTTCAGCGCCCATGGGCCGGGCAACGCGGTGCTGATCAAGTCGGCCTATCCTTGGCAGGACGCCCGCTCGGGCCCTAACAGCCTGGCGCAGATGCAACTGAACAACCCCGATGCCAGCGGCAACCTCCGCCCGGCCGAGCGACTGTGCGCCGGCCAGACCTTGCTGTGCCGGGCCCTGGGCCTGAAGGTGCCGCACTGGGACGCCCAGCGTTTCGACCTCGAGCGCCTGTACGTGGAGGATTGCGGCATCACCGTGCCGCGGGTGATCCAGGCCGCCCGCCTGGGCATCCCCCATGGCCGCGACGAGCACCTGCCCTACCGTTTCGTAGATGCCGAATACGCCCGTTTCTGCACGCGGAACCCGTTACGTCGCGGCCAAGTCGAAGGCCGGGACTTCTTCATTCTCGAACAAGGAAGCTGAACCATGGGCCAATGGCTCGACAGCCTGACCGGCTGGCTCAGCGCCAACCCGCAGTGGCTTGGCCTGGCGATTTTCCTGGTGGCCTGCATCGAGTGCCTGGCCATTGCCGGCATCATCGTGCCTGGCACCGTTCTGCTGTTTGCGGTCGCGGTACTGGCTGGCAGCGGTGCCTTCAGCCTGGGCGAAACGCTGCTGCTGGGCTTTCTCGGCGGCCTGGTGGGTGATGCCTTGTCGTACACGGTGGGCAAGTACTTCCACCAGAACATTCGCCGCCTGCCCCTGCTGCGCCACCATCCGGAATGGATCGGCAGCGCCGAGGCCTACTTTCAGCGCTACGGTATCGCCAGCCTGTTGGTAGGGCGTTTCATCGGGCCGTTGCGGCCAATGCTGCCGATGGTCGCCGGCATGTTCGACATGCCACTGCCGCGCTTCATCGCCGTCAGCCTGGTGGCCGGTGCCGGCTGGTCGGTGGCCTACCTGCTGCCCGGCTGGGCTACCGGCGCTGCCATGCGCCTGCCCTTGCCGGAGGGCTTCTGGCTGGATGCAGGGATCATCGCCGGCACCCTGGCAGTCATCATCGGGCTGAGCCTGAACACCAGCATTCGCGATCAACGCCACGGCACCCGGCTGATCGCCGGCATGAGTTTCCTGGCGTTGGCCGGGGTTTTCCTCGGCTGGCCCTACCTGCACGAATTCGACCAGGGTGTGATGACGCTGGTACAGGAGCACCGCAGCCAGGCCATCGATGGCACCGTGGTGCTGGTGACCCGGCTGGGCGATTTCCGCACCCAGTTGTTCCTCGGCGGCCTGCTGACGGGCCTGCTGCTGCTAGCCCGGCAGTGGCGGCATGCCATGTTCGCTGCGGGCGCGCTGATGGGTACGGCGTTTGCCAATGGCACGCTGAAGTGGCTGTTCGCCCGGGCTCGCCCGGAAGTGCTGAGTGACCCGCTGACCAGCTACAGCATGCCCAGCGGTCACAGTTCGGCGTCATTTGCGTTCTTTCTGGTGATGGCGGTGCTGGCCGGTCGCGGTCAACCGCCGCGGATGCGCCTGACCTGGGTGATGCTGGGCTGCATTCCGGCGCTGGCGATTGCCCTGTCACGGGTGTACCTGGGGGCGCACTGGCCGACCGACA
The DNA here is from genome assembly GCF_002113295.1 of Pseudomonas sp. B10(2017). NCBI lineage: Bacteria > Pseudomonadati > Pseudomonadota > Gammaproteobacteria > Pseudomonadales > Pseudomonadaceae > Pseudomonas > Pseudomonas sp. B10(2017). The sequence goes on from NZ_NEJU01000003.1 coordinate 148,101, forward strand.
TCCTCGCCGGGGCCTTGCTGGCATGCTGTGTGTGTGCGCTCAGCCTCGCACTGGCGCAGCGTCACCAGACCCTCCCGGCCTTGCCGCTGCGAGTGTGGTGGCTGGTGTTGCCGGCATGTGTCGCATTGCTGGCGTTCTTTGCCATGCATGCGCTGCCGCAGGCTTTGCTGCGGTATCAATATTGATGTCGCCTGTACCGGCCTCTTCGCAGCACAAGGCTGCTCCTACGGGGATCTCGTCAGCCTGTAGGAGCAGCCTTGTGCCGCGAAGAGGTCGGCACTGACAACACATCACTATCAGGCAAACAACTCACCCTGAATCCGCTCCAGCAGCTTCTGGATTTCCCCCAACCGCTCCTGCGGCGAGTCGAGGGTCAGCAGATCCAGCTTGTCCTCTTCCATGAACGGCAGCAGGTACGCCAACTGGTTGGCCAACGTCTGGCGCCCGTCCACAGGCCGCGGCATGTCCAAGGCTTCGACCATCGGGTGTTCACCCAGGGCCACCAGCAACGCCAGCAGGTCTTCGTCCGCCTCTAGCAACGGGCTGTCCGCCTGCTCCGGCAGCCATTGCACCTGCCCCACCAGCAACTGGTCCTTCTGCACCTCGGTGCTTTCCAGATTGAAGCGCCGCACACCTTCGACGCGGATACCCAGCAAGCCGTTATCCTGCTGCACGAAGTCACGGATCACCGCCTCGCAGCCGATCGAGGCAACCACCGGCGGCGCCTTGCCGACCTGCTCGCCTTCGAGAATGCACACCACACCAAAACCTTCGCCCCGCTTCATGCAGCGCCCGATCATGTCCAGGTAGCGTGCCTCGAAAATCTGCAAATCGAGGAAACAACCAGGAAAAAGCACGGTATTGAGGGGAAACAGCGGTAGCGTCATCACAAGTCCTCAAGCCACCAGGCTGACCGCAAGCGGCAGGAACACCGCCGTGGCCACCCCCATCAGGCTCATCGCCAGCGCGGCAAAGGCGCCGCATTCGTCACTTTCCTGCAGGGCCACCGAAGTGCCCACCGCGTGCGCGGTCACGCCCAGAGACATGCCGCGCGCCTCGGGGCTATGCACGCCAAAACGGCTCAGCAGCGCCGGGCCGAAAATTGCCCCGATCACCCCGGTAATCAGCACGAACACCGCCGCCAGTGCCGCCACGCCGCCAATCTGCTCGGCCACCAGCATGGCGATTGGCGAGGTCACAGACTTCGGTGCCATGGTCATCAGGATCATGTGCTCGGCACCGAACCACCAGCCCAGCAACAGGCAGCACAGCGTGGCGAACAGGCCTCCGATTACCAGCGTAGTAAATGTGGGCCAGAACAGCTGCCGGATACGCCGCAGGTTGAGGTAGAGCGGCACTGCCAGGGCCACGGTGGCAGGCCCCAGCAGGATATTCATGATTTCGGTGCTCTTGCGGTACTCGCTGTAGTCGATGCCACACACCAGCAACACGCCGATCACCAGCAGCATCGACACCAGTACCGGCTGCAGGAAGATCCAGCGGGTCTTCTCGTAGCCCGCCAGTACCAACTGGTAGGCCCCAAGCGTGATGCCGATACCGAACAAGGGATGATGAACAACCGCATCCAGTGCGCCTTGCCAGTCGAGCATCATGGCTGCTCCTCGCGCCGGCCTTGGCGGTGGATGAGCTTTTGCATCAACACGCCGACAAACACCAGGGTCACCAGGCAGGAGATCAACAGGGCACCGGCAATGGCCCAGAAGTCGGCAGCGATATCCTTGGCATACACCATGACTCCCACCGCTGGTGGCACCAGCAACAGCGGCAGGTAGCGCAGCAGGCTGCTGGCGGCCTCGTTCAGCGGCTTGCCCACCTCACCACGGGCCATGAGGAAGAACAACAGCAGCAACAGGCCGATGATCGGCCCCGGCAGAAACGGCACCAACAGGTGGTTGATTGCCGTTCCCAGCAGCTGGAACAGCACCAGCCAGGTCAAACCACGCAACAGCATAAGCATCTCCCTCGGGCATGACCGCCATTATAAGCACGTGGCCGCCATATACCGATATTCGTCGAAAAGCGCGCAACTTGACTGAAACGGTTCGCCGTGCTGATCTTGCACTTTCGTACCAACTGACAACTTGGAGAGTTCGCGATGCCCCATGTACCGGTTACAGAGCTTTCGCAGTACGTTGGTAGGGAACTGGGCCGCTCGGCCTGGCTGAAGATCGACCAGCAGCGCATCAACCTGTTCGCCGAAGCCACGGGCGACTTCCAGTTCATCCATGTCGACCCGGAAAAGGCGGCGAAAACCCCGTTTGGTAGTACGATCGCCCACGGTTTCCTGACGTTGTCGCTGATTCCCAAGTTGATCGAGGACATTCTGGTCCTGCCGGAAGGGCTGAAGATGGTGGTGAACTATGGACTGGACAGCGTGCGCTTCATCCAGCCGGTCAAGGTAGACAGTCAGGTGCGGCTGAAGGTGGATTTGGCCGAGGTGACGGAAAAGAGGCCGGGGCAATGGTTGCTCAAGGCGATTGCCACGCTGGAGATCGACGGTGAAGAGAAGCCTGCTTATATAGCTGAGTCGCTTTCGTTGTGTTTCGTCTGAACCATCCATGAACGGGCTGATGGCTTAATCGCCGGCAAGCCGGGTCCCACAGGATTTGCATAGGCCTCAACAATTGCGCAAACCCTGTGGAAGCTGGCTTGTCGGCGATTGGGCTGCACAGCAGCCCCCGATTCAATCCACAAAATCCCCGCACTCGCGTAAACTGCCAGCCTTCGTGCAGCCTAGGGCTGCCCCTGTCGATTTACCAAAGGTGCCCGCCATGCCCTGGCTGCAAGTACGCCTGGCCATCAGCCCGGAACAAGCCGAAACCTACGAAGATGCCCTGCTCGAAGTGGGTGCCGTCTCGGTCACGTTCATGGACGCCGAGGATCAACCGATCTTCGAGCCAGACCTCAACACCACCCCGCTGTGGTCGCATACCCACCTGCTGGCCCTGTTCGAGGCCGATGCCGACCCTGAGCAGGTATTCGCCCACCTGCGCCTGCTGACCGGCGCCGAGCTGCCCGAGCACCAGGCCGAGGTGATCGAGGACCAGGACTGGGAACGCAGCTGGATGGACAACTTCCAGCCGATGCGCTTCGGCCGTCGCCTGTGGATCGTGCCCAGCTGGCACGAGGCCCCGGAACAGGACGCGGTGAACCTGCTGCTCGACCCGGGCCTGGCGTTCGGCACCGGCACCCACCCGACCACCGCGCTATGCCTGGAATGGCTCGACGGCCAGCAGCTCGAAGGCACCCAGGTGCTGGACTTCGGCTGCGGCTCAGGCATTCTGGCCATCGCCGCGCTGCTGCTGGGCGCCCGTGAAGCAGTCGGTACCGACATCGATGTGCAGGCCATCGAGGCTTCGCGCGACAATGCCCAGCGCAACGGCATCGCCGATGAAAAGCTGGCGCTGTACCTGCCCGAGCACATGCCGGCCATGCAGGCCGATGTGCTGGTCGCCAACATCCTCGCCGGCCCGCTGGTGTCGCTGGCACCGCAACTGTCCGGCCTGGTCCGCCCAGGTGGCCTGCTGGCACTGTCGGGCATCCTCGCCGAGCAGGGTGACGAAGTGGCTGCGGCCTATGCCGCCGACTTCGAGCTGGACCCGATCGTCGTGCGCGACGGCTGGGTGCGCATCAGTGGCCGCCGCCGTTAAGCGGGCCTAGAATACTTTTCTGCACAGCTCCCGGATTGCCGCATGACCGACAGTTTCGTCACCCAGTGCCCGCATTGCCAGACCAGCTTTCGCGTCACCCATCACCAGTTGAGCGTGGCCCGCGGCGTAGTGCGCTGCGGCCAATGCCTGCAGGTGTTCAACGCCGCCAAACAGTTGCTGGAGCAGAACCGCGCCAGCGGAACCAGCGCACCTGCGGTGCCGGCGCCGATACCCGCCGGCCCTGCGGAGCCGCCGGCCGAACCGGAGATCGCACCCGAGCCTGTCGCCAGCGAGCCCGGCTCCACCCCGGACGAGGACTGGGCGCTCACCAACCAGGCGCTGGACGCGCTCGACCTCGACATGGAACTGGAGCGCCTGGAGCGCCGCGGCCAACCGGCCACGGCTCGCCCGGCCAGCCAGGATGGCGGCCTGCAAGCCCGACGTGACGAACTGCACCCGGACGAACATGCCAACGACCTGTTCGGTACGGCTGACGATGAACCGTTCGAACCGCAACCGGCGATCGAAACCGCGCCCGTGCTACGGGACCCGGAGCCCTTGGAGCTGGACCTGGAGCCAGCGCCGGGCGAGCGTACCGAGCCGACGTTAGGCGGCAACCTGGACCTGGACGTCGACGACGAGCCACCGGTACACCGTGCCGCCGAAATCGATGACCGCACCGAATTCAACGAACCACTGCGTGCCAGCGTTGATGAAGCCCCGGTACAGGGCCTGAGCGCCCGCGACGATGAGCCCCTGGAGCTGCACCTGTCGGCGCGCGATGACGAGCCTGTAGAGCCGCTGCCCGGCGAACGCCTGGAACCAGGCCTTGCCGGCAAAGCCGAGCGCCCGGCGCGCAAGGAGCCGCTGGTCGACGTGGTCGACGACCCGCTGCAACTAGGCTGGGAAAAGCCCGCGCCCAACTGGGGCAAGCGCCTGCTGTGGGGCTTCCTGACCCTGCTGGCCGCTGGCTTGCTGGCGTTCCAGTACGTGTGGTTCCACTTCGAGGAAATGGCCCGCCAGGACCAGTACCGGCCACTCTTCCAGCAAATCTGCCCGTTGGTCGGTTGCCAAGTGCCGACCCGCGTCGATATCGCCCGAATCAAGAGCAGCAACCTGGTGGTACGCAGCCACCCGGACTTCAAGGGTGCACTGATCGTCGATGCGATCATCTACAACCGCGCGCCGTTCGCCCAGCCGTTCCCGTTGCTGGAACTGCGCTTCGCCGACCTCAATGGCCAGCTGATCGCCAGCCGGCGCTTCAAGCCCAGCGAGTACCTGTCCGGCGAACTGGCCGGGCGCGGCGAAATGCCCAGCCAGACTCCGATCCACATCGCCCTGGACATCCTCGACCCGGGGCCTAAGGCCGTCAATTACAGCCTGAGCTTCCGTTCGCCGGAATAGCCACCACCCTGTGGGAGCGGGCGCGCCCGCGAACACGGGCGAAGCCCGTGCCGTCCATCGCGCCGCCTGCTTCGCGGGCACGCCCGCTCCCAAAGGGGCCGCACAAGGTTCAGGGTCCTCGCCCATACCAAAAGTCATAAGCCGACAACTGTTCAGATTTTATCCAAATCCATCTTTATCCGGTCACCGAGAGCGGGTATCATGCCAACCCTTTTTCGAACTCCAAGATTCGGCCCCACAACAGGGATCACCTATGTCGGCGGTACGCATCGGCCCATACACACTACGCAACAACCTGATCCTCGCGCCCATGGCCGGGGTCACGGACCAGCCTTTCCGTACACTTTGCCAGCGCCTGGGCGCCGGCATGGTGGTGTCGGAAATGGTCTCCAGCGACATGAGCCTGTGGAACAGCCGCAAGTCGAGCCTGCGCCGCATCCATGAAGGTGATCCCGAGCCACGCTCGGTGCAGATCGCCGGTGGTGATGCGCAGATGATGGCAGCGGCGGCAAAGGCCAACGTCGAAGCAGGCGCCCAGATCATTGATATCAACATGGGCTGCCCGGCAAAAAAAGTCTGCAACAAAGCCGCAGGCTCTGCTTTATTGAGAGATGAAGCCTTGGTCAGCGAGATACTCCACGCCGTGGTCGGCGCCGTGGACGTCCCGGTGACCCTGAAGATCCGCACCGGCTGGGACCGGGCGAACAAGAACGGCCTGAACGTGGCGAGGATCGCCGAGCAGGCCGGCATCCAGGCGCTGGCGGTGCATGGCCGCACACGCGCCGACCTGTACACCGGCGAAGCCGAATACGACACCATCGCTGCCATCAAGCAGGCGGTGTCGATCCCGGTTTTTGCCAACGGCGATATCACCTCGCCAGAAAAGGCCCGGGCGGTGCTGGACGCCACCGGGGTAGATGGCCTGTTGATCGGCCGGGCCGCCCAGGGGCGGCCATGGATCTTTCGCGAGATCGAGCACTACCTGCGCACTGGCGAACACCTGCCAGCGCCGCAGCTGGACGAAGTGGAACGCATCCTGCTGGAGCACCTGGCCGCGCTGCATGCCTTCTATGGCGATGTGATGGGCGTACGTATCGCCCGCAAGCACGTTGGCTGGTACCTGGCAACACGACCCGGCGGCAAGGAGTTTCGCTCCCGGTTCAACGCTTTGGAAGACACACAAGCGCAGTGCGCCAACGTTCGCGCGTTTTTCAGCGAACGTCGACAGAGCCTTGAGACAGAGGACGGACAAGGGGTGGCCGCATGACGATGATGACCGAGACATTTGTGAGTGGAACAACGCCCGTGAGCGACAACGCCAACCTGAAACAGCACCTCAACACGCCGAGCGAAGAGGGCCAGACCCTTCGCGACAGCGTCGAGAAGGCGCTGCACAACTACTTCGCCCACCTGGAAGGCGCGACCGTGACGGACGTGTACAACCTGGTGCTTTCCGAAGTCGAGGCGCCCCTGCTCGAAAGCGTTATGAACTACGTGAAGGGCAACCAGACCAAGGCCAGCGAGATGCTCGGGCTGAACCGAGGCACCCTGCGCAAGAAGCTCAAGCAGTACGACTTGTTGTAAGCCAGAATCCCAACCAGAAAAGGCGGCTCCCTGAACAGAGGCGCCTTTTTTGCTGACTCCACCGCGTTATTGGAACCCGAAATGACCGACCAGACTACCCGCCTGCCAGTCCGCCGCGCCCTGATCAGCGTCTCCGACAAGACCGGTATCCTCGAATTTGCCCGTGAGTTGCAGCAGCTCGGTGTCGAGATCCTGTCCACCGGCGGCACCTACAAGCTGCTCAAGGACAACGGCGTCAACGCGGTGGAAGTGGCCGACTACACCGGCTTCGCCGAAATGATGGATGGCCGGGTCAAGACCCTGCACCCGAAGATCCACGGTGGCATCCTGGGCCGTCGCGGCACCGACGACGCCATCATGAACGAGCACGGAATCAACCCGATCGACCTGGTAGCAGTCAACCTGTACCCCTTCGAAGCCACCATTTCCAAGCCTGGCTGTGATCTGCCGACCGCCATCGAGAACATCGACATCGGCGGCCCGACCATGGTCCGTTCGGCTGCCAAGAACCACAAGGACGTGGCCATCGTGGTCAACGCCAGCGACTACGCCGGCATCGTCGAAGGCCTCAAGGCCGGTGGCCTGACCTACGCCCAGCGCTTCGACCTGATGCTCAAGGCGTTCGAACACACCGCCGCATACGACGGCATGATCGCCAACTACATGGGCACCATCGACCAGGCCAAAGAGACCCTGAGCACTGAAGACCGCAGCGAATTCCCGCGCACCTTCAACAGCCAGTTCGTCAAGGCCCAGGAAATGCGCTACGGCGAGAACCCGCACCAGAGCGCGGCGTTCTACGTGGAAGCGAAGAAAGGCGAAGCCAGCGTTTCAACTGCCATCCAGCTGCAGGGCAAGGAGCTGTCGTTCAACAACGTGGCCGACACCGACGCCGCACTGGAGTGCGTGAAGAGCTTCGTCAAGCCGGCCTGCGTCATCGTCAAGCACGCCAACCCGTGCGGCGTGGCTGTGGTACCTGAAGAGGAAGGCGGCATCCGCAAGGCCTACGACCTGGCCTATGCCACCGACACCGAGTCGGCGTTCGGCGGCATCATCGCCTTCAACCGCGAGCTGGACGGCGAAACCGCCAAGGCCATCGTCGACCGCCAGTTCGTCGAAGTGATCATCGCCCCGAAAATCTCCCAGGCTGCCCGCGACGTGGTTGCCGCCAAGCAGAACGTACGTCTGCTGGAATGCGGCGAGTGGCCAGCCGAGCGCGCTGCCGGCTGGGACTTCAAGCGCGTCAACGGCGGTTTGCTGGTGCAGAGCCGCGATATCGGCATGATCACCGCCGATGACCTGAAGATCGTCACCAAGCGTGCACCGACCGAGCAAGAGATCCACGACCTGGTGTTCGCCTGGAAAGTGGCCAAGTTCGTCAAGTCCAACGCCATTGTCTACGCCAAGCAGCGCCAGACCATCGGTGTCGGCGCCGGCCAGATGAGCCGCGTCAACTCCGCCCGTATCGCCGCGATCAAGGCCGAGCATGCCGGCCTGCAAGTGCAGGGCGCGGTCATGGCGTCGGACGCGTTCTTCCCGTTCCGTGACGGCATCGACAATGCGGCTAAAGTGGGTATCAGCGCCGTGATCCAGCCAGGTGGTTCGATGCGTGATGCCGAAGTCATCGCCGCTGCCGACGAGGCAGGTATCGCGATGGTCTTTACCGGTATGCGCCACTTCCGCCACTAATCAAGATGGCCGGCCGATCCTCGGCCCCTGTGGGAGCGGGTTCACCCGCGAATGCGATGTTGGATTCACCGCCGCATTTGCGGGTGAACCCGCTCCCACAAGGTACGAGGACTGCCGCCAAACAGAGGTTTTGACATGAAAGTTTTGATCATCGGCAGCGGCGGCCGTGAGCACGCCCTGGCCTGGAAAGTCGCCCAGGACCCGCGCGTCGAGAAAGTCTTCGTTGCCCCGGGCAACGCCGGCACTGCCATTGAAGCCAAGTGCGAGAACGTCGCCATCGACGTGTGCGCCCTGGAGCAACTGGCTGATTTCGCCGAGAAGAACGTCGACATGACCATCGTCGGCCCGGAAGCACCGCTGGTCATCGGCGTGGTCGACCTGTTCCGCAGCCGCGGCCTGGACTGCTTCGGTCCGACCAAGGGCGCGGCCCAGCTGGAAGGTTCCAAGGCATTCACCAAGGACTTCCTGGCGCGTCACAAGATCCCGACCGCCGACTACCAGAACTTCACCGAAATCGAGCCGGCGCTGGCCTACCTGCAGGAAAAAGGCGCGCCGATCGTGATCAAGGCCGACGGCCTGGCCGCGGGCAAGGGCGTGATCGTCGCCATGACCCTGGAAGAAGCCGAAGCCGCCGTGCGTGACATGCTGGCCGGCAACGCCTTCGGCGATGCGGGCTCCCGCGTGGTCATCGAGGAGTTCCTCGACGGCGAGGAAGCCAGCTTCATCGTCATGGTCGACGGCCAGAACGTGCTGCCCATGGCCACCAGCCAGGACCACAAGCGCGTCGGCGACCAGGACACCGGCCCGAACACCGGCGGCATGGGTGCCTACTCCCCCGCCCCGGTGGTCACTGCCGAAGTGCACCAGCGCGTGATGGACCAGGTGATCTGGCCGACCGTGCGCGGCATGGCCGAGGAAGGCAACGTCTACACCGGTTTCCTCTACGCAGGCCTGATGATCGACAAGGCGGGCAACCCCAAGGTCATCGAATTCAACTGCCGCTTCGGCGACCCTGAAACCCAGCCAGTCATGCTGCGCCTGGAGTCGAGCCTGGTGCTGCTGGTCGAGGCCGCATTCGCCAAGGCGCTGGACAAGGTCGAAGCACAATGGGACCCACGCCCGAGCCTGGGCGTGGTATTGGCTGCCGGCGGCTACCCGGGCGACTACGCCAAGGGGGACGTGATCAACGGCCTGGACGCTGCTGCGAAGATCGAAGGCAAGGTGTTCCATGCCGGTACCGCACTGAAGGATGGCAAGGTGACCACCAACGGTGGGCGCGTACTGTGTGCAACCGCCATGGGCAGCACGGTTGCCGACGCGCAGCAGCAGGCTTACCGCCTGGCCAAGGAAGTAAGCTGGAACGGCAGCTTCTACCGCACCGACATCGGCTACCGGGCCATCGCCCGCGAGCGCGGTGAGCACCAGCAATAAGTTGTACCGGCCTGCCGCAGTGCGCCTCAGCACCTTGCGCCTGCGGCATCCGGCTCGTCGACAGGGCCCCGAGAGGCCTTGCCTTCGACTTGGCGCGCCGCGCATAGTTAATACCCGGCACCTTGGCTAAGAAGGGATTTCGTAGTGCGTCGGCTTCGGATTGCCTCAGCTCTGATCGTCAGCTTGCTGACCTTGCTCTGCATGTTCCCGGCTGCGGCCGAACATGACGGAGGCTGGGCCGTTCTGCTCGACGAACAGGCCAACCTGCAACTGAGCGACGTGCGCTCCGAGCGTTACCGCAACCAGTTCAGCCCGCTTGTCCTCGCCGACCTGGATGCCGCCCCTGCGGAACAGGCCCTCTGGCTGCACTACCGCCTGGAGCCCGGCGAGCAGGAACAACTGCTGCGGGTTTTCGCCCCAGACCTTTCGGGCCTGGACCTCTACGCCCTCGAGGGCGACCAGCTTCTGCGTCAGCTGCACCATGGGCGCCAGGCCGGCAATGCCAGCCCGACCCTGCGTGGCAGCGACCATGTACTGCCCCTGCCCAACAGCAAGCAACCCCTGGATATCTACCTGCGCCTGGTTTCCGAGCATCAGCTGCGCCCGGCCATCAGTCTGGAGCCTGCGGCCGTGGCAGCCTCCGACCAACGCCAGCCGCTGCTGTTCGGCATGCTGTTCGGCGGCCTGGTGATGCTGATCATGCACAACCTGATCCGCTTCCTCTACAGCCGCTCCAACACCACCCTGATCCTGGCGCTGTACCACGGCCTGATGCTGCTCAGCGGCCTGATCCTGCTGAACCTGAGCGGCCCGTGGTGGCACGTGTGGCACAGCGCGCAGACGCCCGCCGCATATCTGACTCTCGTCCTGGCCGGCCTGGCCGGGCTGTGCTTCACCCAGCATTTCTTCTCGCCATGCAACTCGCCACGGCTCAACCGCCTGCTGCAGGGTGAGATGCTGGTGGTCGGGTTGAGCGGGTTGGTGCTGCTGTTCGTCGACACCCTGCCCCTCAACCTGATGACCTACGCCCTGATGGCCCTGGGCACCGTGAGCATGCTGCTGGTCAGCAGCTACCACTGGTACAAGGGCTATGCACCCGCACGCCTGTTCAGCCTGGCCATGGTGGTGTTCAACCTCGGTGGCCTGGTGCTGCTGCCGGCGCTGCTGGGCCTGACCCGTACTTCTACGCCCTGGTTGCTGTGCATCCTGCTGGGGCTGACGGTGGCCAGCGGCCTGCTGCTCAACCTGGCAGTCAGCGAACGCCTGCGGCGCATGAGCGAGGAGCGCTTCAGCGCCAGCCGCGCCCTGGCAGCCAGCGATGCCGAAATCAACGCCAAGGCCGAATTCCTGGCCAAGATCAGTCACGAAATCCGCACCCCGATGAACGGTGTGCTGGGCATGACAGAACTGCTGCTGGGGACGCCGCTGTCGGTCAAGCAGCGCGACTACGTACAGACCATTCACAGCGCCGGCAACGAGCTGCTCACGCTGATCAACGAGATTCTCGACATTTCCAAGCTCGAATCCCGGCAGATCGAACTCGATGATGTGCAGTTCGACCTCAACGCTCTGATCGAGGATTGCCTGAACATTTTCCGCGCCAAGGCCGAACAGCAGAACATCGAACTGATCAGCTTCACCCAGCCGCAAGTACCTCGGGTAATCAGCGGCGACCCGACGCGCCTTCGCCAGGCCTTGTCGAGCCTGCTGGAGAATGCCCTGAAAAATACCGATCAGGGCGAAATCCTGCTGGTGGTGGCGCTGGACCAGCGCGGCGAGGTACCGCGCCTGCGCATCGCCGTGCAGGACAGCGGCGAACCGTTGCCCGCCGCTGACCGCGAAGCCTTGCTGCAGGCCGAGTTGCACAGCCACCACTTCCTCTCCAGCAACAAGCTGGGCGGCCATCTGGGGCTGGTGATCGCCAAGCAGCTGATCGGCCTGATGCAGGGAGAGTTCGGCATCAAGAGCAGCACCGGCATGGGCAACACTCTCTGGCTGACGCTGCCGCTGGACCCTTCGCGCCTCGAACAGCCACCGGCCGACCTCGAAGGCCCGCTGCGTGATGCTCGGGTACTGGTGGTGGATGACAACGACACCTGCCGCAAGGTGCTGGTACAGCAGTGCAGTGCCTGGGGCATGAACGTCAGCGCGGTCCCGTCGGGCAAGGAAGCCCTGGCCCTGCTGCGCACCAAGGCCCACCTGCGCGACTACTTCGATGCCGTACTGCTGGACCAGAACATGCCAGGCATGACCGGCATGCAGCTGGCCGCCAAGATCAAGGAAGACCCGAGCCTGAACCACGACATCCTGGTAGTGATGCTCACCGGCATCAGCAACGCGCCGAGCAAGGTCATTGCGCGCAACGCCGGGGTCAAGCGGATCCTTGCCAAGCCGGTGGCGGGCTACACGCTGAAAACCACTCTGGCCGAAGAGCTGGCCCAGCGCGGCCGCGAACAAGCCGTGCCAGCCAGTTTACCCGGCATCCCCCAGGCACTGGACCTGCCCGGCGACTTCCGCGTGCTGGTCGCCGAGGACAACAGCATCTCGACCAAGGTGATTCGCGGCATGCTCGGCAAGCTCAACCTCGAGCCAGACACCGCCAGCAATGGCGAAGAGGCCTTGCAGGCGATGAAGGCGCAGCGCTATGACCTGGTGCTGATGGACTGCGAAATGCCGATACTGGACGGTTTCTCGGCCACCCAGCAGCTGCGCGCCTGGGAAGCCGCCAACCAGCGCCAGCGCACCCCGGTAGTGGCGCTGACCGCTCACATACTTGCCGAACACAAGGAACGTGCACGCCTGGCGGGCATGGACGGGCACATGGCCAAACCGGTGGAATTGTCGCAGTTGCGAGAGCTGATCCAGTACTGGGCCAATCACCGGGAAGCCAAGGTGGATCCGGTGCATAGTTCCTGAGCTGAGGCCGGCAAGGCTATCAACAGAATCTGCTGATAAACTCTGCCCAGCCATAACTGCCTGGACTAGCCCCATGCTCCATGAGTTGTTCAGTGTCTACCTGAAAATGCTCGTGCTCTACAGCCCGTTCTTCGTGCTGTCGTGCTTCATCAGCCTGACCCGCGGCCATTCCAGCAAAGAGCGCAAGCAGCTGGCATGGAAGGTCGCCATCGCCGCGCTCATCGCCAGTGTCCTGTTGTACCTGTTCGGGCGAGCGATCTTCGGCATTTTCGGTATCACTGCCGACGCCTTCCGCATCGGCGCCGGCAGCGTACTGTTCATCTCGGCACTGGGCATGGCCCAAGGCAAGTCCGCGGTACAAGCCGACAACGTGCAGCAGGATGTGACCATCGTGCCGCTGACCATCCCGCTTACCGTCGGCCCGGGCACCATCGGTGCTCTATTGGTAATGGGTGTCGGCCAACCGCACTGGGACGACAAACTGCTGGCCATCATCAGCATCGCCCTGGCCAGTTTCACCGTAGGCCTGGTGCTATACCTGTCACACCGTATCGAGCGCATCCTCGGCGACCAAGGCCTGCAGATCGTCAGCCGCCTGATGGGGTTGTTCGTCTGCGCCCTGGCTGCACAGATCATCTTCACAGGCATCAAAGGCTACCTCGCGCCCTAGATGTCGAAATCCAGTATGCGCTGCAAGGAAACCTGCACTACGCGATCCTGAACCTTGGGCAAGAAACTCTGCTCGAAAGCCAGGATGTTGAAGCGTATCAACTCCGCTCGCACATTCTTGAGGCTGCGCTTGTGGCTGATGAAGCCCGCCCGGAACGCCGAACGTTTATCCGTTTCGTGATACAGCACCATGTCGACACGATTTGCCCCTGCAGGCGCGCAAGGCAACAATTGAAAATGCTGCCGCTCATAGGCACAGCGCTCGAGCGATTGCAGAACCGGCGGCTTGGTCAACAGCTTGCGCATGGACTGGCCGCTTGCCGAGGCAAAATGATCGCCGGCGGTTGCGGCAATGGTTTCAAGCACCTTGTCGGTTTGCCTGGCCCGGCCCTCCTCAGGCCAGTGTACCTGCTCGGCAGTAACTGCGTCCCAGCCCATGAATTTCAGCTGGTTGCGGTAGTAGGCCAACCAGTCCTGGATCAGCCCTTCCTTGTACGCCGTTTCGGTGGCCCGCTCAGCCATCGCCAGGGCAAGCCGCACTTTGTTTTTCTGCGCAGTGGGAATACCCGGCAGAAACGAAACAATCCCTGCGCCGATCACAGCAGATATGGCTTCACTCATGTTGTGCTCCTGTTACTGGTGCATGAGGGTCGAACCGATACTCCCCCTGTGCATCCTTGGTTTTCATCAATGCCTGCAGTTCATCTCGCTGACGTTGGAAACGCCCGTTATCCAGCAGCAAGGAAACGCCATTGAACCTGGCTTCGCCCTCCAGCGCCCTTTCGACCAGCAGCATGTCCCGTAGGGTGCCGGCGATCGGCTCGTCGAATTGGAGTGTGATACTGCAAAGGTCGAGCGCCGGCCCCGGCTTGAGCAAGCCAAGCTCGATCACCAGCTGCGAACCCTGCGTGCTGAACTTCAGCTGGTGACTAAAACCTTCGGTTGATCGGCTCAGGCCACTCTTCACTGCAGCCAGCACGGCCTCATGTCGGATCGAGCGCATCTTCAGCCACGCTTCGAGTGGCTGTATCTGCGAGCCACGCACGGGTTGCCCCAACTGTTTCAGGTCATGCGTACCGGCTAGCTTGATCCAGCCCAGTTGTCGGTATGCCTCGCGATAGGTGTCATACCAGGCTTCATAGTTATCAAAGCGTGACCCCGAACGCCTATTGGCCACCAACTGGGCGTAAAGGATCGAGTCGAAGGCGGCCTGACGCTGAATCTGGCCAGTGTCTGCGCGATACAGTAATGCCGTTCCGCCAATCAACATGAGTTGTTCAGCTGCTCTGTCCATCGTGTTGCCTCGTCACAAAGACCCGAACAAGGCGGCGTAGCAACGCCGCCCTGCGATCAGATGTCGTACTGGAGAATGTTCTCGACACTGCGCACGCCGAGTTTGTTTTCCACGGTTTCGCGGATTTTGTCGTAGACGAAGGTGTTGAGGGTTAGCACAGCCGTGCCGGCGTAGTAGTGGGTCTTGTCCAGCTTCCACTGGATACCCAGGATGTCATCGTTCTGCTGCGGGGCAGACGCCTGAATGCAACTCACCACCATGACCACATCGTTGTTATCGGTTTCGATGCAGGCCGCCATCCCGACCATGCCCCTGGCCTTGTTCTTGCGTTTGTGGTCGAGCACCTTGGCGTCATTTTCGACGGTGGTCAGTTTGTCGAAGGCCGTCTTGGCCAGCTCACCCAACTTGGTCCCCCCCAGCATTGCATTCCCCACCACACCGATCGCCCGTACAGCGACAGCGCCTACGGTGACAGACAGTTCCGCCGAGGTTTCCAGTTCGAAACTACGCTTGGGGATGGTAAAGCCAAGATCACGCATGACATCGATGAACCGCTCGTACCACTCCCTGCTCTGCTTTTCGGCATCAAAGGATTTGTCAGCCACCAAGGTGGCAAAGTGGAAGGCATTCTTTACGTCATGACGGCTTTGCGAAGACATGCCTGCGCCGCAGGCCAGCAGGTTGCCTTCGACCAGAATGGCCGCGTCAGTGGTAGTGACTTGTGTTTCTTCGGACATGTGGAAACTCCTAGATGGTTGCCCCTTGAGTCAGGGGCAGCCACCTTAGCCAGCGCGCACACGATGCAGCGCGCTGAAGGGTTTCCGGTGCAACTAGTTGGCCGACGGGTACCAACGCGGCGTGTAGGCCCACACTCCACCCGACAGGCGAGGAAATACGCAGGTTGTCGAGGAGCCCACCAACACCATGGTGCGCATATCGACCATTTCCGGCAGCAGTTCGGCCAATGTGACGACATTCAGCGTCTGTCCCGGCCTACCGATGTCACGGCCAAGGACTACAGGCGTATTCCCGTCTCGGTGCCGACGCACCACTTCCAGCGCCACGCCGAGCTGATGCGGCCTTGACCTGGAAATCGGGTTGTAGAACGCCAGCACCAGGTCGGCCTGAGCCGCCAGGTCCAGACGCTTTTCAATGATCGACCACGGTTTGAGGTTGTCCGATAGCGACATCACGCAGAAGTCATGCCCCAGCGGCGCGCCCGCCTGAGCGGCTGTCGCCAGCGAGGCCGACACCCCCGGCAAAATCTCGAGATCCACCCGGTGCCAGGCCGGGTCAGTTGACTCGTGCAGCGCTTCAAGTACCGCTGCCGCCATGGCGAACACACCCGGATCGCCCGACGATACCACCACCACCGAACGGCCCTGGGCCGCCAGTTCGAAGGCATGCCGCGCACGCTGCATCTCTTCACGGTTGTCGGTGCAATGCAGCACCTGATCGTCACGGAACGGGCCGGCCATGCGCACATAGGTTTCGTAACCGAGCACATCCTCGGCCCGCGCCAGTTCGGCCTTGACCGCCGGTACCATCAGCTCGGCAGCGCCCGGCCCCAGGCCGATAACCGCCAGGCGACCCCGACGACGGCCAACCTGCTTCACCTCGACCGGGACAGGTGCCACCGCGATGACCACGTCTGCCATCTCGATCAGTTGCGCAGCGGGCAATGCTGCGGCAACCATCCCGGCCAGGTCATGCGTCCGGGCAGTAAAGCGCAGGGCAACTCCCAGGCCCTGTGCTGCCTCGTGCAGGGCGCTGTCGGCCATGGCTCGCTCGTCGGCCAGCAGGCACGCCACCGCAGGCTCGGCTATGCCGGCTTGCTGCAGTGCCGCCCGGATACTGGCCAGGCTGCCGCCGGCAACACCCACTACCACCGAGCGCGGGTGGATCAGCAGCTCATCGCGGCTGGCCGGGCGGGCCTGGTGCCCCACATGGATGGTACGCCGGGCCGCCTCGCTGGCAGGCAACTGCGCCTGCTGCAGCCACGGCGCGTCACCTTCGATGCGCACCGCCTCGCCAGCCAACAGGTCGGAGACAAAGCGCTTGCCTTGCTCGATATCCGCCAATGCATAGCCTTGCGGCGGGTTCAGCAGACAGGTACCGAAACGCAGCTCGCCGCTGGTGGTGATCGCCGCAGCAACACCCAATGCTTCAGCGATTTCCCGTGCCATCACGTTCACACCGCCAAGGCCTCCGAGCAACGGCACTACGGCACTGCCGTCTTCGGCCACGGCCAGTACCGGTGGTTCGACACCTTTCTCGCTGAGCAGGCTGGCCAGGCTGCGGATGACGATACCCGCCGCGCACAGGGCGATGATCGGTGTGTTCTGCTGGTACAGCCCCCGCAGGGTATCGCCAAACGCGGTGTAGCAAAGGTCGGCACCCTCGACCCGGCCTTCCAGCCCATGGATCGATGCTTGCGGATAACACTGCTGGATACGCTGCGCCGTGGCCAGGCTGCCCTGGCCAAGAATGACGATCGCCGGTGCCTGGTGCATGTTCAGCCCTGCCATTTTTCACCCGGCACAATGATCAGCGAGAAGTACGGCGACGACTGTGGGTCGACCTGGTCCAGCGGCACGATCTTCTGGTTGGCCATGGTGGCCCGCTCCACATACAGCGCGCGCCCGTCCATGCCCAGTTCGGCCAGCACTTCGCGCACCTTGGGGAAGTTGCGGCCAAGTTTCATGATCACCGCCGCGTCGGCGTCGGCCAGGCGACGCTTGAGCTCATCGGCCGGCAACACGCCAGACAGCACCGACAGGCTCTGGTTGCGGTACACCAGCGGCGCGCCCAGTACCGAGGCGCCACCGAGCATCGAGCAGACGCCGGGGATCACTTCGGCCTCGTAGCGCTGCGCCAGGCGGTCATGCAAGTACATGTAGGAACCATAGAAGAACGGGTCGCCCTCACAGATCACCGCCACATCGCGGCCGGCATCCAGGTGCTCGGCTACCTGCACGCTGGCCTCGTCGTAGAAGTCGCTGATCACCTGTTCATAGGACAACGGCGCTGGCAGCGCTTCAGTGGTTACCGGGTAGACCAGCGGCAGCAAGGTCTGCTCCGGCTGCAGGTGCGCCTCGATTATGCCGAAGGCATTGCCGCGCTTGCCCTTGGCCACGAAGTAGCCGACCACGGGCGCTTCACGCAGCAGGCGCAGGGCCTTGAGGGTAATCAGTTCAGGGTCGCCAGGGCCTACGCCCAGGCCCAGCAGACGTCCACGTGGCACCATCACTCCACCTCCGTGGCCAGGGCATTGACCGCTGCGGCGGCCATCGCGCTGCCGCCCAGGCGGCCCTGCATGATCACGAACGGCACGCCACGGCTGTCGGCGGCGAGCATCGCCTTGGACTCGGCAGCACCGACGAAGCCGACCGGGAAGCCGAGGATCAGTGCCGGTTTCGGGGCACCGGCGTCGAGCATTTCCAGCAGGTAGAACAGTGCGGTAGGCGCGTTGCCAATCACCACCACACTGCCTTCCAGGTGCGGTCGCCACAGCTCCAGGGCCACGGCGGAACGGGTGTTGCCGGCGTCTTTCGCCATGCCCGGTACGCTCGGGTCGCGCAGGGTGCAGATGACCTTGTTGTCGGCGGGCAGACGGGCGCGGGTGATGCCCTCGGCGACCATGTGCGCATCACAGAGGATCGGCGCGCCGTTCAGCAACGCCTCGCGCCCGGCCCGGCCGGCGCCTTCGGAGAACTGCAGGCCATCGATGGCATCGACCATGCCACAGGCGTGGATCACGCGCACGGCGAGCTTTTCAAGGTCTGCGGGGATCCGCTCGAGTCGGGCTTCCTCGCGGATGATCCGGAAGGAGTTGCGATAGATCTCCTGACCATCGCGGATGTAGTCAATCATCAAGGTGCTCCGTCGGCAGGTCGAGCATGGCGCCTGCTTCATTCAAGGTAAGGTTGGTGGCGCGCAGGGCGCCGAAGCCCGGCAGGCGCGCATCACGCAGGTACAGGTCGTAACGGCCCGGCGCGCGGGCCAGCAGGGTGGCCGGGGCAACATGGGCCACGGCGCAGGATCGGGGGCAACCGGACAAGTGCACGCTGCCCGGCACGCCAGGGCCGAGCAGTGCCGCCAGGGTGACGGCGTCGGCCTTGGTTTCGCCCAGGGCCTTGGCACAGCCACTGGCGCCGGTGCAGGCGCTTATACGGGCCAGTGGCTCATGGTCATGGCATAGCAGGCCCAGGGCGGACAGCCTGGCCTGGGCGTAGTCGATGTGTTGCGCTTGCAGGTTGGTCAGCACCAGGCTTTGCCAGGGGCTCAGGCGCAGGCTGCCATCGCCATGCTCACGGGCCATGCGCGCTGCGCCACGCAGCATGGACGGGGTCAGGCGCCCCTGCGGCGGGGCAACGCCCAAGGCGACGCCCTGCGCCTGGGGCAGAACGCCCAGCCACGAGACAGTGCACGGTTCACGCCGCCATGCCAGCACGGCGGCATCGCGGCGGATGGCCAGGCCGAGTCCGTCGATGAAATCGGTTGTCGAAAACGTCTCGAGCAACTGGCGCATACGCGACTGTGCCGGGGTGGCCAGGTCGAGGAAGCGCTCCAGCACCGCACGCACCAGTGCCTGGCCTTGTTCCGCCGGCACCGCGCCGAGCACCTGGCCATCTGCCGGGCAACCCGCCAGGCCAAACGCCAACCAGGTCTGCTGCTCCAGGCGCATGGCCGACAGCCACAAGTCATGGGGGTGTTCGAGCATGGCCAGGTTTTCGCCGGCATCGAGCTGCACGGCGAACTTGGCCGATAACTGGTGAAAACGCGGGGTGCCTTCCAGCAGGTCGAGGATCTGCCCGGCCAACGGCCGAGCATCCAGCAGCATCGCCGGGTCATTCCCGGCCAGCGGGCTGAGCATCAGGTTGCGCACATCGTCACCGGCGGCATCACGTGGGCCCAGGCCGGCAGCAAGCAGTGTCTCGACCAGGCCGCGATGCTCGCTGCCGATGCCACGAATCTGCAGGTTGCCGCGGTTGGTGGCCTCGATCACGCCACCGGCGAAACGCTCGGCAGCCGCCGCCACTGCGTCGGCCTGCTCGGCCAGCAGCAGACCGCCCGGCAGCTTGATGCGGCAGATGCCGCCATCACGGGCACTGACGATGCGCCACAACCCCGGGCAGGCCGAGGGGCGGGGCGATACGTGTGGGGCTTGGGCCTGGGTCAAATGGGCGTCCGGCAATCTGTGAAAATGCGCTTGAGTGTAGAAGGCGCGGTATTATGCCTGCTTTGTCCGGCGGCATGAAAAGCCGGTGGTCGAGCATCATCGACGATCGAGTAGAAATTAAGGACCGCGTCGCCTTCTTCGCGGGCATGCCCGCTCCCACAGAATCACCGCTGCCAGCAACGGCTGCGCTGTACCTGTGGGAGCGGGCGAGCCCGCGAAGGGGCGCGCAGCGGCCCCCAAAATGGCGGAATGAAATACATGGCACCCTGGCTGACAGTTGTAGGTATCGGCGAAGACGGCTTCAGCGGCCTGGGCAAGCAGGCCCGGCGCGCGCTGCTGGGCGCTGCGCGGATCTTCGGCAGCCCGCGCCAGCTGGCCTTGCTGCCACGCTGCGTGGCTGGCGAACGGCTGGGTTGGCCAAGCCCGTTCTCCCTGGCCCCAGTTCTGGCCCTGCGCGGCGAGCCGGTGTGCGTGCTGGCCAGCGGCGACCCGATGTTCTACGGCGTCGGCGCCAGCCTGGCGCGCCAACTGCCCGCCGCTGAAATGCGCGTGCTGTCGATGCCCTCCTCCTGCGCCCTGGCCGCCGCCCGCCTGGGCTGGCCACTGCAGGACGTACAGGTGGTTTCGCTGGTTGCTCGGCCCCCGGCAGCGCTCAATGCCCACCTGCACAGCGGCGTGCGCCTGCTGGTGCTGAGCAACGACGGCGACAGCCCGGCCGTAATTGCCACGCAGTTGCGCGAGCGGGGCTTCGGGCCAAGCCGCCTGCGAGTCTTCGAACACTTGGGTGGCGTGGACGAACGGGAGTTGGCCGGCACCGCCCAGGACTGGCCGCACAGCGACGTCGCCGCGCTCAACCTGGTAGCCATCGAGTGCCTGGCATCGCCCGAGGCGCCGCGCCTGCACCGGCTGGCCGGGCTGCCGGACAGCGCCTTCCGGCATGACGGCCAACTGACCAAGCGCGATGTCCGCGCCATCACCCTCGCCCGCCTGGCACCACAGCCCGGCGAGCTGCTGTGGGACGTGGGTGCCGGCTGCGGTTCGATCGGCATCGAATGGATGCGCGCCCACCCGGCCTGCCGCGCCCTGGCCATCGAGGCCGACGCAGGCCGCCAGGGCTTCATCGAATACAACCGCGATGCGCTGGGTGTACCCGGCCTGCAATTGGTCTGCGGCCAGGCACCGGCGGCGCTGGAGGGCCTGGAGCGGCCGGATGCTGTCTTCATCGGTGGCGGCGTCACCCGCGAAGGTGTTCTCGACCTGTGCTGGGCAAACCTGCGCCCCGGTGGCCGGCTGGTAGCCAATGCGGTGACCCTGCAAAGCGAACTGGCCCTGACGCATTTCCGAGAACGCCATGGCGGCGAGCTGACCCGCATCCATGTCGCCCATGCCCAGCCATTGGGCGCGTTCGACACTTGGCGCCAGGCGCTGCCGATCACATTGCTGGACGTGGTGAAACCCGCCGATGCGTGAAGAGACCCGCGAACAGCCCGCTCCCCTGCGCAGCGGCCTGACCACCGGTAGCTGCGCCACTGCCACCAGTCTGGCGGCAGCACGCTTGCTGCTGGGCGGCGAGAGCAGCGACGCAGTCAGCATTACCCTGCCCAAGGGCAAGGTGGTGCAGATGCGCCTGGAGTTCTGCCGCCTCACCAGCCAAGGTGCCGAAGCGGGCACGCTCAAGGACGCCGGCGACGACCCGGACGTGACCCATGGCGCACTGCTCTATAGCCAGGTGCGCCTGCTGGCCGAACCGGGCATCCGTTTTGTCGCCGGCACCGGCGTCGGCACCGTGACCCGCCCGGGGCTGGTGCTGGCGGTGGGTGAGCCGGCCATCAACCCGGTGCCACGGCGCATGATCAGTGAACACCTGCAACGCCTGGCGGACGAATGCAGCTACGCCGGCGGCTTCGAGGTCACGGTCAATGTGCAGGGCGGCGAGCAACTGGCCCTGAAAACCATGAACCCGCGTCTGGGCATCCTCGGAGGGTTGTCGATCCTCGGCACCAGCGGCATCGTGCGGCCGTTTTCCTGCGCGGCCTACATCGCCTCGATCCACCAGGGCATCGACGTCGCCCATACCAACGGCTACAGGCATATCGCCGCATGCACCGGCAACGCCAGCGAAGACACCATGCGCCGCGTCTATGGCCTGCCGGAAATAGCCCTGATCGAAATGGGCGACTTCGTCGGTGCCGTGCTCAAGCACCTGCGCAAGGTGCCAGTACCACGCCTGACCCTGTGCGGCGGTTTCGGCAAGATCAGCAAATTGGCTGCCGGGCACATGGACCTGCACAGCCGCCACTCCAGCATCGACCTGCCGCAACTGGCCGGCTGGGCAGCGGACATCGGCGCCGACGAGGCGCTGCAGGCATCGATCATTACTGCCAACACCAGCCAGCAGGCCCTGGCACTGGCCCATGCAGCCGGCATCCCCTTGGGTAACGCGGTGTGCGGCCACGCCCTGGCGTTTGCCCGCAGCGTGGTGCCGGCGCAGGTGCAGGTGGAGGTGTTCGCCATCGACCGCCAGGGTGGCATCGTCGGCCGGGCAGGCGTGCAATGAACGCGCGCATCCTGCTGCTGGGCGGTGTCACTGAAGCCCTGGCCATAGCTCGCCGCCTGGGCCCACAGCACGTCTACAGCCTGGCGGGCATTGGCCGGGTGCCGCAGGACCTGCAATGCCAGGTTCGGGTCGGCGGATTTGGCGGTGCCGAAGGGTTGGCCAACTACCTGCACGAGGCAGGCATCACGTTGCTGATCGATGCCACCCATCCCTACGCCGCGCAGATCAGCCGCAATGCCGCCAACGCCTCACGCCTGGCCGGTATCCCGTGCTGGGCCTTGCGCCGCCCGGCCTGGCAATCACAAGCCGGGGACGACTGGCGCGAGGTCGAGGACTGGGCAGGGTTGATCGAGGCACTCAAGCCGTTTCGCAGGCCATTGTTCACGCTGGGGCGTGAGCCGCTGCAACATCTGGGCGAGATACCGTCGGAGCAGTTCTGGACCTTGCGTGCGCTGGAGGCATGCCCTGGCAATGATCGCTGCGAAGTGATTGGCGCGCGCGGGCCGTTCCATATCGAGGATGAGCGGGCGTTGTTCCAGCGCCGCAAGATCGATGTGCTGATCAGCAAGAACAGCGGTAGCGTGGCGACCGAACCGAAGCTGGAAGTGGCGCGGGAGCTGGGGATACCCGTGCTGATCCTGAAGCGACCGGCGTTGCCGGATGTGGACCGGGCATTCGACTCGCCAGCCGACCTGGCTGCGGCACTCGACCTGCGCGGATAACAGATTCCGTAAACGCACCGCAGATCCCTGTGGGAGCGGGTTTACCCGCGAAGAAATCATCGCGGTGCATGGCACCGGCTTCGCCGGTGTTCGCGGGTGAACCCGCTCCTACAGGGGACGCGGCAACTTTCATGTATTTGCACAAGGCAGTTGCTCCTACAGCCATTTCGGACTTTTCCTTCAAACCATGAAGTGGCCTTGTGCCGCACTGCTGCCGTAAACTCGGCACTCTCCCCCGGAAGGCACTACCCATATGGAAATGCAATGGTGGATCTGGCTGGTCTTCGGCATCGCGCTGATCCTGCTCGAACTGGTCCTGCCGACGTTCTTCATCCTCTGGTTCGGCATCGGCGCCGTGCTGGTGTCGCTCATTTCGCTGGCCGCCCCCAGCCTGCAACTGGACATGCAGGTGCTGCTGTGGGTGCTGATGTCGTCAGTCACCACGGCACTGTGGTTCAAGCTGTTCCGGCGCAAGCAACCAGACGTGCGCTGGACCGCCGAAAGCGTGATCGGTGAAGTAGGGCTGCTGACTGCTGGCGTGTCGGAGTTCCAGAAAGGCCGTGTGCGCTTCCAGAAGCCCATCCTCGGCAACGAGGAGTGGACCTGCGTCGCCAACAGCGAGATCGCGGCCGGCGAGCGGGTACGCCTGACCGCCATCGAAGGCAACACCGCCCGGGTCATCCGGGCCTGAATCCGCACTAAAAGGAATTTCGCATCATGACCAGCCTCATCGTCGTCGTCGCCATCGCCCTGTTCGTCCTGATAACCGTGTTCAAGGGGGTGCGCATCGTGCCCCAGGGCGAGGAATGGGTCGTCGAGCGCCTGGGCCGCTACCAAAGCACGCTCAAGCCCGGCCTGAATATCGTCATCCCGTACATGGACGTGGTCGCCTACCGCCTGCCGACCAAGGACATCATCCTCGATGTGCAGCAGCAGGAAATCATCACCCGGGACAACGCGGTGATCGTCGCCAACGCCCTGTGCTTTGCCAAGGTGGTCGACCCGCAGAAGGCCTCCTATGGCGTGCAGGACTTCTCGTTCGCCGTCACCAGCCTGACCATGACCTCGCTGCGCGCCATCGTTGGCGCCATGGACCTGGACGAAGCGCTGTCCAGCCGCGAGCAGATCAAGGCGCGTCTGCGCGAGGCGATGTCCGAGCAGACCGAAGACTGGGGCGTGACCGTACGCTCGGTGGAAATCCAGGACATCAAGCCCTCGGAGAACATGCAATTGGCCATGGAGCGCCAGGCGGCAGCAGAGCGTGAGCGCAAGGCCGACGTGACCCGTGCCGAAGGGGCCAAGCAGGCTGCGATCCTGGAAGCAGAAGCACGCTTGCAGGCAGCCAGGCTGGATGCCGAAGCGCAGATCAGCCTGGCCGAGGCCTCGGCGCGGGCGATTTCGCTGGTCAAGGACGCGGTCGGCAACGAGACCGTACCGGCGATGTACCTGCTGGGCGAGCGCTATGTGGGGGCGATGGAAAACCTGGCGGGCAGCAGCAATGCCAAGGTGGTGGTGCTGCCGGCGGACCTGCAGGAGACCGTGCGTGGGCTGATGGGCCGCAACAAGGCTTGAGGGTACCTTTGCCTTCAGCGCCGACAAGCCAGCCCCCACAGGTTTACCACAGGCTTTGAAATCTGTGCGTTCCCTGTGGGAGCTGGCTTGCCGGCGATTGGGCTGCAGAGCAGCCCCTCGAAGGGCCCGGCCTGCGTCACTTCACCGCACCCCGCCATTTTTACCTATACTCCGCCTTACAATAACCACCACGATTCCTGACCGGATCTCTCCATGCCCCCACGTCGGCACATCGCCTGGATAGCCTGCCTTGCAGTGCTGTTCAACCTGCTGGCCATGCCGCTGTCTTCCGCCGCGCCCAAGGGCCCGGCCGAGCAGCTGCTGTGGGGGGCCTTCTGTTCCAGCATGGCCAACAAGGCCAAGGTCGACGTCCAGGCCCTGGCCAAGATCGACCTCGGCCCGCAAAGCGACGAAAGCGCCAGCATGATGAATTGCTGGTGCTGCTTCGGTGCGGCGCCACTGCTGGCCCTGCCCGGCTATCCGCCGCAGCTGCACAACCCGCCGACACTGCTGGCCGGGCCGCTGCCGCCACCTGCCGACTACCACGCCACGCCGCGCCAACTTTGGCCGGCGCTCAACCCCCGTGCCTCTCCGCTGGCCTGAGTTCATCACGCTGTCTGCCTGAACCTGAACAGAAACGGAGATTCACCATGCTCAAGCACGCCCTCGTCATGGCCGCCCTGCTGCTGCCCGGTGCCTATGCCAATGCCCACGAATACAGTGTGGGTGACCTGCACATCGCCCACCCCTGGTCACTGCAGCTGCCACCCAACGCCCCCAACGTCGCGGCGTATTTCGTGGTGCACAACAATGGCCAGGCCGACGACCGCCTGCTCGGTGTCGACAGCCCCATCAGCGATGACGCACAACTGCATGAACATGCCATGAGCGCCAGCGGTGCCATGAAGATGCAGCAGGTGCCCAGCGTGGTGGTGCCCGCAGGCAAGGACCTGACCTTCGCCCCCAGCGCCTACCATGTGATGCTGATGCAGCCCAAGGACCGCAGCCTGCTCAGCGACGGCAAGCGCTTCCCGTTGACCCTGCACTTCGAAAAGGCCGGCGATATCACCGTCGATGTGGCAGTGCAGAAGCAGGCGCCGACGGACCAGCCGCAAGCCCACGAACACACGCATTGATCACCCGCTGAAAGGCACTCGCCATGAGCCTGCCGCGCAACAGCATCAGCCGTTCCACCCGCCCTGACCGCAGGCGCGCCGGTGGCGGATGGCTGAGCCTGTTCGCCATGTGGATGATCTTCATCGGCCCGCTGATTTCCCAGTCGATGCCGATGGACCACCACGCCGGCATGAGCATGCCGATGGACATGCCGATGGCAACTGCCCATCAGCATGGCGGCAACCCCCATCACGGCCAGGCTGGCGATGGCCAGTTGCATGTGATGTGGGAAAAGTGCGGTTACTGCAGCCTGCTGTTCAACTGCCCGGCCCTGCCCCAGGCCCTCAGCCCGCTCAGTGCAGGCAACGTCGTATCCACCACCCACCTGTTCGCACCCACGCGCCAGGGGCATGCCCGGCAGGCTGTATTCCCCGGCGCGCGCAGCCGCGCCCCACCTTCCTCGATCAACGTCTGAACCCACATTTTTTTGCGCACGGAGCCAGGAGGCTTCGCGCTGACTCATGACTGATCGACTGGAATCATTATGTCCGGCTGCACCCCTGTTTTTGCCTTGTCCCTGCGTGGGACCATCGCCGCCGTGTGCGGCTCACTGCTCGCGCCCGTGGCCCTGGCCGCCGACCCAGGCCATGAAGGCCATGCACACGACGCCTCCGAGCTGAGCCCGACGGTGATCACCGCCGTGGCCCCGAGCTCGCCGCTGACCGTGGTCACCAACCCGAAAGACCCGCGCCAGCCGGTGCCGGCCAGCGATGGCGCCGACTACCTGAAGACCATCCCCGGTTTCTCGGCCATCCGCGCCGGCGGCACCAACGGCGACCCGGTACTGCGCGGCATGTTCGGCTCGCGCCTGAACATCCTCACCAATGGCGGCCTGATGCTGGGCGCCTGCCCCAACCGCATGGACGCCCCCACGTCGTACATTTCTCCAGAAACCTACGACCGCCTGACCGTCATCAAAGGCCCGCAAAGCGTGATCTGGGGCCCGGGCGGCTCGGCAGGTACCATCCTGTTCGAGCGTGAGCCCGAGAAATTCGGCACACTCGGCAGCCGGGTCAATGCCAGCCTGCTGGCCGGCTCCAACGGCCGCTTCGACAAGGTGCTGGACACTGCCGCCGGCAATGACCAGGCCTACGCCCGCTTCGTCGGCAACCAGTCGCGCTCGGACGACTACCATGATGGCGATGACAACACCGTGCCGTCACGCTGGGACAAGTGGAACGGCGATGTCGCCCTCGGCTGGACTCCCGACCAGGACACCTTGCTGGAACTCACCGCCGGCAAGGGCGACGGTGAGGCTCGCTATGCCGGGCGTGGCATGGACGGCTCGCAGTTCAAGCGCGAAAGCCTGGGTCTGCGTTTCGAAAAATCCAACCTCGGCGAGGTGCTCGACAAGGTCGAGGCGCAGGTCTACTACAACTACGCCGACCACGTGATGGATAACTACAGCCTGCGCACGCCTTCGGGCAGCGGCATGATGGGCATGCCGATGGTCAGCAACGTCGACCGCCGCACCATGGGCGCACGCATCAAGGCCACCTGGCGCTGGGCCGATGTGCAATTGATCGGCGGCATCGACGCGCAGACCAACGAACATCGCAAGCGCGGCGGCATGGGTGTGGACGCGCACAAGGGCCAGGCCTGGACCAAGGACGCCGACTTCCACAACTACGGTGCCTTCGGCGAGCTGACCTGGTACGTCAGTGGTGAGGACCGCATGATTACCGGTGCCCGCCTGGACCGCGCCTCGGCCCGCGACTTCCGTGCGACCAGCGCCACCAACGGCGACACCCGCGCCGACACCCTGCCCAGCGGCTTCGTCCGCTACGAGCACGACCTGGCAGCCATCCCGGCCACCACGTACATCGGCCTTGGTCATGCCCAGCGTTTCCCCGACTACTGGGAGCTGTTCTCGCCCAAGCTGGCCCCACCCGGTGCGGCCAATGCTTTCGACGGTATCAAGCCAGAGAAGACCACCCAGCTCGACTTCGGTATCCAGTACCGCGACGAGCGCATTGAAGCGTGGGTGTCTGGCTACATCGGGCAGATCCGCGACTACATCCTGTTCGACTACCAGGGGATGAGCTCCCAGGCTCGCAACATCGACGCCCGCATCATGGGCGGCGAACTGGGCGCGGCCTACCAGCTGACGGAAAACTGGAAGGCGGACGCCACGCTGGCCTACGCCTGGGGCAAGAACAGCAGTGACGGCACAGCACTACCGCAAATGCCGCCTCTGGAAAGCCGCCTGGGCCTGACCTACAGCCGCGATGTCTGGAGCGTCGGCGCACTGTGGCGGCTGGTGGCGGCGCAGAACCGCATCGCCGAGAACCAGGGCAACGTGGTCGGCAAGGACTACGACAACAGCGCCGGCTTCGGCGTGTTCTCGCTCAATGGCGCCTACAAGGTAAGCAACCACCTCAAGCTCAGCGCAGGGGTCGACAACCTGTTCGACAAGACCTACGCCGAGCACCTGAACCTGGCCGGGAACGCCGGGTTCGGCTACCCGGCTACCGATCCACAGCCGGTCAACGAGCCAGGCAGGACCTTCTGGACCAAGGTCGACTTCAGCTTCTGACAACAACAACGGGCGCGGCGCAGGTCGCGCCCCTCTGCTGGTCAAACAGGAGGTTCCCATGAGAGGAACACGCATCAATTTCTACAACCTGGCCTGGCGTTGGCACTTCTATGCGGGGCTGTTCGTGGCCCCGTTCATGATTCTGCTGGCAATCACCGGGATCATCTACCTGTTCAAGCCGCAGCTCGACCCGCTGCTGTATCGCGAGCTGATGGTGGTCGAAGCCGGCCACCACCGACAGGGCGCGGACACGATGCTGACCGAGGTGCGCAAGGCCTACCCCCAGGGCCACGTCAGCCAGTACCTGCCACCGCTCGACGCCGAACGCAGCGCGCAGTTCGTGGTGCATGACGCCGGGCGCGAACTGAACGTTTTCGTCGACCCCTACAGCGGCAAAGTCCTTGGCGAACAGGATGGCAAGCAGAACCTGCAGGCCATCGCCCGCGCCCTGCATGGTGAACTGATGGTCGGCACGGTCGGTGACCGCCTGGTGGAGCTGGCCGCGGGCTGGGGCATCGTGCTGGTGGTATCGGGCCTGTACTTGTGGTGGCCACGCGGGCGCAATGGCGCTGGCGTGCTGTGGCCACGGCTATCGGCACGCGGCCGACTGTTCTGGCGCGACCTGCATGCGGTGACCGGTTTCTGGGGCTCGGCCTTGTTGCTGCTGATGCTGGTCAGCGGCATGACCTGGACCGGCCTGTGGGGCAAGCAGTACGCCGACTTGTGGAACCGCTTTCCGGCGGCCATGTGGAACGACGTGCCCAAGTCGGACCAACAGGCGGGTGAACTCAACAGCGCACATCGCCAGACCGTGCCCTGGGCGATGGAAAACACGCCGATGCCGCAGTCTGGTGCACACGCCGAACATGCGGGGCATCACATGATGTCAAGCGCGCCGGCAGCGCCACAGATAAGCCTGCAGCAGGTCGAAGACATCGCTACCGCGCGCCAGGTCGAACCGGGTTACAGCATTACCGCGCCGACCACGGCCGATGGCGTGTTCACCATCGCCGTATTCGCCGACGACCCGCGCAACGACGCCACCCTGCATGTCGACCAGTACACCGGCAAGGTGTTGGCCGATGTGCGCTGGCACGACTACAGCCCGGTCGCCCGTGCCACCGAGCTGGGTGTGATGCTGCATGAAGGCAAGATGTTCGGCGCGCTCAACCAGATCATCATCCTGCTGGTGTGTCTGATGATCTTGCTGGGTTCGGTGAGCGGGCTGGTGATGTGGTGGAAGCGCAGGCCGGCCGGCGGGCTGGGTGTGCCGCCGCTGCGCCATGACCTGCCGCGCTGGAAGGTAGCGGTGGGGGTGATGCTGGTGTTGGGGTTGATGTTCCCGCTGGTGGGGGTGTCGATGGTGGTGATGTGGCTGGTGGATAGCCTGGTGGTCAGGCGCGGCCGGGTGCTGGCCAGCGCTTGAGTCTTAGCCTGTACCGGCTTCTTCGCGGGCTTGCCCGCTCCCACAGGGTCACCACAGATTTCGAGGCCTGTGGTGTACCTGTGGGAGCGGGCAAGCCCGCGAAGAGGCCGGCACAGGCACAACACTGCTACCCAAAAGTCGAGTCGATCTGTCGCGCCCCGAACTGGAACGCGCGTGTTAGCCTAGCCGGCTACCTCTGACAAGACGACCGACCGTCCAAGGGAATGAGCCTATGACGCAAACCTCACCCACAGCGCCAGATGAACAGCATCTGCAGCGCAACCTGACCAACCGCCACATCCAGCTGATCGCCATCGGCGGCGCGATCGGTACCGGCCTGTTCATGGGCTCGGGCAAGACCATCAGCCTGGCCGGGCCGTCGATCATCTTCGTCTACATGATCATCGGCTTCATGCTGTTCTTCGTCATGCGCGCCATGGGCGAACTGCTGCTGTCGAACCTCAACTACAAGTCGTTCATCGACTTCTCCGCCGACCTGCTCGGCCCCTGGGCAGGCTACTTCACCGGCTGGACCTACTGGTTCTGCTGGGTAGTCACTGGTATCGCCGACGTGGTCGCGATCGCGGCCTATACGCAGTTCTGGTTCCCTGAACTGCCGCAGTGGATACCAGCGCTGACCTGCGTAGGGCTGCTGCTGTCGCTGAACCTGGTGACGGTGAAGATGTTCGGTGAAATGGAGTTCTGGTTTGCCCTGATCAAGATCGTCGCCATCATCGGCCTGGTCGTCACCGGTCTGTACATGGTCATCACCGGCTTCACCTCGCCCAGCGGGCGCACCGCGCAACTGGCCAACCTGTGGAATGACGGCGGCATGTTCCCCAAAGGCCTGATGGGCTTCTTCGCCGGTTTCCAGATCGCCGTGTTCGCCTTCGTCGGCATCGAGCTGGTGGGCACAACCGCCGCCGAAGCGAAGAACCCGGAGCGCACCCTGCCACGGGCGATCAACTCGATCCCGGTACGGATCATCGTGTTCTACGTGCTGGCGCTGATCGCGATCATGGCCGTGACGCCATGGCGCGACGTGGTGCCAGGCAAGAGCCCGTTCGTGGAACTGTTCGTGCTGGCCGGCCTGCCGGCAGCGGCGAGCATCATCAACTTCGTGGTGCTGACTTCGGCGGCTTCGTCGGCCAACAGCGGCGTGTTCTCCACCAGCCGCATGCTCTACGGCCTGAGCCAGGAGGGTGACGCACCCAAGGCCTTCGAGAAACTGTCGAGCCGCTCGGTACCAGCCAACGGCCTGTACTTCTCCTGCACCTGCCTGCTGCTGGGCGCAGTGCTGATCTACCTGGTGCCGAACGTGGTCGAGGCGTTCACCCTGGTCACCACCGTTTCGGCGGTGCTGTTCATGTTCGTCTGGACATTGATCCTGCTGTCGTACCTGAAGTACCGCAAGCACCGCGCGGCACTGCATCAGGCCTCGAAGTACAAGATGCCGGGCGGGCGCTTCATGTGCTACGTGTGCCTGGTGTTCTTTGCCTTCATTCTGGTTTTGCTGAGCCTGGAGGACGATACGCATGCGGCATTGCTGGTGACGCCGATCTGGTTCGTGCTGCTGGCGGTGACCTATCAGGGGGTGCGCAGCAAGCGCCATCCACGCACGGCAGTGCGTAACGGCTGATGACCCTGGGGGCTGCTCTGCAGCCCTTTCGCCGGCAAGCCAGGCTCCCACCTCGACCGCATCGACTTCAAGTCATGCGCTATCAACTGTCTTGTGTTGCCTGTACTGGCCTCATCGCCGACAGGGCAGCTCCCACAGGGACAGCGCATGGCTCGAGGCCGATGCGCTCGGTGTGGGAGCTGGCTTGCCGGCGATGGGCCGCACAGCGGCACCAATCCTGTGCACACAAATCCATCAGGCACCAACCTGGATCCAACCAACGCCCCAACACCTCGCACAACCCCTCTATTGCGCACCTTCCGCCGTTAGGCACACCCCTTGCAACCCCCTCCCCGCTTGCCCAACACATAAAAACTCAGCGGAGAGAGCACATGAAGCGACGCAGTCTGATCAAGGCCTTCACCCTTAGCGCATCGATTGCCGCAATGGGCCTGAGCTGGAGCATCCAGGCCGCCGAAACCATCAAGGTCGGCATCCTGCATTCGCTGTCGGGGACCATGGCCATTTCCGAGACTTCGCTCAAGGACATGGCGCTGATGACCATCGAGCAGATCAACGCCAAGGGCGGCGTGAACGGCAAGCTGCTCGAGCCGGTGGTGGTCGACCCGGCCTCCAACTGGCCGCTGTTCGCAGAAAAGAGTCGCCAGCTGCTGACCCAGGACAAGGTGGCAGTGGTGTTCGGTTGCTGGACCTCGGTATCGCGCAAGTCGGTACTGCCGGTGTTCGAGGAACTGAACGGCCTTCTGTTCTACCCGGTGCAGTACGAGGGTGAAGAGATGTCGCCGAACGTGTTCTACACCGGCGCCGCGCCCAACCAGCAAGCCATCCCGGCCGTGGAGTACCTGATGAGCGAGGACGGCGGCAGCGCCAAGCGCTTCTTCCTGCTGGGCACCGACTACGTCTACCCGCGCACCACCAACAAGATCCTGCGTGCCTTCCTGCACAGCAAGGGCGTGGCCGACAAGGACATCGAAGAGGTGTACACGCCGTTCGGCCACAGCGATTACCAGACCATCGTCGCCAACATCAAGAAGTTCTCCGCCGGTGGCAAGACCGCGGTCATCTCCACGGTCAACGGCGACTCCAACGTGCCGTTCTACAAGGAGCTGGCCAACCAGGGCCTGAAGGCCACCGACGTGCCGGTGGTGGCGTTCTCGGTGGGCGAAGAAGAACTGCGCGGCATCGACACCAAGCCGCTGGTGGGCCATCTGGCGGCGTGGAACTACTTCGAGTCGGTGGATAACCCGGTCAACCAGAAATTCGTCGCCGACTGGAAGGCCTACGCCAAGGCCAAGGGCCTGCCAGGCGCCGACAAGGCGGTGACCAACGACCCGATGGAGGCGACCTATGTGGGCATACACATGTGGGCGCAGGCAGTGGAGAAAGCCAAGTCCACCGATGTCGACAAGGTGCGCGAAGCACTGGCCGGGCAAAGCTTCAAGGCGCCATCCGGCTTCACCCTGACCATGGACAAGACCAACCACCACCTGCACAAGCCGGTGATGATCGGCGAGATCCAGGATGACGGGCAGTTCAGTGTGGTGTGGGAAACCGAGCAACCGCTGCGGGCGCAGCCATGGAGCCCGTTCATTCCCGGCAACGACAAGCGCCCTGATTACGCCGTGAAAGGTAACTGAGTGCACTGGGGCTGCTTTGCAGCCCAATCGCCGGCAAGCCAGCTCCCACAAGAAAAAGCACCCTCCTCAAGGCCTGTGGATGACCTGTGGGAGCTGGCTTGCCGGCGATGAATCCAACGCCGATTTCCAGGATTACCCGCATGCTCAGACTGCTGCTCACCCTGCTCCTGCTGATGCCCTTGGCAACCCAGGCCAGCGAGGGCGAATTCTTCCTCACCGCCAAGCCCGCCGAGCAGGCCCAACTGCTCGAAAGCTGGGCGGCGCAACCCGATACCGCACGCCTGCCGCTGCTGGAGAACCTGCGCCAAGGCCGCATCGCCGCTGAAGACACGCGCAAGGTGCGCCTGAACAACCGCCTGCGCGGCCTGATCGATAACGCCCTGGCCAGCCACCAGTTGCTCAGCCACAACAGCGCCATCCGCCTGGCCGCCGCCCAGCAACTGCAAAAGAGCGCGCAACCTGCGCAAATGGCCTTCCTCGACCGGCGCTTTGCCCTCGAAGTGGACCCCGCCGTGCACGCCGCCCTCGGCCTGGCCCTGGCCAACCTGCAACTGGGCGCCAGCGAACCGGCAGTACGCCTGGCCGCCGTTCGCCTGCTCGGCGAAACCGGTGACCCGCTGGCCCGCACCCGCCTCGAAGCCTTGCTGCAACCCAACGCGGAAACCGACCCGGGCGTGCGCACCGCCGCCGAAACCAGCCTGGCCCAGGTACAGCGCAAGCTGCTGGCGGGCGAACTGCTCGGCCAGGCCTTCAGCGGCCTGTCGCTGGGCTCGATCCTGCTGCTGGCAGCACTTGGCCTGGCCATCACCTTCGGCCTGCTCGGGGTGATCAACATGGCCCACGGCGAAATGCTGATGCTCGGCGCCTACAGCACCTACATGGTCCAGGTACTGCTGCAGCGCTACGCCCCCGGCGCCATCGAGTTCTACCCGCTGATCGCCCTGCCAGTGGCGTTCGCCATCAGTGCCGGGGTCGGCATGGCATTGGAGCGCACGGTAATCCGCCACCTGTACGGTCGCCCACTGGAAACCCTGCTGGCGACCTGGGGCATCAGCCTGATCCTGATCCAGGCCATCCGCCTGCTGTTCGGCGCGCAGAACGTCGAAGTCAGCAACCCGGCCTGGCTGTCGGGGGGCATCCAGTTGCTGCCCAACCTGGTGCTGCCATACAACCGTCTGGTGATCATCGGCTTCGCCTTGGCCGTGGTACTGCTCACCTGGCTGCTGCTCAACCGCACACGGCTGGGCCTGAACGTGCGCGCGGTCACCCAGAACCGCAACATGGCCGCCTGCTGCGGCGTGTCCACCGGGCGCGTCGACATGCTCGCCTTCGGCCTCGGCTCGGGCATCGCCGGGCTTGGTGGCGTGGCCCTGAGCCAGGTCGGCAACGTCGGCCCGGACCTGGGCCAGAGCTACATCATCGACTCGTTCCTGGTGGTGGTGCTCGGCGGCGTCGGACAGTTGGCCGGCAGCCTGTGGGCAGCCTTCGGCCTTGGCATCGCCAACAAGCTGCTGGAGCCGCAGATCGGCGCCGTACTCGGCAAGATCCTCATCCTTGCGTTGATCATTCTGTTCATCCAGAAGCGCCCGCAAGGCCTGTTCGCCCTCAAGGGACGGGTAATCGACTGATGAACCAGCCACTGCTTGTCACCGCTACGCAAAAGGCCGGGCCACGCCTGACCCTGGCCATCGGCGCCGTCGTCGTCCTGCTGCTGGTGGCCCTGCCGCTGCTGTCGCTGCTGCCGGCGGACCATGCCCTGCAAGTGTCGGCCTACACCCTGACCCTGATCGGCAAGATCCTCTGCTACGCCATCGTCGCCCTGGCCCTGGACCTGGTCTGGGGCTACGCCGGGCTGCTGTCGCTGGGCCACGGGCTGTTCTTCGCCCTCGGTGGCTACGCCATGGGCATGTACCTGATGCGCCAGGCCGCCGGTGACGGCCTGCCAGGGTTCATGACCTTTCTGTCGTGGAGCGAGCTGCCGTGGTACTGGGCTGGCACCCAGCATTTTGCCTGGGCCCTGTGCCTGGTGGTGCTGGCGCCCGGGCTGCTGGCGCTGGTGTTCGGCTGGTTCGCCTTCCGCTCGCGGATCAAGGGCGTGTACTTCTCGATCATGACCCAGGCGCTGACCTTCGCCGGCATGTTGCTGTTCTTCCGCAACGAAACCGGCTTTGGCGGCAACAACGGCTTTACCAGCTTCCGCACCATCCTTGGCTTCGACATTGCTGCCCAAGGCACCCGCGCGGTGCTGTTCCTGCTCACCGTCGGCCTGCTGCTGGCCAGCCTGTACCTGTGCAGGTGCCTGACCCGCAGCAAGTTCGGCCGCCTGCTCACCGCCGTGCGCGACGCCGAGAACCGCCTGATGTTCTGTGGCTATGACCCACGCGGTTTCAAGCTGCTGGTGTGGGTGCTG
This sequence comes from Pseudomonas sp. B10(2017), assembly GCF_002113295.1. Lineage (NCBI taxonomy): Bacteria > Pseudomonadati > Pseudomonadota > Gammaproteobacteria > Pseudomonadales > Pseudomonadaceae > Pseudomonas > Pseudomonas sp. B10(2017). Next base: position 183,616 of record NZ_NEJU01000003.1, read on the forward strand.
AGCGCCGTACTGTGCGGCCTGGCCGGTGCGCTGTACGTACCGCAGGTGGGCATCATCAACCCCAGCGAGATGTCGCCGACCAACTCCATCGAAGCCGCCGTGTGGGTGGCCCTGGGCGGGCGCGGCACCTTGCTCGGCCCGTTGCTCGGCGCCGGCCTGGTCAATGGCATGAAAAGCTGGTTCACCGTGGCCTTCCCGGAGTTCTGGCTGTTCTTCCTCGGCGCATTGTTCATCCTCGTCACCCTGTACCTGCCCAAGGGCGTGGTCGGCCTGTTGAAGAAAAGGAGCCAGCCATGAGAGGCGTACCCCCGGTACACCCCGAATTCATGCTCGAACCGGTGTTCGACAACCTAGGCGCCGGCCGCGACGCCATCGGCCTGGGCCACAGCCGCAAGGCCGGCCTGGACACCCGCCATGGCACGGTGCTGAGCCTGGAAGACATCAGCGTCAGCTTCGATGGCTTCAAGGCGCTGAACGCGCTGAACCTGTACATCGGCGTGGGCGAGCTGCGTTGCATCATCGGCCCCAACGGGGCCGGCAAGACCACGATGATGGATGTGATCACCGGCAAGACCCGGCCCGACAGCGGTACGGCCTATTTCGGTGACACCCTCGACCTGACCCGCATGAGCGAATACCAGATCGCCCAGGCCGGCATAGGCCGCAAGTTCCAGAAGCCCACGGTGTTCGAGGCGCTGACGGTGTTCGAAAACCTGGAACTGGCGCTGAAGGCCGACAAGTCGGTATGGGCCAGCCTGGCAGCGCGCTTGGGCGGTGAGCAGCGCCAGCGCATCGAGGAAGTGCTGGGCATTTTGCGCCTGCTGCCACTGGCCCAGCGCCAGGCAGGGTTGCTGTCGCATGGGCAGAAGCAGTTCCTGGAGATCGGCATGCTGCTGGTGCAGGAGCCGCAACTGCTGTTGCTGGACGAGCCGGTCGCGGGCATGACCGATGCCGAGACCGAGTTCACGGCCGAGCTGTTCAAGGGGCTGGCTGGCAAGCATTCGCTGATGGTGGTGGAGCATGACATGGGGTTCGTTGGCAGCATTGCCGACCATGTGACCGTGCTGCACCAGGGCAGCGTGCTGGCGGAAGGGTCGCTGGAGCAGGTGCAGGCGGATGAGCGGGTGGTCGAGGTGTATCTGGGCCGCTAGACATGGATACCTGTGCCGGCCTCTTCGCGGGTAAACCCGCTCCCACAGGTACGGCACAGGCCTGAAGAGCTGCGCGGTCCTTGTGGGAGCGGGTTTACCCGCGAAAGGGCGGGCACAGGCAAAGCAGATTTCCCAGGAACCACACATGCTGAAAATCGACACCCTGCACCAGTACTACGGCGGCAGCCACATCCTCCGGGGCCTGTCCTTCGAAGCCAAGGTCGGCGAAGTCACCTGCCTGCTGGGCCGCAACGGCGTGGGCAAGACCACCCTGCTGCGCTGCCTGATGGGCCTGGTCCCGGCCCGCGACGGCAGCATCGAATGGGAAGGCAAGCCGATCACCAGTCTCAAGCCCCAGCAACGGGTCCACGCCGGCATCGCCTACGTGCCCCAAGGCCGCGAGATCTTCCCGCGCCTCACCGTCGAGGAAAACCTGCTGATGGGCCTTTCGCGCTTCCCCGCCCGTGAAGCTCGCGAGGTACCGCCCTTCATCTACGAACTGTTCCCGGTGCTGGAGCAGATGAAACAACGCCGAGGCGGTGACCTGTCCGGCGGCCAGCAGCAACAGCTGGCCATCGGCCGCGCACTGGCCAGCCGCCCGCGCCTGCTGATCCTCGACGAGCCCACCGAGGGTATCCAGCCTTCGGTGATCAAGGAGATTGGCGCAGTCATCCGCCGCCTGGCCGAGCGCGGCGACATGGCCATCCTGCTGGTGGAACAGTTCTACGACTTCGCCGAGGAACTGGCCGACCAGTACCTGGTGATGGCGCGTGGCGAGATCATCCAGCGGGGCCGCGGCGAAAACATGCAGGCCGAAGGTGTGCGCGGGCTGGTAACCATTTAATCTGCAAGCAACTACCCTGCGAGACGCTGTCATGAGTCATGAAATCCGCGACGCCCTGCCTTCCGACGTGCCGGGCATCCTCGACATCTACAACGACGCGGTGCGCAACACCACGGCGATCTGGAATGAAACCCCGGTGGACCTGGCCAACCGCCAGGCCTGGTTCGTTGCACGGGCGCAGCAGGGCTACCCGATCCTGGTAGCGGTGGATGAGAGCGGGGTGCTGGGCTATGCGTCGTTTGGCGACTGGCGGCCATTCGAGGGCTTTCGCAACACCGTGGAACATTCGGTTTATGTCCGTGGCGATCAGCGTGGCAAGGGGCTGGGGCCGGTGCTGATGGCGGCGCTGGTCGAGCGTGCACGGGCGTGTGGCAAGCATGTGATGGTGGCGGCTATCGAGAGCGGCAATGCAGCGTCGGTGCGCCTGCACGAGCGCCTGGGCTTCGTGGTGACCGGGCAGATGCCGCAGGTGGGGGTGAAGTTTGGCCGGTGGCTGGATTTGACCTTCATGCAGCTGGTGCTGAACCCCGGGGCAGAACCGGCTTGAAACTGATGTTGCCTGTACTGGCCTTATCGCCGGCAAGCCAGCTCCCACAGAAACCCCACAGGCCTTGAGACCTGCGCCGTACCTGTGGGAGCGGGTTCACCCGCGAAGAGGCCGGGCCTGCAAACCTCAAATCTGGGTAAACCTGCCCAACCGCTGCCTCAGCATGTTGTTCTCGCTGCGCAACTGCTGCACTTCCTGCAGCAGCTCCAGCGCCAGCGCCACCCCTTCCCACTCCAGTTCCAGCTCCTGATGCAGCTTCGCCGCACGTTTGGCCAACAACGGCGCCTGATCGTCGAACAACCAGTCCTCCGGCGTTCGGCCGGAAGGTTCGACAATGCCGTGCTCGACGATTTCGATCACGCAGTCAGCCGTGATATCGGCCTCCTGACACAAGGTACGCATGTCCAGTTGAACGATCAGGGTGCTGCTCATGATCACTTACTCCATTGTGTCCTCGGGTTGAACGCAGCCTTCTCGGAAAGCTTGGCCCACAATTCGCGGGCAGCCTCATCGGATGCTGGCGGCATGACCACCTTCAGTTGCGCGTAAAGGTTGCCGCGCTCGCCACTCTTGTTGGCCAGGCCCTTGCCCGGTACGCGCAGGCGCTGGCCGCTCTGGCTGTCGGGGCGGATGGTGAGGTTGATCTTGCCGTCCAGGGTCGGCACGGCCACCTTGGTGCCCAGTGCTGCCTCCCACGGTGCCAGCGGCACAGTGATGATCAGGTCATGACCTTCGACATCGAACAGCGGGTGCGGTGCCATGCGAATGGTCAGGAACAGGTCGCCATTGGCCCCGCCACCACTGCCCGGCGCGCCCTGGCCCTTGAGGCGGATGCGCTCGCCATCGGTCACCCCGGCCGGGATCTTCACGTTCAGGGTTTTGGTAGTGAAGCCGGTGCGCTGGCCCATGGCGTTGGTCTGCGGCACCTGGAAGCTGATCTGCTTGGACTCCTTGCTCAGGGTCTCTTCAAGGAATACCGCCAGTTCTAGCTCCACGTCCTGCCCCCGCCTATCGGCGCTGCGTTGCTGCTGCCGGGCACCACCGAATGGGTTGCCACCTCGGCCACCAAAGATCGAGCTGAAAAAGTCGGAAAAATCACCGCCTTCGAAACCACCGCCACCACCGCGGCTTTCCCAGCCCGGTGGTGCCTGGAACGGTCGGCCATGCTGGCCGCCGTACTTGCGGATTTCGTCGAATTCGGCACGTTTCTGCGCGTCGCCCAGCACTTCGTAGGCCTCGTTGGCCTCCTTGAATTTTTCCTCGGCGTCGCGCTCCTTGCTGACATCGGGGTGATACTTGCGCGCCAGCTTGCGGTACGCGGCCTTGATCGCCTTGTCGTCCGCCGTGGGCTCTACGCCGAGTATCTTGTAATAGTCTTTGAAGTCCATCTATGGATCACCAATGTGAATGTGCGTGTTGCAAAAGAAGATAGGGGTCAAGCATAGCCTTTCAAGACCGCCTTGGGTTTGCTCCATGGCAGACGACCGGTCTTGATTCTGTAGCCAACTGGCATACACTGCGCGGCCGTTTTGCCTCCGGAAGCTCATTTCCCATGTCTGACGTATCCCCGGCCCGCGCCTTGGGCATCGACTTTGGCACCTCCAACTCCACGGTCGGCTGGCACCGCCCCGGCGCCGAGTCGCTGATTGCCCTGGAAGACGGCAAGATCACCTTGCCCTCGGTGGTGTTCTTCAACATCGAGGAGCGTCGCCCGGTATATGGTCGCCTGGCATTGCAGGAGTACCTGGAAGGCTACGAAGGCCGCCTGATGCGTTCGCTGAAAAGCCTGCTGGGTTCCAAGCTGATCAAGCATGACACCAGCGTGCTGGGCAGCGCCCTGCCGTTCAAGGACCTGCTGGGCATGTTCATCGGCGAGCTTAAAAAACGCGCAGAGGCCGCTGCCGGGCGTGAGTTCGAGCAGGTGGTGCTGGGCCGCCCGGTGTTCTTCGTCGACGAAGACCCGGCCGCCGACCAGGAGGCCGAGGACACTCTGGCCGAAGTGGCGCGCAAGATCGGCTTCAAGGATGTGTCGTTCCAGTACGAGCCGATTGCCGCGGCCTTCGACTACGAGTCGAGCATCAGCCGCGAAGAGCTGGTGCTGATCGTCGACATTGGCGGTGGTACCTCGGACTTCACCCTGATCCGCCTGTCCCCCGAGCGCCACCTGGTCGCCGAGCGCCAGAGCGACATCCTCGCCACCGGCGGTGTGCACATTGGCGGTACCGACTTCGACAAGCAGCTGAGCCTGCAGGGCGTGATGCCGTTGTTCGGCTATGGCAGCCGCATGAAGAGCGGTGCGCTGATGCCGACCAGCTATCACCTCAACCTCGCCACCTGGCACACCATCAACGCCCTGTACTCGCAGAAGTCGCAGCTGGCGCTGGGCAGCATGCGCTATGACATCGAGGACACGCTGGGCATCGACCGCCTGTTCAAGCTGATCGAAGAGCGTGCCGGGCACTGGTTGGCGATGGAAGTTGAGGCCAGCAAGATCGAGCTGACCGAGCAGCAGAGCCGCCACGTCGACCTCGGCCGCATCGAGCGCGAGCTGGGCGTGGACCTGTCACGGGCGCTGTTCGAAGGGGCTATCGAAGGGTTGCTGGAGCGAGTGCGTGGTAGCGTCAGCGAACTGCTGGCCAAGGCTGGCGTCAGCCAGACCCAGGTCGATACGGTGTTCTTCACCGGTGGTTCCAGCGGGATTCCGGCGCTGCGCAACAGCGTGTCGGCGATGCTGCCGAATGCGCGGCATGTGGAAGGCAACATCTTTGGCAGCATTGGTAGCGGGCTGGCCATCGAGGCGCGCAAGCGCTACGGCGTAGCCTGAGCCATCCCTTTCACCTGTGCCGGCCTCTTCGCGGGTAACCCCGCTCCCACAGGGTCCCCGCAAGCCTTGAGAAAAGTGGCGTACCTGTGAGAGCGGGTTTACCCGGGAAGAGGCCGGTACTGGTCAATAAAGAATCAGACCAGTTCGGCCCGCTTCAGCTCACTCTTCAGGTAGGCATAGTAGATCGGCCCCGCCACCACTCCCGGCAGCCCGAACGCCGCTTCGAACACCAGCATCGCCAGCAGCAGTTCCCACGACTTGGCACTGATCTGCCCGCCCACGATCCGCGCGTTGAGGAAGTATTCGACCTTGTGGATGACGATCAGGTAACCCAGCGCCGCCGCCGCCACCCAGACCGACAGCGACAGGCCGACGATGGTGATCAGGGTGTTCGACATCAGATTGCCGATCACCGGCAGCAGGCCCAGCAGGAAGGTCAGCACGATCAGCGTCTTGGTCAGTGGCAAGTGCACGTCGAACATCGGCAGTACCACGGCCAGGAAGATGCCGGTGAAGGTGGTGTTGAGCAGCGAAATCTTGATCTGCGCGAAGACGATGTTGCGAAACGCCTGCACCAGCAGGCTCAGGCGCTCGAACAGCGCCGCCGCCAGCGGCTTGCGCCGGGAGATATCGGGGATGCGCTGCAACGCGACGATGGCGCCGAGGATCATGCCGATCAACAGGGTGACGAACATGTGCGCCATGCCCTTGCCCACCAGCTGCAGGTCGCTCAAGTGGCTCTTGATCCAGTCACCGATGGCCACCTTGAACTCCGCCGCACTGGCCGGCAGGTAGCCTTCGATGAACGGCGGCAGCTGGCTACGGGCGCGCTCCACCAGGGCCATGAACTTGTCCAGCGAGGCCCCGGGGTTTTCCGCCTCGTGCAGCAAAAAGCTGAAAGCACCGGCAAACAGCAGGGTCAGGGTGCTGACCACCAGCGTGCCGAGCAGCGCTACAGCCAGCCAACGGGCGCGCTGCCCGGCAATCAACGGCTGCAGCCGCGGCGTGAGCATGTTGACCAGCTCGAACACCAGCAGGCCGGCCAGCAGGCTCGGCAGCAATTTCAGGGGCAACGCCAGCAACAGGCCGGCAAACACGATGATCCAGCTGGCCAGGGTGACCTGGCGGGGGGTGAAGGTCATACAGCCTCAACGGCAGACAACGGGAAAGACCCGCAGTCTGCCAGCCTTACGTCTGCAGGCATAGGCGCAGGTCATTTCTTCTTCAGGCAGTCGCTCATGAACGCTTTGCGCTCGTCACCCTTCAGGGCCTTGGTGGTGGCGTCGGCGTTGCAGGTTTTCATCTTCTCTTGCTGGGTTTGCGGCACATCCTTCTTCAGGCAGGTGCTCATGAAAGCTTTGCGCTCATCGCCCTTGAGGGCCTTGGCGGTGGCGTCGGCGTTGCAGGTTTTCATCTTTTCCTGCTGCGCGGTATTGGCAGCGAAGCCTTGGGCGCTGAACAACACCGCCAATACCAGTAAGGGGATTTGCAGCACTTTCATGGAGTAGTCTCCTTGGCTCCGTGCCCGATGCACGGGGGTCGAGCTGAGTGTAGCCAAGAATTCTCAACGCCCTGCCCGTGCCTGGCGGCGGTATTGCTCGGGCGTGCACCGGGCCTGGCGCTGGAACATGGCGATAAACGCCGAGGCGCTGCTGTAACCCAGGTCGAAGGCGATGGCCTGGATCGGCTGGCCGGCCTCCAGCGCTTCGATGGCGCGCAGAAAGCGCAGGCGCAGGCGCCATTCGCCAAAACTGATGCCCAGTTCACGCAGGAACTGGCGGGCCAGGGTACGTTCGCTTACATGCACACGGGCGGCCCAGTCGGCTAGCGGACGGTTGTCGCCTGGCTCGGCACCAAGGCCATCGAGCACCTGTCGCAAGCCTTCGCTGTGGGCAAACGGCAGGTAGCAGGCCTGGGTGGGAGCCAGCAGCAACTGGTCGAGCAGCACTTGCACCAGGCGCTGGTCGCGCTCGCCCTCGGCCACCCGCAGGTCGCGCCGGGCAAAGTCGGCGAGGATGGCCTTGAGGATGTCGCTGATCATCAGGCTGCACGGTTGCTTCGGCAGTGCGGCGCACAGGCTGCGGTCCAGGTAGACCGAACGGTAGACGATGGCCTGCGGGTTGTAGCAGCCATGCTCGGTGTCGGGTGGCACCCACACGGCGTATTGCGGTGGGGACAGGAAGTGCTGGCCGGCGACCTCCAGGTGCATCACGCCGTGGGCGGTGTAATTGAGCTGGCCCCAGGCGTGGCGATGCAAGGCGCTATGGGTGTCGGCACCGAACTCGTCGTGGCGGAAGTACACCGGGGCCGGGAGCCGGGTGAACTGAGGAATGTCGAGGTATTTGCGCGGCATGCTGTCTGCTTTGCGGGGTGGGTTGTCTGGATAGGAGTATAGGCTTGTGAACAGACAATCGATAATACAGGCCTATCGAGGGCCTGCTCGGCAGGCCTTCGCGGGCTCGCCCGCTCCCACAGGATCTGCGCCAGCTTTCAGGCCTGTGATATCCCTGTGGGAGCGGGCAAGCCCGCGAAGGGCTCCAAAGCAGCCCCAATCCAAGCCCCAACGAGTAACCTGCTACATGAACTACCTGTTCCCCCTGACCGCCATCCTGATATGGGCCGGCAACACCGTGGTCACCAAGATGTCCGCCGGCGCCATCCACCCCGCCGAGATCGGCTTCTACCGCTGGCTGCTGGCCGCGCTGTTGTTCACGCCGTTCCTGCTGCCCACCGTGTGGCGCAATCGCGCGGCCATTCGCCCGCACCTGGGCAAGGTTTTCGTGCTGGGCGTGCTGGGCATGGCGATGTACCAGAGCCTGGCCTACTTCGCTGCCGGCATCACCAGCGCCACCAACATGGGCATCATTCTTTCGCTGATGCCACTGATGTCACTGGCACTGTCCATCGCCTGGCTGGGCCAGCGCCTGAGCTACGGCGCCTTGCTGGGCGCGCTGGTGTCATTTTTCGGCGTGCTTGAAGTGGTCAGTGCCGGCCACCCCGCCAACCTTCTGCAACAAGGCCTGAACAGCGGCGACTTGCTGATGCTGGTGGCCACGCTGGCCTACGCGCTGTACAGCTTCCTGCTGAAGAAATGGCAGCTGCGCCTGCCGCCGATGCAGCTGCTGTACCTGCAGGTGCTGGTAGCCATCGTCGTGCTGTTGCCGCTGTTCCTGCTGTCGGACAAGACTGGCCTGAACAGCCGCAACATCGGCCTGGTGCTGTACGCCTGTGTACTGGCCTCGATGATCGCGCCCCTGGTGTGGATGCAAGCTGTCCACCGCCTGGGGCCCAGCCGCACCACGCTGTTCTTCAACCTGCTGCCGCTGGTCACGGCACTGATCGCCGCCGTGGTGCTCGACGAGCAGCTGGCCCGCTATCACCTGGTCGGCGGCCTGCTGACCCTGGCGGGCGTGGTGCTGGCCGAGCGCTGGACCACACCGATTCGTCGCTAGAGCCCTGCCGCCTTGAGCCGGGCGGCATGTTCGGTGAACAGCCGCACCGGTTCGGCACCCTTGCCCACCGCACCAAGCGACTGGTTGACGATATCCAGGTGGTCGAGCGGGTAATCGTCGCCAATCACCTGCCCCAGGTGCGAACTGAAGCGCCCGACCATGCCGTCGCAATGGCCCTTTTCCTTGACGAAGCTGCGCGCGAACAGGCGGCAGAAGTGGCTACTGCCGTCGAAAAGGTTGCGCCGCTGGTCGGTCAGGCCGGGCTGCAAGGTGCCGGACCAGGAGTAATAGCGCACGCCATCGACCTCATAGGCCCCTTCCCCGCCCCAGGAATCTGGCAACCCCTGTGGATAAGCCTGGTTGAACAGCGCCACCCCGGCGCTGGTCAACGATTGGTGCGAGGCGTGTACATCCACCGGCAGCGGGTCGCGGCGCCAGCCGGTTTCCAGCCACACCAGCAGCACGGCCAAGCCATGCAGCACAGCCTTCAGGATGCGCCCCTGTGGGGAATCGCCCGGTGCCGTACGCTCCAGGTAGTCGGCCAGCTCCGAGCCATGGTTGGGCCCCGCCACCGAAGTGACCGAGGCCACCCGCCCGGGCCGCCTGGCAGCCGCATAGCGCGCGCTCAGGGCGCCCTGGCTGTGGCCGATGAGGTTGACCTTTTCCGCTCCGGTACGCAGGCAGATGTCTTCGATGATCGCCAGCAACTGCTCGCCGCGCACCTCGCTGGAATGCAGCGGCGAAACCTGCACCGGGAACACCTGCGCCCCGCCCTTGCGCAGGGCCGGCACGATGCCGAACCAGTAGGGGTAGAGCACTACCCGGACAAAACCGAGCATGCCCGGCACCAGCACCAACGGGTATCGCGTGGCCAATTCCTGCTGCATTGCCCCAGCCCCTTTCCGTGGACGACCGGCCAACACTACAGCGGCATTGATGACCATCGCAATCGAACTCCCGGCGCGCGCTGCGGTTCCAAACCACACAGACCCTTTGCAAGGAGCGGGACCATGTACAAGCAGACCCTGGCAATCCTTCTGGCAAGCGCCACCCTCGCCGCCTGCGGCAGCCGCCCGGAAAACCCGGTGGACTACGTCACCTACCGCGACGAGCCGCTGGTCAAGCAGGTGGAAAAAGGCATGACCATGCAGAAAGTCATCGCCATCGGCGGCAGCCCGTCCAACGTGATCGACCTTCCCCATGGCGGCACCTGCAACGACTACATCCTCAACCACGATGGCCACCAGCAGCCCTACTACGTGCGTTTCGATGCCACCGGCCATGTCGACGCCAAGGGCTTCAAGACTTGCAAACAACGCGAAGAAGACAGCGACGCCGTCCACGGCGCCTAAGCCTTCCAGGCCATACCCATGACCACCCTGATGTTCCAGGAGATGAACATGAATGCGACTGAATTGACCGATGTGCAAACCCTGCGCGAACGTGCCCGCCAGCATGTCGAGCAAGGTGCGGTGACCGAGGGCTACGATGCTGATCGCCAACAGATCCTGCGCCTGCTCAATGATTCACTGGCCACCGAGCTGGTCTGCGTGCTGCGCTACAAGCGTCATTACTTCATGGCAAGCGGCATCAAGGCCAGCGTGGCTGCCGACGAATTCCTCGAGCATGCCAACCAGGAAGCCGAGCACGCCGACAAGCTTGCCGAACGGATCGTGCAGTTAGGTGGAGAGCCGGATTTCAACCCGGACAACCTGAGCCAGCGGTCTCATGCCCAATATGTGGCGGGCACTTCATTGAAGGAGATGGTGCTGGAAGACTTGGTGGCGGAGCGGATCGCCATCGATAGCTATCGCGAGATCATTCAGTACATTGGAGATAAAGATCCGACTACGCGGCGGATTTTTGAAGACATCCTCGCGCAGGAAGAAGAGCACGCGGACGATATGTCCGACCTGTTGCAAGGCTTGTAATTGCTGGGGGCGCTTTGCGCCCCATTCGCCAGCAAGCCGGCTCCCACAGGTATTGCACGAGCCTTGAGGTCTGTGGAGTCCCTGTGGGAGCTGGCTTGCCGGCGATTGGGCTGCGAAGCGGCCCTCTGCTATTTCCGCTCCTTCACCACCGCCGGCGCCTTGCCCGCCTTCATCTGCTGCAGCAGCGGCGTGCACTGGTTGGGATCATCCCCACTGCTAGGCGCAATCAGCGCCAGCAACCCCGCCGCCGGCCCGGCCACCACGCCCAACGCCACCATCCCCGCCCCGCGCAACGCCAGCGGCACCGCCTGCACCCCGGCACTGGGCTTGGCGAACGCCCCGCGTACATACAGCGGCGAGCGCAGCGAGAACAGCCGCAACCCTTTCGATTCAGGGGTAATTTTAAGGTCCAGCTGCTCCGTGGCGAAATTGGCCGTGCCGTTGATGTAGATGATCGCGTTCTCGGTATCGAAAATGAACAGGCGCGTGGTCGCCAGGCCATCCTTGATACCCACGTCAGCCGCTGCACAGTTGATCTTCACATCCTCATCGCCAAACAGCTTGCCGACCACATAGTTGCCCACGTTCAACCCGGCAATCTCCATCAGGCTGCGGCTGATGGCACCATCGTTGATCAGCATGCGCAGGTCGCCATTGGCCGTGCCCAGCAAGGCGGCCACCGAGTTACCCCGGCCGGTGATATCGGCATCACCGTTCAACTCACCGAAGCTTGTCTGCATCGGCGCGAAGGAGGGGAACAACTGCTTGAGCTTGAAGCCCCGCGCCGTCAGCCGGGCACGCCCCTGCAACGGAACATTGCGGCCATCCAGACGGATCCTGGAAGCCAGGTTGCCACCAGCCACGCCAAAACGCAGAGGCTCCAGGCGCAGCAGGCCGTCTTCCAGGATCACATGGGCCGACAGGTCGTTGAACGGAAGTTGCGCGCTGTGCACGATGCGCTTGCCAGCGAAGGTGACGTCGGCGTCCATCGCGCGCCAGCGCTCGGTGCGGAACTCTTCCACCGGCAGCACCTTGCCCGCCGGCTGCTTGCTGGCACCCCCGCGGGCCTTCTGCTCGGCATTGGAGTCGGCGCCGATCAGCGGCGCCAGGTCCTTGAACAGCAACTGGTTGGACACCAGGTTGCCGGACAGCTTGGGCCGTGGCTGGCTGGCAACGAAGGCCAGGTCGCCATGGATATCGCTGTCACCGATCGTGCCGTTGAAGCCCTGGTAGTTGAAAGTCGCCCCCTGCGCCGCGTGCAGGTTGGCGCTGAGGTGGCCGTCGGTGGAATAGGCCGGGGTGTCGGGCAAGGTCACGCCGGTCAACGGGTAGAGGTTGCCCAGGCTGGCCCCGGACAGGCGCAGACGCAGGTCGAGGGCGCCGAGGTTGCGCGGGTCGGTCAGGGTACCGGCGAGCACCACGTGGGTGTCTGCGATACGCACGTCAGCCTGCAGCGGGAACGGCTGGCTGGCGTCCTGCAGGGCCAGCAGGCCACCGATCTTGCCGGTACCGGACACCGGCTGGCCTTTGTAGCGGCCCTGGGCCTTGAGCCCGAAGGCGTAGTCCTGCGCGGCACCGGTCCTCTCGGCGCTGGCCTTGCCGACGATATCGCTGAACGGGACAGGCTTGCCCAGCGGGTCGATCTGCACCTTCATGCTGGTTTTCAGGGTTTGGTCATCGAAGCTGACATTGCCCTGGTCGAAGCCGATGGCGCCAATGTCCAACTGCCATTTGGAAGGTTCTGCGTTTTCATCCTTGGGGCCGAAGTCGAAGACCCAGTTGGCGCGGCCATCGGCCAGGCGGGTAAGGCTGGCGGTAGGCTTGGTCAGGTCGATGCGCGGGATGCTGATCTGCCGGAACAGCAGCGGCAGCGGCGCCAGGCGGAACGCCACGCGCTCCAGGCCGACCATCTTCGGTTCCTTGAGCCACTCGGGGTTGCCCAGAGTCAGGTCTTCGGCGATGAAGTGCGGCCAGGGCACCCAGGCACGCCAGCCCCCCTCCTCTGGTTCGGTGCGCCAGTCCACGGCAAGGTTACCATTGATCGCGAAAGGCCGCTGCAGGGCCTCGGAGACTTTCTCGTTGAGCAGGGGCTTGACGCGGTTCCAGTCGAAGGTAGCGATCACCACCACCAGGATCGCCAGCAGGGTCAGCAGGCTGGTGAAGGTCCAGACGAGGATTCTGGCGGGACGCGTCATTGCGTGATTCTCCTTGCGGTATGGCACAGAACAGGTGCAACGGTGGCACTCAATATCTCGGACTGATGAAAACCCGTGGGGTTTTATCGATGGCGCCATGATAGCGAGTTTTTCCTGGCCCTTTGCTCAGCAATTCGTTGCGCCAGGACATACATGTTACCCGCAAGTATCGCTATCAAATTGCCACTTTACGGCCTGAAAGGTGCTTTCTAGAGCAGCTTGCCGCCTCTATCAATACGGTCGATTGTTACCATTACCCGTATGAACTTCTCTCTGGCGTTACCCGGCGTAGCATTGGCTCCGTACCCACTTTCCAGCCCCCGAGAGGAGCACCGAAATCATGAAACGCCATCTGCTGACCCTGACCCTGTCCATCCTGGCCGCCAACGCTTTTGCCCTGCCAGCCGACGAGCAACACCTGACCGCCGAATCGCGCTCCAGCGCTGCCGAAATCGCCCAGCCGCTGAAAACCGTTGCCGAAGGTGGTGCTGATCGCCTGATCGAACGCAGTGGCCGTGTTGCCGAAGGTGGCTCTGACCGCCTGATCGAACGTAGTGGCCGTGTCGCCGAAGGTGGCTCCGACCGCCTGATCGAACGCAGTGGCCGTGTTGCCGAAGGTGGCTCCGACCGCCTGATCGAACGTAGTGGCCGTGTCGCCGAAGGTGGCTCCGACCGCCTGATCGAACGCAGTGGCCGCGTTGCCGAAGGTGGCTCCGACCGCCTGATCGAACGCAGTGGCCGTGTTGCCGAAGGTGGCTCCGACCGCCTGATCGAACGCAGTGGCCGTGTTGCCGAAGGTGGCTCCGACCGCCTGATCGAACGCAGTGGCCGCGTTGCCGAAGGTGGTTCTGATCGCTTGGTTGAACTCAGCCGTGTGAGCTGATCACCATGGCCGAAAAGAACAACCTCTGTCACAACGCCTGCTCCCCTCCAAGCCCGGTCCATTGACCGGGCTTTGTTTTTTTAACTAGAGTGCCCAGCCTTACCGCCACAGAAGCCCGCACCATGCTGCCGCGCGCCGAACAGAAGCAACAGACCCGCCAGGCCCTGCTCGATGCCGCCTGCCAGCTCATGGAGAGTGGCCGTGGTTTCGGCAGTATCAGCCTGCGCGAAGTGGCGAAGACGGCCGGCATCGTACCCACCGGCTTCTACCGGCATTTTTCCGACATGGACGCCTTGGGCCTGGCCCTGGTTGCCGAGGTCGACACTACCTTCCGCCAGACCATCCGCCTGGTGCGCCAGAATGAATTCGAACTGGGCGGCATCACCGACGCCTCGGTGCGCATCTTCCTCGACGTGGTCGCCGCCCACCGCGCACAGTTCCTGTTCCTCGCCCGTGAGCAGTACGGCGGTTCGCAGGCCGTACGCCAGGCCATTGCCCGCCTGCGCCAGGACATCAGCGACGACCTGGCCACCGACCTGGCGCGGATGAAGCGCTGGCAGCATCTGGACAGCGCCGCGCTGGCGGTGATGGCCGACCTGGTAGTAAAGACCGTGTTCGCCACCCTGCCAGAGCTTATCGACAGCCCCGAAGCGGGTTATCCACAGGCGTTGACGCCGCAGGAAAAGATCACCCAGCAGTTGCGCTTCATCTTCGTGGGGGCGCGACATTGGCAGGGGCTCGGCAACCCGAGCTGATTGATAGCCTGTACTGGCCTCTTCGCGGCGGTTCGACGCATCGATGAACCCGCTCCCACAGGTACGGCACCGAACCTGAGGGCAGGCCGGCACAGGCTACCCACAACCCAGTTCTGCTACCATGGCGCCCTGCCCGACAGCGACGAGCGCCGAAATGTCCGACCCCCGCCCCACCCTGCCCGAACTGGCCCGCTTCAATCAGCACTTCGCCGAACGCATAGTGCCATTGTGGCAAGGCCCGGGCTGGAACGCCGACATGGCCCTGCCCTACGAGGCCCTGGACGCCCAGCACCAACCATTGCCGGTGCAACGCTACCGGGCCATGGCCTGCGCACGTCAGCTTTACCTGTTCAGCAGCCGCATCGGGCAACCGGGTGCAGCCGAGCGAGCGGCCGCCTTGTTCCGCTCGCTGCAGAAGCACTTCCACGACGCCGAACACGGCGGCTGGTTCTACAGCATCGACGCCCAGGGCAAACCGCTGGACCGGCGAAAGGATCTCTACACTCACGCCTTCATCGTGTTTGCCTGTGCGCATTACTGGGGCAAGGTGCGTGAAAACCTGGTGGAGTCGACGCTGAACGCCGCGCTGGACATCATCGACCAGCAGTTCGCCCGCGACGATGGCCTGTACGAAGCCAGCCTCGCTGAAGACTGGGCAGACCTTGCCAGCGGCCCGCTGCAAAACCCGCAGATGCACCTGGCCGAAGCCTTCCTGCAGGTGCTGGCGGTGCGTGACGACGAGCATACCCGGCAGTCGCTGCTACAACTGTGCGAGGCGCTGCAGGCACACTTCATCGAACCGGCCCACGGCCTGATGCTGGAAAAGCCACTCGGTACTGTGGATAACTGGTTCGAGCCGGGGCACCAGTTCGAGTGGTTCTACCTGCTGCATACCTCTCCGCTGCTGCGTGATACGCCGCTGCATGCGTCCATCGACCGGGCCTTCGGCTACGCCGAGCAGCATGGTGTGAAGGATGCCGCTGTGCTGGCGATGCTGGATGTGAATGGTCAGGTACTCGACGCCACCCAGCGGATCTGGGCGCAGGCGGAATACCTGCGGGCGCTGGTGTTGCGGACTGGGGGCGAAGCGAAGCTGGCCGGGCAGTTGCAGGCGCTGGAAGCGCAGTTCCTGCGTGAGGCGGGCTGGTATGAGTGCCGGGATGGCGAGGGGGCGGTTAGTCGGCATGATATGCCTTCTACTACGCCCTATCATTTGGCGACTTGCCTGGAAGGATTGCAGCGCCTGGGCTGACGTATTCGCGGGCACGCCCGCTCCCACAGGTACTGCACACCACTTGAGATGTGCACTTATCCTGTAGGAGCGGCCTTGTGTCGCGAAAGGGCTGCAAAGCAGCCCCGGCAATTTGTTTATCTGCCCTGAAACCTAGCCCTTGGTGGAGCGGTCGATCGAGAACCCTGCCCAGTCCTGGCTCACCGGCATCAGCTCGAGGCTGTTGATGTTGATATGCGCCGGCTGGTTGAGGATCCAGAAGATGGTCTCGGCAATGTCCTGCGGCTGGATCGGCTCGGCACCAGCGTAGGTCGCGTCGTATTTGGCCTGGTCACCGCCGAAACGCACCAGCGAAAACTCGCTCTCGCAAAGGCCCGGCTCGATGTTGCTCACCCGCACCCCCGTACCCCGCAGGTCGCAGCGCAGGCTCAACGAGAACTGGCCGACGAAGGCCTTGGTGCCGCCGTACACGTTGCTGCCCGGGTACGGGTAGTTGCCCGCCACCGAACCTACGTTGAGGATCGACGCCCCACGGCCATGGGCGATCAGCCGTGGCAGCAGCAGGCGGGTGGTGTACATCAGGCCCTTGATGTTGGTGTCGACCATGGTTTCCCAGTCGTCCAGGCTGCAGTTCTGTGCCGCGTCCACACCCAGCGCCAGGCCTGCGTTGTTGACCAGGCCGCGCAGCTTGTCGAAGCCGGCCGGCAGGTTGGCGATGGCCTGCTCCATGGCCTTGCGGTCACGTACATCGAGCACCAGACCATGTACTTCGGTCTTGGCCGATAGTTCGGCGCACAGGGCATCCAGGCGCTCCTTGCGGCGGCCAGTGAGCACCAGCTTCCAGCCGGCTTCGGCGAAGCGGCGGGCTGTGGCCTCGCCGAAGCCGGAAGTCGCGCCAGTGATGAATACGGTGGACGTCATGCTCTGTTCCTCACGGTAGGTTGTCATCGGCAGGCTTGCAGCATGCCCGCGCCGGGCGCTTGCAGCAACCCGCCTACAGCACTGTTCATTTTTTGATCATATTCGCCAAAGCCCCGCAGCAGAGGGCTCGGCAGCAGCTATGCGCATGTTATCCACAAGACTTTCCCCACGGATTGGGGGCAACTTGTCGACGGTGCGGAACCCTTTCAGCGACTCATGGTCGGTGGATATCTTTTCAATGCTGGCGCAAGGCTTCCAAGCATGCAGCCTGCAGCGGTCTGTCCAAGGTTTCTTCACAGGTTTATCCACAGGCTTTGCACGGGCCTTGGAATGAATGCAGGGCTTTGAAAAACCTGGAAAAACAATCCACAAGGCGCCTGTGATCAAAAAATGATCATGAAGCTGCAGGGCTTGGCATCAAAGGGCTTGAGCGAGATGCCACCATGTTTTCCACAGGCGGTTCCACATTAACCGTGGAAAAGATCGGGCCTGTGGAAACAAGGGCTTGGGATGGGGTGGTGATGCGTGAACGGAGAGGCGCGGTAGAAGTTGTCCACATCGAGAATGGGGCTGCTTTGCAGCCCATCGCCGGCAAGCCAGCTCCCACAGGGACCACACAGGCCCTGAGGGCAGCGCAGTACCTGTGGGAGCTGGCTTGCCGGCGAAAAGGGCCGCAAAGCGGCCCCCGAATGCAACTCAATGCCCGCCGAGATAGGCGTTACGGACTTCCTCGTTGACCAATAGCTCCTGCCCCGTGCCGCTCATGCGAATCTGTCCGTTGACCATCACATAAGCCCGGTCCGACAGTTTCAGCGCATGGTTGGCGTTCTGCTCCACCAGAAAGATGGTCATCCCGGTCTTGGCCAGCTCACGCAAGGTCGAGAAGATCTGCTTGACCACGATCGGCGCCAGCCCCAGTGATGGCTCATCCAGCAGCAGCAGCTTTGGCCGGCTCATCAGCGCGCGGGCAATCGCCAGCATCTGCTGCTCGCCACCAGACATGGTCATGGCCCTCTGGTTACGCCGTT
The DNA here is from genome assembly GCF_002113295.1 of Pseudomonas sp. B10(2017). Lineage (NCBI taxonomy): Bacteria > Pseudomonadati > Pseudomonadota > Gammaproteobacteria > Pseudomonadales > Pseudomonadaceae > Pseudomonas > Pseudomonas sp. B10(2017). The sequence continues at coordinate 201,378 of NZ_NEJU01000003.1, forward strand.
CTTTCAGGCGCGGAAACAGCTCGTACATGCGCTGCATGTCTTCGTCGGCATGCTTGTCGCCGATGGGGATGGTGCCCATCATCAGGTTTTCCTCGACGGTCATGTCGGGGAACACCCGGCGCCCTTCCGGCGACTGAGCGATGCCGTTGGAAGCGATGTAGTGCGACGACTTGCGAGTGATGTCGGTGCCACGGTACACGATATGCCCCGAGGCCGCCCGCGGCTGGCCGAAGATCGACATCAGCAGGGTCGACTTGCCGGCACCGTTGGCACCGATCAGGCTGACCGTCTCGCCCTCGTTGATGTGCATCGAGACCTTTTTCAGCGCCTGGATCGGGCCGTAGAACACGTCCAGGTCCTTCAGTTCGAGAATGGGTGCACTCATACCAGTTCCTCTTCATCGGCACCCAGGTAGGCGGCGATCACCGTCGGGTTGTGGCGGATATCCTGCGGCGCGCCTTCGGCAATAACGTTGCCGTGGTCAAGCACCACGATATGGTCGGAAATGCTCATGACCATGCCCATGTCGTGTTCGATCAGCACCACGGTGATGTCATGCTCGTCGCGCAGCACACGGATCATGCGGCTGAGTGCCTCGGTTTCCTGCGGGTTCAGGCCAGCCGCTGGTTCGTCCAGGCAGATGATCTTCGGCCGCGTGCACATGGCCCGGGCGATTTCCAGGCGGCGCTGCTGGCCGTACGAAAGCTCGCCAGCCAGTCGGTTGGCGCAATCGACCAGATCGACCACTTCCAGCCAGTAGAATGCGTGGTCCAGCGCGTCGCTCTCGGCCTTGCGGTAGGCCTTGGTATTGAGCACCCCGGCCAGCAGGTTGCGGTTGACCCACATATGCTGGGCCACCAGCAGGTTCTCCACCACCGACATTTCCTTGAACAGGCGAATGTTCTGGAAGGTGCGTGCCAGGCCGGCGCGGTTGACTAGGTGGGTACCGCCGAACATCTTGTAGTACATGCGGTTGGCAAAGCGCGCCGGGGAGACGAAGTCTGCCGCCTGGAAGCGCTCGCCGAGCAGCTGGATGACATTGGTGTGGCTGCCGCGCACGTTCAGCTCGATGCGCCCGCCACTGGCCTTGTAGAACCCGGTCAGGCAGTTGAACACAGTGGTCTTGCCCGCACCGTTAGGGCCGATAAGTGCAAAGATCTGGTTGCGCCGGACCTTCAGGCTGACATCGCTGAGCGCCTTGATGCCACCGAACTGCATCATCAGGTTGTCGACCGAGAGAATGATATCGTCGCTCATGGCGCCACTCCTTTACGCGGGGTCACACCGGTACGGCTGATGCGGATCAGCCCACGCGGTCGCCAGATCATCATCAGCACCATCAGCACACCGAACAGCAGCACGCGGTATTCGGAGAAGCTGCGCAGCAACTCGGGCGCCACGGTCAGCACGAAGGCCGCGATCACCACGCCCACGGTCGAGCCCATGCCACCGAGCACGACGATGGCGAGGATCAGCGCTGACTCGAAGAAGGTGAACGACGACGGGTTGACGAAGCCTTGGTAGGTGGCAAAGAACACCCCGGCCAGGCCGGCGGTGGAAGCACCCAGAGTAAACGCCGAGAGCTTGACCAGCACGTGGTTCAGGCCCATCGAGCGGCAGGCGATCTCGTCTTCGCGTAGCGCTTCCCAGGCACGGCCGACCGGCATGCGGGTCAGGCGGTGCTTGATGTACAGCACTGCCAGCACGACGATGAACAGCACCGCGTAGATGAACACGAACTTGAGGTTGGCGTTGTAATCGAAGCCGAAGAACTCGTGGATCGGTACCCCGCCGTCCTTGGCCCGGCGGCCGAACTCCAGGCCGAAGAAGGTGGGCGCCGGTGCCGGCATGCCGTTCGGGCCGCCGGTGAACGACAACCAGTTGTTCAGCACCAGGCGGATGATCTCGCCAAAGCCCAAGGTCACGATCGCCAGGTAGTCGCCGTGCATTCGCAGCACCGGGAAGCCGAGTATGCACCCCGCCAGCGCCGCTGCGATGGCGGCCAGTGGCAGCACGCTCCAGAAGCCCAGGCCAAGGTATTGGTAACCCAGCGCCAGGCCGTACGCGCCGATGGCATAGAACGCCACGTAGCCCAGGTCGAGCAGGCCGGCCAGGCCGACCACGATGTTCAGCCCCAGGCCCAGCAGCACGTAGATCAGGCCGAGGATGACCACGGTCAGCAGGTACTTGTTGGCGAAGATCGGGAAGACGATGGCAATCACCACCAGCGCAGGGATGATATAGCGCAGCCGCGATACGTAGTTCGGCGCGCGCACATGCACGCCCGAGCCGCCGCTTTCGAAGCCTTGGAGCATGCGCGAGCCGGCGGCAGTCTGCAGATACAGGCTGAGCAGGAAGCGCCCCAGCATCACCCCGCCGACCAGCCAGGCCACACGCCGCGGCTCGGCATTGAAGGTGTAGCCGTCGAGCACCACGCCGACGACAGGGCCAAACACGATGAGTGCCAGCAGGCCGGCGACGATGGTCTCCAGCAGGCTGCGTTTGATATCGAAACCTTTGGTTTCAGGAACAGAGGCAGTTTTGGCAATGGACATGTTCACACCTTAGCCACGAGCGGGCGGCCCAGCAGGCCTTGCGGGCGGAAGATAAGGATCATCACCAGCAGCGAGAAGCTGAACACGTCCTTGTAGTCGGAGTTGATCAGGCCAGAGAACAGCGACTCGGAAATGCCCAGGATGATCCCGCCGAGCATGGCGCCAGGCAGCGAGCCGATACCACCGAGCACCGCGGCGGTGAACGCCTTGATGCCGATGATGAAGCCGGCGTAGAAGTCGAAGGTGCCGTAGTTCATGGTGATCAGCACGCCGGCCAGGGCGGCCATCACCGCACCGATGACGAATACGTAGGAGATCACCCGGTCGGTGTTGATGCCCAGGATCGAGGCCATCTTGCGGTCTTGCTGGGTGGCACGGCACATGCGGCCGAGCTTGGTGTACTTGATCACGTAGGTGAGCAGGCCCATGCCAACGAAGGCTGCCACCAGAATGAAAATCTTGGTGTAGGTCAGTTGCACGAAGCCGGTACCCACTTCGACACGCCAGGCGCCTTCCAGCAGGGTTGGCACGCCTTGCTGGCGGGCGCCCTGACTGATCTGCGCGTAGTTCTGCAGGATCAGCGAGATGCCGATGGCACTGATCAGCGGTGCCAGACGGGTGGAGTTGCGCAGGGGTTTGTAGGCGATGCGTTCGATGGTGAAGCCGTACACACCGGTGACGACGATGGTGAACAACAGGGTGCCCAGCATCAACAGGGGAAACGACTCGATACCGAAGTAAGCCAGCAATGCCAGGCTGATCGCCGCGAGGTACGCGGAAATCATATACACCTCGCCGTGCGCGAAGTTGATCATGCCGATAATGCCATAGACCATTGTGTAGCCGATGGCGATCAGGCCATAGACCGACCCGAGGGTCAGGCCGTTGACCAGTTGCTGCAGGAAAATACCATCCATAACGCAATCTCACCTGATTGAGATTGCACGAGCGCCGACCACGGCGGGCCTGGGACAGGCGGCCCTCGCAGCGCAGTACTGTGCAGATCTACGGATAAAGACAGGTACCGCTGGGCTTTGGCCCGGGGGCTGACGCGCCCGGGCCGTGGGCCGTTGTTATTTTTGTTTTTCCAGCTGGTGGTACTTGCCTTGGGCATCCCACTGGTAGACCACGTAGTCGGACACGGTCAGGTCACCCTTCGAGTCCCACTTTTTCTCGCCCATGACGGTCTGCACCGGGTTGGCCTTGAGCCACTTGGCAGCGTCCTCGCCCTTGTTCGACTTGGCGCCGTTGAACGCTGCAGCCAGGGCCTGCAGCGAGGCATAGGCGTACAGGGTATAGCCTTCAGGTTCGGTACCGGCCTTGCGGAACTCCTCCACCACCGCCTTGCTGTCCGGCAGCAGGCGCGGGTCGGCACCGAAGGTCATGTACACGCCATCGACGTACTGTGCGCCGCCGGCGGTGGACACCAGTTCATCGGTGACGATGCCGTCATCGGACATGAACTTGACGTCCTTCAGGCCCTGTTCGCGCAGCTGGCGCACCAGCGGGCCGGCTTCCGGGTGCAGGCCACCGAAGTAGACCACGTCGGCACCGGTGGAGCGGATCTTGGTGACCACGGCGCTGAAGTCCTTCTCGCCGCGGGTCAGGCCTTCGTACAGCACCGGCTTGACGCCGCGTTTCTCCAGCTGTGCCTTGGTCGCGTCGGCCAGGCCCTGGCCGTAGGTGTCCTTGTCGTGCAGTACCGCGACTTTCTTGCCCTTGAGCACGTCGACGATGTAGTCGCCGGCGACGATGCCCTGTTGGTCGTCACGGCCGCACATGCGGAACATGGCGCCCAGGCCGCGCTCGGTGACCTGTGGGTTGGTGGAACCTGGGGTGATGGCGATGACGCCAGCCTCGTCATATACCTCGGAGGCCGGGATGGTGTTGGAGGAACAGAAGTGGCCGACCACGCCGATCACCTTGTCCTGGTCGACCAGGCGGTTGGCCACGGCCACGGCCTGCTTCGGCTCGCAGGCGTCATCGCCCTTGACCAGGACGATTTTCTCGCCGTTCACGCCACCGGCGGCGTTGATCTTGTCGGCCGCTGCCTGCGCACCTTTCATGTACTGCTCGCCAAACGCTGCGTTAGCCCCGGTCATCGGGCCCGCTACACCGATCTTGACGTCGGCCTGAACATACGAAGAAACACCCAGTGCCGTAGCTACGGCCAGAGCCAGGAAACCTTTCTTGTAAAACGTCTGCGACATGAGGTGGTGCTCCTAGAGTTTTTTTGGTTGGCACTACAACTTCTCAGCCCAGTGCTCCGAGCAAGGGCCGTGCCATAGGTTTTGTCTTACGGGAAAACACACTGTGCAGGTTGCTGGCAGGCGACCGACGGCCTTTTCTTTATTGAGCGTGCAACCGTCTGCCACGCGGCGGGCGCCACCACACGTACAGACAAGGAGCAACCATCGAGTGCCATCATTGCAACCCTGGCAAGTGTTAACGTGCAACCGCCCTGTAACAGCGGACGTCACCGAACTGCACACAGCTGGTGCGCGACTGCTACAGGCGGCACCGTTTCAAGGCTAGCTGGTGCACGAAAAAACACCTCTGTTTTGGCAGTTCCGGCCCTATCGCCGGCAAGCCAGCTCCCACAGGAACACTGCAAATTCCGGCCCTGTGGGTTACTTGTGGGAGCTGGCTTGCCGGCGATAGGGCCGCAACAGGCACAACAAGGCCGAAAAGGCTGGCACAATGTCCGCCATTCGCCGCTTCCGGAGCCCCATTGATGAGCGAGAGCGCATTCGCCGAGCGCATCGTGCACAACCTGCTCGACACCGACTTCTACAAACTCACCATGATGCAGGGCGTACTGCACAACTACCCGGACGCCGACGTCGAATGGGAATTCCGCTGCCGCAACGGCGAGGACCTGCGCCCCTACCTCGGCGAGATCCGCAACCAGCTCGAACTGCTCAGCGACCTCACCCTGGATGACGGCCAGTTGGCCTTCCTGGAACGCATCAGCTTCCTCAAGCCTGACTTCCTGCGCTTTCTGCGCCTGTTCCGCTTCAACCTGCGCTACGTACGCCTGGGGATAGAAAACGGCCAGCTGTTCCTGCGCCTGAAAGGCCCGTGGCTGCATGTGATCCTGTTCGAAGTGCCGCTGCTGGCGATCATCAGTGAAGTGCGCAACCGCCACCTGCACCCGCGCATGCGCCTGGCCGAGGCCCGCGACCAGCTGTACCGCAAGTTCGACTGGCTGCGCGCGCATGCCAGCGACGATGAACTGGCCGAACTGCAGGTGGCCGACTTCGGCACCCGCCGACGCTTTTCCAGCCGCGTGCAGGAAGAAGTGGTGCGCGTGCTGCGCGACGATTTCCCGGGGCGCTTCGTCGGCACCAGCAACGTCGACCTGGCATGGAAACTGGATATCAAGCCTCTGGGCACCATGGCCCATGAATGGATCATGGCCCACCAGCAACTCGGCCCGCGACTGATCGATAGCCAGATCGCCGCGCTCGACTGCTGGGTGCGCGAGTATCGCGGCCTGCTTGGCATCGCCCTGACCGATTGCATCACCATGGATGCCTTCCTCGGCGATTTCGATCTGTACTTCGCCAAGCTGTTCGACGGCCTGCGCCACGACTCGGGCGAACCGGTGGCCTGGGCGGAAAAGGCCATTGCCCATTACCAGAAACTGGGTATCGACCCGATGACCAAGACCCTGGTTTTTTCCGACGGTCTCAACCTGACCCGCTCGCTGGAAATCTTCCGAGCCCTGCGCGGTCGCATCAACGTCAGCTTCGGCATCGGCACCAACCTGACCTGTGATATCCCAGGTGTGGCCCCGATGAGCATCGTGCTTAAAATGACCGACTGCAACGGCGCGCCGGTAGCGAAGATCTCGGACGAAGCCGCCAAGACCCAATGCCGCGACGAGAACTTCGTCGCCTACATGCGCCATGTATTCAAAGTCCCCAGCAAGGAGTAACCCATGCAAGCGGTTCAGCAAGAGATTGCCCAGGCGCTGAAGGTACAGCCGCCGTTCGCCGACGCCGCCGCGCTCGAGGCCGAAGTAGCCCGGCGCGTGGCGTTCATAAAGGATTGCCTGGCCAACGCCCGGCTCAAGACCCTGGTACTGGGCATCAGCGGCGGCGTCGACTCGCTGACCGCCGCACTGCTCGCCCAACGTGCCATCAACGAGCTGCGCGCCGAAACCGGCGACAAGGCCTACACCTTCATCGCCGTACGCCTGCCTTACCAGGTCCAGCATGACGAGCATGACGCCCAGGCGTGCCTGGAAGTGATCAAGGCCGACGAAGTGCACACTGTGGATATCGCCCCGGCAGTACGGGCGCTGGCGGCTGAAGTGGTGGAGTTGAAGAACGGCTCGCCGACGCTGGTGGACTTCGTGGTCGGCAACGTCAAGGCACGTACCCGCATGGTCGCCCAATACACCATCGCTGGTGCCCGCGCGGGCCTGGTGATCGGTACCGACCACGCCGCCGAGGCGGTGATGGGCTTCTTTACCAAGTTCGGTGATGGTGCCTGCGACCTGGCACCGCTGAGCGGGCTGGTGAAGAACCAGGTGCGGGCGATTGCGCGCAGCTTCGGTGCGCCGGAGTCACTGGTGGAAAAGGTGCCGACTGCAGACCTGGAAGACCTGGCGCCGGGCAAGCCGGACGAAGCCTCCCATGGCGTGACCTACCAGCAGATCGATGCCTTCCTGCATGGGCAGCCGGTTGATCAGGAAGCGTTCGATATCATCGTCGCTACCTACCGCAAGACCCAGCACAAGCGCGAACTGCCGTTCGCCCCTTGATCAGGCTGTAGAAAGACCTGTGGGAGCGGGTTCATCGGGGCGCCGAAACGCTCCCACAGGATTCACCGTCAGCCTTTGATTACTTAACGACGACCTTGCCCTTCATCATCGAGATGTGGCCCGGGAAGGTGCAGAAGAAGCTGTAGTCGCCACCGGCTTCCAGCTTGGTAGCGTCGAACTTCACCTCGGTCTCCTTCTCAGGAGCGCCAATCATCTTGGTGTGAGCGATGATCGCGGCGTTGTCAGCCTTGATGTAGTCCTTTTCCAGACCCTGGCTCATGCCTTCGGTAGCAATGCCCTGCATATCGGCAGTCTTGCTGATCACCAGGTTGTGGCCCATGACGTTCTTCGGCAGGTTGCCGGAGTGGGTCAGTTTGACGGTGAATTCCTTGCAGCTCTTGTCGACGGTGATTTCCTTGGTGTTGTAGGACATCTGGTCGGTGGAGTCGACAGTCACCGAGCACTCGGCTGCGAAGACAGAGGCGCTGGCGAGGGTCAGCAGGGATACCGCTACAGCTTTCGCAAACATCATGAATCTCCTTGGCAGGGTTTTATCAATTGCGAGACTGCCTGAAACCGTTCAGCCCCTTGCTGATATGGGTCAAGGGGCTGTCAAGAGGCCAGCCAGTAGAATTGTTCAATGGATTGTATACAACCAATTCAAGGGCACATCATGCCCTTTTATTGGACGATGGGACAACCTCTCATTTAGGAGCAATACGAAATGACCCTTGGAAGCCTGATGAACAGCGTGCTGGCGGCCTACGCCCATGGAGCCACCGGCGCCATCTGCGAATTCTCCCGGCCGGAGTGAAACCGGCCTTGGAACTGTAGGACATGGGCCTTACCCTGTCAGCCTGAGTGACTGGAGATGAGCAATGCCCGTACGTTCCGTTTGTGTGTTCTGCGGCGCCAGCATTGGTGCCAACCCCGCCTACCGTGAAGCGGCCATATCACTGGGCCAGGCGATTGCCCGTCGCGGCCTGACACTGGTCTATGGCGGCGGTGCAGTCGGCCTGATGGGCACCGTCGCCGACGCGGCCATGGCGGCCGGTGGCGAAGTGATCGGGATCATCCCAGAGAGCCTGATGAATGCCGAAATCGGCCACAAGGGCCTCAGCCGCCTGGAAGTGGTCGACGGCATGCACGCGCGCAAGGCACGCATGGCCGAGCTGAGCGATGCATTCATCGCCCTGCCCGGAGGGCTGGGTACGCTGGAGGAGTTGTTCGAGGTATGGACCTGGGGGCAATTGGGCTATCACGCCAAGCCGCTAGGGTTGCTGGATGTTAACGGCTTCTACGAGAAGCTGGGCGGGTTCCTCGACCATATCGTCGAAGAAGGCTTCGTGCGGCCGCAGCATCGGGCGATGTTGCTGCTCGGGCAGCAGCCGGATGAGCTGCTGGACGGCATGGACAAATTTGTCGCGCCGGTGGCGCCGAAGTGGGTCGACAGGAAGCCTGACTAAACCTGCAACAGGGGCTGCTTTGCAGCCCAATCGCCGGCAAGCCAGCTCCCACAAGTACAGTGCAAGCCTCGGGGTTTGTACAATTCCTGTGGGAGCTGGCTTGCCGGCGATTGGGCCGCAAAGCGGCCCCCGAAATCAGCGCGGGATCACTGGCTGACGCGGCTTCTTGTTGCCTTTGCCACCCTTGGCCGCTTCCTTGCGCTCCTTGGCCGCCTGCTGGTTACGCGCGAACGCTTCAGCCTTGGCTTTTTCACGCTTGTCCCACGGCTTGCTGCCATCACTGCCACGCGGCGGCAGGCCGGTGTGCTGGGTAAGGACCTTCTGCTCCTTGCCCACCTTGTGGCTACCCGCCGGGGTCGAGTTCTTGCGGCGTGCACTCTGGTAGGTATCGGTCTGCGGCTGGTGCAGCGGGATCAGCTGGTGCTTGCCCGGCCCGATCAGGTCGGCGCGGCCCATGCGCTGCAGCGCTTCACGCAGCATCGGCCAGCCCTTCGGGTCGTGGTAACGCAAGAACGCCTTGTGCAGACGGCGCTGCTCCTCGCTCTTGACGATCTCCACGCCTTCGCTCTTGTAGGTCACCTTGCGCAGCGGGTTCTTGCCCGAGTGGTACATGGCCGTGGCCGAGGCCATCGGCGACGGGTAGAACGCCTGCACCTGGTCGGCACGGAAGCCGTTGCCCTTCAGCCACAGGGCCAGGTTCATCATGTCTTCATCGGTGGTGCCCGGGTGCGCGGCAATGAAGTACGGGATCAGGTACTGTTCCTTGCCCGCCTCTTTCGAGAACTTCTCGAACATGCGCTTGAAGCGGTCATAGGTGCCGATACCCGGCTTCATCATCTTGTCCAGCGGGCCACGCTCGGTATGCTCCGGGGCAATCTTCAGGTAACCGCCGACGTGGTGGGTGACCAGCTCCTTGACGTACTCCGGCGACTCCACCGCCAGGTCGTAACGCAGGCCCGAGGCAATCAGGATCTTCTTCACACCCGGCAGGGCGCGAGCCTTGCGGTACAGTTCGATCAGCGAGCTGTGGTCGGTGTTGAGGTTTTCGCAGATGCCCGGGAACACGCAAGACGGCTTGCGGCAGTGCTTCTCGATGTCATGGCTCTTGCAGGCGATGCGGTACATGTTGGCAGTCGGGCCGCCAAGGTCGGAAACCACGCCGGTGAAGCCCGGCACCTTGTCACGCATCTCTTCGATTTCATGCAGGATCGACTCGTGCGAGCGGTTCTGGATGATGCGGCCTTCGTGCTCGGTGATCGAGCAGAAGGTGCAGCCACCGAAGCAGCCACGCATGATGTTCACCGAGAAGCGGATCATCTCGTAGGCCGGGATGCGTTCCTTGCCGTAGGCCGGGTGCGGCACACGGGCATAGGGCATGCCGAACACGTAGTCCATTTCCTCGGTGCTCATGGGGATGGGTGGCGGGTTGAACCACACATCCACTTCGCCATGCTTCTGCACCAGGGCGCGGGCGTTGCCCGGGTTGGTCTCCAGATGCAACACCCGGTTGGCATGGGCATAGAGTACCGGGTCGTTACGCACCTTCTCGAACGACGGCAGGCGGATCACCGACTTTTCCCGGGTCATGCTCGGGCTGTCGAGGATCTGCACGACCTTGGCTTCGTTCGGGTCCTCCTGGTCGCCCTTGGCCTGCTCGATGGCACAGGCCTGGGTGTCCTGAGTGTTCACGTACGGGTTGATGATCTTGTCGACGCGGCCCGGGCGGTCGATTCGGGTCGAATCGATCTCGTACCAGCCCTGAGGCGTGTCGCGACGCACGAAAGCAGTGCCGCGCACATCGGTGATGGTCTCGATCTTCTCGCCGTTGGACAGGCGCTGGGCCACCTCGACCACCGCGCGTTCGGCGTTGCCGAATAGCAGGATGTCGGCGCTGGCGTCGATCAGGATCGAGTGGCGGACCTTGTCCTGCCAGTAGTCGTAATGGGCGATGCGGCGCAGCGAAGCCTCGATGCCGCCGAGCACGATCGGCACGTGCTTGTAGGCTTCCTTGCAACGCTGGCTGTACACCAGGCTGGCGCGGTCCGGGCGCCTGCCGGCAAGGCCACCAGGGGTATAGGCGTCGTCGGAACGGATTTTCTTGTCCGCGGTATAGCGGTTGATCATCGAGTCCATGTTGCCCGCAGCCACGCCGAAGAACAGGTTCGGCTCGCCGAGTTTCATGAAGTCGTCTTTCGACTGCCAGTTCGGCTGGGCAATGATGCCCACGCGGAAGCCCTGGGCCTCCAGCAGGCGGCCGATGATGGCCATGCCGAACGACGGGTGGTCGACGTAGGCATCACCGGTCACGATGATGATGTCGCAGGAATCCCAGCCGAGCAGATCCATCTCCTCCCTGCTCATCGGCAGGAAAGGTGCTGGCCCGAAGCATTCGGCCCAGTACTTGGGATAGTCGTAGAGTGGTTTGGCTGCTTGCATGTCAGTGACCGGTTCTGGTGTGCAGGGAAATCGCGGGCGCGGAATATAGCACAAATTTTGACCAAATCCGACGATGGTTGTCGGATTCATGGGTTGCCTGTACCGGTCTCATCGCCGGCAAGCAAACGCCTCCAGGACCTCCACCGGCCTCAAGGCAGTGGTCTCCTGTGGGAACTGGCTTGCCGGCGATGAGGCCGGTGGCTTATTCGTCGTCGTCGAAGTTGTACATGCCCGGCGCAAGGTTCTCGAAGCGGGTGTACTTGCCGATGAACGCCAGGCGCACGAAGCCGATGGGGCCGTTACGCTGTTTACCGATGATGATTTCCGCCACGCCCTTGTGCTCGGTCTCGGGGTGGTACACCTCGTCCCGGTACACGAACATGATCACGTCGGCGTCCTGCTCGATCGCACCAGATTCACGCAAGTCGGAGTTCACAGGGCGCTTGTTCGGGCGCTGTTCCAGGGAGCGGTTCAGCTGCGACAGGGCGATGACCGGGCAGTTGAACTCCTTGGCCAGGGCCTTGAGCGAGCGGGAGATCTCGGAAATCTCGTTGGTCCGGTTGTCACCGGCCGAACCCGGAATCTGCATCAGCTGCAGGTAGTCGACCATGATCATGGCGATTTCGCCGTGCTCACGGGCCAGGCGGCGGGTACGCGCACGCATTTCCGAGGGGCTGATTCCGGCGGTATCGTCGATGAACAGCTTGCGGTCGTTGAGCAGGTTCACCGCCGAGGTCAGGCGCGGCCAGTCGTCGTCGTCCAGCTGGCCGGAACGCACCTTGGTCTGGTCGATACGGCCCAGGGACGAGAGCATACGCATGATCAGCGATTCACCTGGCATCTCGAGGGAGAACACCAGCACCGCCTTGTCGGTACGCAGTACGGCGTTTTCCACCAGGTTCATGGCGAAGGTGGTCTTGCCCATCGACGGTCGGCCGGCGACGATGATCAGGTCGGCTGGCTGCAGGCCGCTGGTCTTCTCGTCGAGGTCGGTAAAGCCTGTGGATACGCCGGTGATGTCGCTGTCGGAGTTGAACAGCGTGTCGATGCGGTCGATGGCCATGGTCAACAGTTCGTTGACCCCCACCGGGCCGCCGGTCTTCGGCCGCGCCTCGGCGATCTGGAAGATCTGCCGCTCGGCGTCGTCGAGAATCTCTTCGGCGTTGCGCCCTTGGGGGTTGAACGCGTTGTCGGCGATATCGGTACTGATGCTGATCAGCTGACGCAGGGTGGCGCGCTCGCGAATGATCGCGGCGTAGGCCTTGATGTTGGCTACCGACGGGGTGTTCTTGGCCAACTCTGCCAAGTACGCCAAGCCACCGACTTGCGAAGAAAGGCCTTCCTTGTCCAACTGCTCGTGAAGGGTCACCACGTCGAATGGCTGGTTGGCGTCGGCCAACTTGTGCACGGCACGGAAAATCAGGCGGTGGTCATGCCGGTAGAAGTCGCCATCCGACACCTGGTCCAGTACCCGCTCCCAGGCGTTGTTGTCCAGCATCAGGCCACCGAGCACGGCCTGTTCGGCCTCGATGGAATGCGGCGGCACCTTCAGGGCTGCAGTTTGCAGGTCAAGCTGTTCGGAGGTGGTGATCTCGTTCATGGCCACGAAAGAATTCTGGAGGATGAAAAAGACAAAGGGCACGGCCTGTCGAAAACAGGACCGTGCCCGATGTTAACCGCCTGACCCACAAGGAGCCAGCCAGTCAGCGCAGCTTAGGCAGCTACGACGACCACGCGTACGGTGGCTTCAACGTCGCTGTGCAGGTGCACGGCTACGTCGTATTCGCCAACCTGACGGATGGTGCCGTTCGGCAGACGAACTTCAGCCTTGGCCACTTCAACGCCGGAGGCGGTCAGGGCGTCAGCGATGTCGTGGGTGCCGATCGAACCGAACAGCTTGCCTTCGTCGCCAGCGGTGGCAGTGATGGTCACTTCCAGCTCGGCCAGTTGGGCAGCGCGGCTTTCAGCCGAAGCTTTCTTGTCAGCAGCTGCTTTTTCCAGCTCGGCGCGACGCTCTTCGAACGCAGCCAGGTTGGCGGCGTTGGCAACGGTGGCCTTGCCGAATGGCAGCAGGAAGTTACGGCCGTAACCAGCCTTAACCTTTACTTTGTCGCCCAGGTTGCCCAGGTTAGCGACTTTTTCCAGCAGGATCAGTTCCATTTGGTAAAACCTCTTAACTTTTAACCTTCACCGTTCGCGGAGTCATTCCCCTTGGGGGACTTGCGACCGCGAAAATCAATCAGGCTGTCGACAATGGCCAAAACCACCAGCAACGGATAAATCAGCTGCATGATCAGCGGCAACGTCACGTACATGCCCACCAGCCAGAAACCGGCCAGTCGCCCCTGTGCCACCAGCCCGTGCATCAAGGCGATGCCGGCCAGCACCAGTACCAGGCTCGAGGCCGATGCCAGGACGATGAACTGCGGCCCGATGAACGGGGCCACCACCATCACTGCCACCAAGACCGCCATGGTCTGTTTCGGCAACTTCAGGGCGCGAAACTCGCGACCGAAGCCTCCAGGGTTGTACAACGCTGCCTGCCAGTAGCGCGCCAGCACCAGGGCCAGCACACTGAACAATTGCACCGTCACTGCTGTGGAAGCGACCAGCACAGGGCGGATCAGCTCACCGGAGAGCACCGGCTGCCCCTCGATTTTCGGCATGGCTTCGGCAAACGCCTTGGCCAGCACATCGAAGGTTTGCGCCAACGCCAGATCGAGCACGAGGCTGAAAGCCACGGCGAACACGGCACTGACCAGCAACACCCGGCTCCAGGGATGCTCGGCGCGCAACAGCGCAGCCAAGCCCAGGGCACCAGCGATCACCAGAAAGGTGATGGGATCGCCCATGACCCACACGGCCAGCCCGGCCAGCAGGCCGCCGGCGATGACCGTTGTAGCATCCTTGAACCCACGCCGCAGCAGCACAAGGCTGCCGGCAGCGGCACTCAACCAGAACAGCAGCGGCAGTACCGCGCTGATGACCACCACCAGGGTGGCCTGCACACGACCGCGCATGATGAAACTTGCTAACGCTCGCATGCTAATCCCTTACTGCTTGTCGACGACCCGGTCTCAGCGGCCGTGGCTGTCGGTGTAGGGCAGCAGGGCCAGGAAGCGGGCGCGCTTGATAGCGGTAGCCAGCTGACGCTGATAACGAGCTTTGGTACCGGTGATACGGCTTGGAACGATCTTGCCGGTTTCGGATACGTAAGCTTTCAGGGTGTTGAGATCTTTGAAGTCGATCTCTTTCACGTCTTCAGCAGTGAAGCGGCAGAATTTACGACGACGGAAGAAACGTGCCATTTAATAGGCTCCTCTAAAGGTCCGTGGATTACTCGTCAGCGTTATCGCTGGAGTCGCTGTCATTGCTGTCGTCGCCGTCGGCGGATTCAGCATGCTCAGGACGCTCACGACGCTCACGGCGCTCGCTGCGGTTTTCTTCAGCCTTCAGCATCTCGGACTGGCCGGTAACGGCTTCGTCGCGACGGATGACCAGGTTACGGATAACGGCATCGTTGTAGCGGAAGTTGTCTTCCAGCTCGGCCAGGGCCTTGCCGGTGCACTCAACGTTCAGCATCACGTAGTGAGCCTTGTGAACATTGTTGATTGCGTAGGCCAGTTGACGACGGCCCCAGTCTTCCAGGCGGTGGATCTTGCCACCATCTTCTTCGATCAGCTTGGTGTAACGCTCAACCATGCCGCCGACTTGCTCGCTCTGGTCCGGGTGAACCAGGAAGATGATTTCGTAATGACGCATGAATGCTCCTTACGGGTTAGTAGTCTGCCAGCGAATCTGGTCAGACAAGGAGTGAATGACACTGTATGTCTTGCACGGAGGGGAGGCACATGAGCGCCTGCCAGCTCGGCAAGGGGCGCAATTGTAGAGAAGGCGAGGCGTACAAGCAAGGTGATTGGTGAATATTTGAACAGCCGGAAGCACTTTATTCCTGCACTGGCCCTATCGCCGGCAAGCCAGCGCCCACAGGTGCTGAACCCTGTGGCGCACCTGTGGGAGCTGGCTTGCCGGCGATAGGGCCGGTACAGGCCGAAGATCAGCGCTTGGCCTGACGCTGACGCACAGCCTCGAACAGGCACACGCCCGTCGCCACCGACACGTTCAGGCTGCTGACACTACCGCCCATCGGCAACTTCACCAGGAAATCGCAATGTTCGCGTGTCAGCCGGCGCATGCCCTTGCCTTCCGCGCCCATGATCATCACCAGCGGCCCGGTCAGGTCCTGCTGGTAGATTTCCTGCTCGGCCTCGCCGGCGGTACCTACCACCCACAGGCCACGCTGCTGCAGTTTTTCCAGGGTGCGCGCCAGGTTGGTCACAGCCACCAGCGGGATCACCTCCGCAGCGCCACAGGCCACCTTGCGCACGACCGGCGTCAGGGTTGCGGACTTGTCCTTTGGCACCACCACTGCCGTGGCACCGGCGGCATCGGCGGTACGCAGGCAGGCGCCAAGGTTGTGCGGGTCGGTGACACCGTCCAGCACCAGGATCAGCGGTGGTGTTTCGGTGCGCTCGAGCAACTCCTCGAGCATCAACTCGCCCCAGACCTGGCTCGGGCTCACCTCGGCGACCACACCCTGATGCACGCCCTCTACCCAGGCGTCCATCTCACGGCGTTCGGCCTGGCCGACCGCCACGCGATGTTCCGCGGCCAGCGCCAGCAGCGCCTGCAAGCGAGGCTCGCTGCGCCCTTCCGACAGCCAGATCTGCTTGACCCGCTTCGGATGGTGCTGCAGCAATGCCTGCACGGCGTGCACGCCGTAGATCTTTTCCAGCTGACTCATGACTTGCTCTTGCTCTTGCGTGGCGCGCCGGACTTCGACGGGCCTTTACGGTGCTTGGTCGGCTTGCCGGAAGCCTTGCCACCCTTGTCCGACTTGCTGCTGGCATGGCCGCCACTGCGCGCCTCGCTCATCAGCGCCTTCTTCATTTCGCGGCTCTTGCGCACTTCGGCGTTACGCTGCACGGCGTCTTTCGGGAAGTACGCCTCGGCGGTCTCGCTCTTGCGGCTGCGCGGCTTCGGCGTGGCCTTGGCCTCGACCGGGGCTTGCTCGGCGTGGCTGGCAGCCGGTGCGGCGCCACGCTGCTTGCGGCCGATCGGGGCGGCGAGGGTCTTTTCCGACACCTCGAAGTCGATCTTGCGCTCGTCCAGATCGACGCGCATGACCTTGACCTCGATCGTGTCGCCCAGGCGGAAGCTGCGACCGGTACGCTCGCCAGACAGGCGGTGATGCACCGGATCGAAGTGGTAGTAGTCGCCCGGCAGTGCACTGACGTGCACCAGACCTTCTACGTAGATGTCGGTCAGCTCGACGAACAGGCCGAAGCCGGTCACAGCGGTGATCACACCCGGGAAGGTCTCGCCCACGCGGTCCTTCATGAATTCGCACTTGAGCCAGTTGACCACGTCACGGGTGGCTTCATCGGCCCGACGCTCGGTCATCGAGCACTGCTCGCCGAGCTGCTCGAGGGTGTTTTCGTCGTACGGGTAGATACGCGCCTTGGGGATGCTCATGGCGCCAGCACGCTTTACGTGCGGGGTATCTACCTTGGAGCGGATGATGCTGCGGATGGCGCGGTGCACCAGCAGGTCCGGGTAACGACGGATCGGCGAGGTGAAGTGGGTATAAGCCTCGTAGTTCAGGCCGAAGTGGCCGTTGTTCTCGGTGCTGTACACCGCCTGGCTCAGCGAACGCAGCATCACGGTCTGGATCAGGTGGAAGTCCGGGCGCCCGGCGATGCTCGCAAGCAGTGCCTGGTAGTCTTTCGGCGACGGGTCCTTGCCCTTGTGCAGGCTCAGGCCCAGTTCGCCCAGGAACGCGCGCAGCTTTTCCAGGCGCTCCGGCGGCGGGCCGTCGTGCACGCGGTACAGGGCCGGCACACCATGCTTCTGCAGGAATTCGGCGGTGGCCACGTTGGCCGCCAGCATGCATTCCTCGATCAGCTTGTGGGCGTCGTTGCGCACGGTCGGGCGAATTTCCGCGATCTTGCGCTCGTCACCAAAGATGATGCGGGTTTCCTGGGTCTCGAAGTCGATCGCGCCGCGTGTGTGACGGGCCTCCAGCAGCACCTTGTACAGGTTGTACAGGTTCTTCAGGTCCGGGACGACTGCCTTGTACTCCTCGCGCAGCGCCTTGCCCTCACGGGTACGGGAATGCTCGAGCATGCTGCTGACCTTGTTATAGGTCAGGCGGGCGTGGGAGTGGATGACGCCTTCGTAGAACTGGTAGTCGACCATCTGGCCGGCTTTGTTCATGGTCATTTCGCAGACCATGGCCAGGCGATCGACATGCGGGTTCAGCGAGCACAGGCCGTTGGACAGCTCTTCGGGGAGCATAGGCACCACACGCTCGGGGAAGTACACCGAGTTGCCGCGCTGCTGGGCCTCGACGTCCAGGGCCGAACCCAGGCGCACGTAGCTGGACACGTCGGCAATGGCCACATACAGGCGCCAGCCACCGGAGAACAGGCGCAGCTTGCCCAACGGCTCGCAATAGACAGCATCGTCGAAGTCGCGGGCGTCCTCGCCGTCAATGGTGACGAACGGCAGGTGGCGCAGGTCGACGCGCTTTTCCTTGTCCTTCTCTTCGACTTCAGAGCGGAACTTGCGCGCTTCCTTGATCACGTCTTTGGGCCAAACGTGCGGGATATCGTAGCTGCGCAGGGCAACGTCGATTTCCATGCCCGGCGCCATATAGTTGCCGATGACCTCTACCACATCGCCTTGCGGCTGGAAGCGCGGGGTGGGCCAGTGGGTGATCTTGATCTCGACGAACTGGCCGATCTTGGCACCGCCGTTGCGCCCGGCGGTGACCAGCACTTCCTGCTGGATCTTCGGGTTGTCCGGGGTCACGTAGCCGATGCCGCCTTCTTCGAAGTAACGGCCGACCACACTTTCATGGGCACGGGAGATGATTTCGACCAGCACGCCTTCGCGGCGACCACGGCGGTCGACGCCAGAAATCCGGGCCAGGCCGCGGTCGCCGTCGAACACCAGGCGCATCTGCGACGGGCTGAGGAACAGGTCTTCGCTGCCATCGTCCGGAATAAGGAAGCCGAAGCCATCGCGGTGACCGGAAACGCGGCCGCAGATCAGGTCCAGCTTGTCTACCGGGGCATAGGTGCCGCGCCGGGTATAGATAAGCTGGCCATCGCGCTCCATGGCGCGCAGGCGGCGGCGCAGTGCTTCGATCTGGTCTTCGTCGTAAAGACCGAACTCGGCCGCCAGCTCCTCGCGTGCGGCCGGTTCGCCACGGTCGGCGAGGCGCTGCAGGATCAGCTCACGGCTGGGAATGGGGTTGTCGTATTTTTCCGCTTCGCGAGCGGCCTCGGGATCGAGGGATTGCCAATCGGCCATCAGAAGGGGTTCACCTTGGGGTATATAGATATGAATTCTGGCATAGGCGTATTGAAACCGGAAATGTCAGCCTTGGACAGCCCTACCGGCGTCTCCGGCGAGAAGGAATAGGCCTGCGGAATCAACAAGTTGAATTTTTTGAAATTTTTTTTGCTCGGGGGGTTTACAGCCCCCCGGACCGTCCGTATAGTGCGCACCACAACGACGGACAACCCCGAAGTTGTAGTAGAGATGAGCGGCGCTGTAAAGCATCAAGTAATCTCGAATGTGTGCCCAGGTGGCGGAATTGGTAGACGCGCTGGTTTCAGGTATCAGTGGCTTAACGGCCGTGGAAGTTCGAGTCTTCTCCTGGGCACCAAATATTTTCAAGTAACAGATGACCAAGGATCTGTTACTACTGTGTGAAAGCGAACGATAGTCGCCTTCTCCAGACGATGTAAAGCTTTGCCCAGGTGGCGGAATTGGTAGACGCGCTGGTTTCAGGTATCAGTGACTTAACGGTCGTGGAAGTTCGAGTCTTCTCCTGGGCACCATACAAAAACCCACTAGCTTGCTAGTGGGTTTTTTCTTGCCTGCGATTTTTGTATCCCTCCTCTTTCGGTCATAGGTACAGACCTGTGCCGGCCTCTTCGCGGCTAAAGCCGCTCCCACCGGTATTTCACTCCCCTCAAGACCTGTGATGCACCTGTGGGAGCGGGTTTACCCGCGAAGAGGCCGGCACAGCCAACACACCTTCAGACTCTTGCACCATGGTCTGACCATGAATTTCTCGTCACCCAGCCACTTGAGAAACGATTTCGTTTACCATTGTTTCCAAATATGTAGCCGTAAGCGAGGAAGTACCCGCATGACGATCCGCCCGCAACCGCTGATGCGTACCTTGGCCGCCGCCGTGCTGAGCCTGGCCATCGGCGCTCCGGCCGCCATGGCAGACGCACCGGTCACCCTGACCATGTACAACGGTCAGCACAAGGAAATCGGCGAGGCCATCGCCAAGGCCTACGAGGCCAAGACCAGCATCCACATAAATATTCGCAAGGGCAGCAGCAACCAGCTGGCCAGCCAGATCATCGAGGAAGGCGAACGCTCGCCGGCCGACATCATCTATACCGAAGAGTCCCCGCCCCTGAACAACCTGGGCGAACTGGGCCTGCTGGCAAAGATCGACGACGCCACCGCGAACATGATGCCCAAGGAGTACGTTGGCACCAACGGCACCTGGATGGGCATTACCGCCCGTACGCGTATCGTCGTGTTCAACCCGAAGAAGGTCGACGAGAAAGACCTGCCGACCACAGTGATGGACTTCGCCAACCCCGAGTGGGAAGGTCGCGTCGGCTATGTACCCACCAGCGGCGCCTTCCAGGAGCAGGCCGTGGCCATCCTGAAGATGCACGGGCGAGAAGCCACCGAAGAATGGCTGACCGGCCTGAAGGCATTCGGCAAGACCTACACCAACAACATGGTCGCCCTCAAAGCCGTGGAAAAGGGCGAAGTCGCTGCGGTACTGGTGAACAACTATTACTGGTATGCGCTTGAGCGCGAGCGCGGCAAGCTGGACACCAAGCTCTACTACCTGGCCGATGGCGATGCCGGCAACCTGGTCACCATTTCCGGCGCAGCCGTGGTCAAGGCCAGCAAGCACCCGAAGGAAGCCCAGGCCCTGCTCAACTGGATGGCCAGCGAAGAAGGCCAGCGCGTGATCACCCAGACCACCGCCGAGTACCCGCTGCACAAAGGCATGGTCTCCGACCGTGGCCTGAAGCCGTTCGAAGACCTGCGCCCGCCGAAGATCTCACCAGCCGACCTGGGCAATGCAGAGGAAGCGATCGAGCTTGAGCGCGAGGTCGGCCTGCTCTGATGACTGCCGCCCTGTCCGAGCCGGTGCCAGTACGCTTCGTACCGCGCCGCAAGCGCCCCTCCGTCTGGGTGGTGCTGCCTGTGCTGTTCCTGGTAGCGATGAGCTTGCTGCCTTTGCTGTACGTTGCCATGAAAGCCTGGGAGGCCGGCTGGCGAGAAGCCATGCACCTGCTGTGGCGGCCGTTTGTCTGGGGGCTGATGCGCAACACCCTGATGCTGATGGTCGGGGTGACGCTGACCTGCATGGTGGTCGGCCTGGCCCTGGCTTGGCTGCTGGAGCGCAGCAATCTGGCCGGCCGTCGGCTATGGGGAGTGGTGCTATGCCTGCCGTTTGCCGTGCCGTCGTTCGTCAGCAGCTTCACCTGGGTGTCGCTGAGTTCTGACTTCGAAGGGCTGGGCGGAGCGATCATGGTCATGGCCCTGTCCAAGTACCCGCTGGTGTTCCTGCCGGTGGCCGCAACCCTGCGCAACCTCGATACCTCGCTGGAGGAATCGGCACGTACGCTGGGTTGCAGCCGCTGGGAAGTATTCATCAAGGTCACCCTGCCGCTGCTGTGGCCATCGATGCTGGGCGGCGCGCTGCTGATCGCCCTGCACATGCTGGTGGAGTTCGGCGCCCTGTCGATCCTCGGCCTGCAAACCTTCACCACGGCTATCTACCAGCAGTTCGAACTGGAGTTCAGCAATGCCAATGCGGCCATGCTGTCCGCCGTACTGTTGGCGATGTGCCTCTTGATGCTGTGGCTTGAACTGCGGGTACGTGGCAAGGCCCGCCATGTGCGCATCGGCCAGGGCGTGGCGCGTCGGGCGCAACCAGTGCGGCTACGTGGCTGGGCTGTGCTGGCGCAACTGTTCTGCGTGGGCCTGGCGGTGCTGGGCAGCGGTATTCCGCTGGCCATGCTCGGCTACTGGCTGAGCGTGGGTTCATCGGCGGCATTCCCGGTGGCAGCCATTTCCAAGGCGTTGTTCACCTCGCTGTCGGTGTCGCTGGGTGGTGCCGGTTTCTGCGTGCTGATGGCCCTGCCTATCAGCTTCCTGGTGGTGCGCTACAAGGGCCGCCTGGCAATCTGGGCCGAGCGCCTGCCATACCTTTTGCATGCCCTGCCCGGCCTGGTGATTGCCCTGACCCTGGTGTTCTTCGCCCTGCATTACGTGCCGGCGCTATACCAGACCACAGCACTGTTGCTGCTGGCCTATGCGCTGCTGTTCCTGCCGCTGGCGCAGTCGCCGGTGCGCACCGCGCTGAACAAGGCTTCACCTACACTGGAGGAAGCGGCGCGGACCTTGGGCGCGGGCAGCTTTGCCGCGTTCTGCCGGGTGACCCTGCCGATCATCTTCCCAGCCATGGCTGCAGCATTTGCCCTGGTGTTCCTGGATGCCATGAAGGAACTGACAGCTACCTTGCTGCTCAGCCCGACCGGAATGACCACCCTGGCCACCGAGGTGTGGGCGCACACGGCCAACGTCGAGTTCGCGGCGGCAGCGCCTTATGCGGCGTTGCTGATCGTGGTGTCGGGGCTGCCCGTATACCTGCTGACTACGCGGATGTATCTGAACAAGGCATAACCTTCTTCGCCGGCTTGCCGGCGATGAAGCCATCAGATGTTTCGCAGCATGCGCCGCACAATCGGCCCATGCGCCTTGCCGACAGGCAGCATGTAGAGGCGGCCGAAGCGGTTGAAGCACTGTACCGAGGTGGTCACGCTCAAACGCTGCTGGCCATCCCTCGGCTCATCCAGATCCATGCTCACCATCACCGCCAGGTGCGTGTCACGCGAGGTCAGGACCAATTGATGGTCGCTGATTGCCTCGACCAGGAAAAAGTCCAGATGCTCACCCACTACCGGCAAACGTTCGGGGCTGCGCGATGAGAAACCGTGGATAGCAGTGACATTGAAGCGGCGCGAGATGAAATCGCGCAGGCGAAAGGCTTTGGCCAGCCAGCCTGGGACTTCCGAAGTCATGGTGCAGTAGGCCTGGAGAGCGGTCATGGGCGCGTTGACATGCACGCTGTCGCAATGGAGAAAATCCAGGGCGGCCGGGGCGGCGACCAGTTGAGCTGACATGAACAACTCCGTTTGCCATGTGTCGTTGCCATCTTAGCAACACTGCACCGCCAAAACTCGATGGCCTTGCACAATTGCAGAAGCTTGCACTTGCCCTGTGGGAGCGGGTTAACCCGCGAACACCGGCGGAGCCGGTGCCATGCCGCGTCGTCTTCTTCACGGGTGAACCCGCTCCCACAGGGATTGCGATTCGCTTGCGAATTTCTATGCCCTGAATTGGCCCAGGCTGGCACGCAGCTGTGCGGCCAGGTCATCCAGCACCTTGCTGCTTGCGGTGGTCTGCATCACCACCTCGGCCGAGCGTTCGGCCTGGGCGTGTATGGTTTCCACCCGCCCACGCACCGCCTGCGCCCCACTCGCCTGCTGCTCGGCCGCCCGGGTGGCCAGGCCGATGGCTGCGTGCACCTGCTCCACCGCTGCCTGCACCGACTGTTGGCGGCGCTCGTTGTCACGCAACACCAGCAGCCCTTCGCTGGCCTTGAGACCGGCCTGGCTGATGGTGGCCACGGCCTCCTTGGCCCCCTTCTGCAGCGCGGCGATGTGCGCCTGGATATCTCCCGTAGAACTTTGCGTCTTGCTCGCCAGCGCCCGCACCTCATCGGCCACCACGGCAAACCCGCGCCCGGTTTCGCCAGCACGGGCGGCTTCGATGGCCGCGTTCAGGGCCAGCAGGTTGGTCTGTTCGGCGATGCCGTGGATAACGGTCAGCACCACTTCGATCTGCTCGCTCTGCTTGGCCAGGCGCTCGATCACCTGGGAGCCGGCCTCCACCTGCCCGGCCAGGTTCTCGATCAAACCGGCGAGCTGAGTCGAGGTACGGCTGTTCTCGTCAGTAGCCTGGCGGATATCCACCACCTGCTGCAGGGCTGCCTGCATGGCATGGCTTTCAGCCTGGGCCTCATCGGCCATGCTCGACAGATCGCGCAGGCTGGCCGCCACTTCATCGCGTTGCAGTGCAGCGGCAGCATCGGCGCCGGCATTGCGCTGGGCCATCGCGCCAATCTCCACGCCGGTGCGCTGCGCCACCTCGCCCGCCTCGCGCACGATGGGTTGCAGCTTGTCGACAAAGCGGTTAACCGCCGAAGCCATGTCGCCAATTTCGTCGCGGCTGTCGAGGGGCACGCGCTTGGTCAGGTCGCCTTCGCCAGCCGCCAGGTCGTCGAGCGCGGCAATCAGCAGGCGCAGCTTGCTCAGCACCCGGCGACCAAGCACCACGGCCACCACCACCAGCACACCCAGGCCGACCAGCATCAGGCCCAGCCCGATGCGCCAGCGCAGTTCGGCAGCAGCATCACGCACAGTCTGTGCGGTATTGGCCTGCATCGCGGCTGCGCTGCCCTGCGCCTTTTCCAGGCGCTCGCGCAAGGTCTTGCCACTGTCGGCAGCAGCACCGACCAGACTGTCGCCGACCAGTTGCTCGCCGCTGGCGATCAGTGCGGCGAAGCGCTGGTCCAGGGCCTTTAGCTCCTGATCGATACCGGCGGTGGAAACGCCCATCACCACCTTGCCGATTTCTGCACCATTGGGGTTGATCGAGGCCTCGACGAAGTACACCGCCGGGTCGCGCCGGGCCGCGTCGATCACCTTGTCCAGCGCACGCTCGCCCTTGCCCTTGTCCATCAATGCCTGGTTGATCGGGTTTTGCCGGTTCAGGTAGCGGGTCAGGTGCTGGCCCTGGGCGTCGTCGTAGACCACGAACAGCACGTTGGGGTTGCGCTGGGCACGCCGGGCGAAGTCAGAGAGCACCGGCACATCGTTGTCCCAGATCGCCCGCGGTGCGACCGACGCCAGCAGCTCGGCCATATCGTTGGCGGAGTCCTTGAGGTTCTTTTCCAGCGTGCTGCGCAGTTGCTGTTGCTCGCTTTGCAGGCGCGCCGACAAACCTGCGCTCAGCCGCTGGCGGGTGCTGCTAGAGAGGCTGTCGAGGCCTGAGCGCACGTCTTGCCCGGCTTGCTCCAGCTCGCTGGCGAGCTGCCGGCTGTCATTGCCCAGGCGTTCACCCAAGTCGGCCTCCAAGGCGGTGACCGTGCTTCGGGTAAGCGCAACGGCGACCAGCACCTGCACCAAAAGAGCGATACCAAGGGCAACAAACACAGGCCGCAAAAGGCGGCTTCGTAACAGTGAGAGGATGGCAGACACGGTGTAACCCTCGTGTTTTCTGGCGCCACTATTTTGATGGCATCTTCAGAAACTTCTTACAGCAAGGGTTGTGCCGAGGGCAGCAGGGATAAACGCCAAGGTTCAGCAATGGGTTTTCCTGTACTGGCCTCTTCGCGGGCTTGCCCGCTCCCACAGGTACTCCACATGTCTTGAGGCCTGTGGTGTACCTGTGGGAGCTGGCTTGCCGGCGAGAGGGCCGGGACAGGCATACCCCACAAATGAAAACGCCGCAGCCCCTTTCAGGGCCACGGCGTCAGATCAGCCTGGAAGGCAGATCAGGCGAACGGATGACGCAGCACGATAGTCTCGTTGCGGTCCGGACCGGTGGAGATGATGTCGATCGGCGCGCCGATCAGCTCTTCGATGCGCTTGATGTAGGCGCGAGCGTTGGCTGGCAGTTCTTCCAGGGCTTTCACGCCCAGGGTCGACTCGCTCCAGCCTGGCATTTCTTCGTACACCGGCTCCAGGCCGATGTAGCTGTCGGCGTCGGAAGGCGCGTCGATGACGGCACCGTTCTCGTTCTTGTAGCCAACGCAGATGTTGATGGTTTCCAGGCCATCCAGGACGTCCAGCTTGGTCAGGCAGATGCCCGAGATGCTGTTGACGTCGATGGCCCGACGCAGGATCACGGCATCGAACCAGCCGCAACGGCGCGCACGGCCGGTGGTGGAGCCGAACTCATGGCCACGCTTGGCCAGGGTAGCGCCAGTCTCGTCGAACAGTTCGGTCGGGAACGGACCGGAACCTACACGAGTGGTGTAGGCCTTGGTGATACCCAGGATGTAGTCCAGGTACATCGGGCCAACGCCAGAACCGGTGGAGATACCGCCAGCGGTGGTGTTGGAGCTGGTGACGTACGGGTAAGTGCCGTGGTCGATGTCCAGCAGCGAGCCCTGGGCACCTTCGAACATGATGTCCTTGCCGGCGCGACGCAGGTTGTGCAGCTCGGCGGTGACGTCGAGCATCATCGGCTTGAGCTGCTCGGCGTAGGCCATGCATTCGTCCAGGGTCTGCTGGAAGTCGATGGCCGGCTCTTTGTAATAGTTCACCAGCTGGAAGTTGTGGTAATCCAGCAGCTCACCCAGCTTGGCGGCGAAACGCTCGCGGTGGAACAGGTCACCCACGCGCAGGCCGCGGCGTGCGACCTTGTCTTCGTAAGCTGGGCCGATACCACGACCAGTGGTGCCGATCTTGGCTTCGCCACGAGCTTTTTCGCGGGCCTGGTCCAGGGCAACGTGGTACGACAGGATCAGCGGCGCAGCCGGGCTGATGCGCAGGCGCTCGCGCACCGGTACGCCCTTCTCTTCCAGCTTGGTGATTTCACGCATCAGGGCATCCGGGGCAACGACCACGCCGTTGCCGATCAGGCACTGTACGCCTTCACGCAGGATGCCGGACGGAATCAGGTGCAGAACGGTCTTTTCACCGTTGATCACCAGGGTGTGACCCGCGTTGTGGCCACCCTGGTAGCGCACTACGGCGGCAGCATGTTCGGTCAGCAGATCGACGATCTTGCCTTTGCCCTCATCACCCCACTGGGTGCCCAGGACGACGACATTCTTACCCATTACATTGGTCCTCATTCACGCAAACTTGGTTGCCGGCCTACTGCCGGCGCAGAAACTCACTGGGCCAGCGGCAGAACCTGCCAGCGCCCGTCTTGCTGAATCAATTGCCGATCACAATCCGCCTCGAGAGCAGCACTCAACGGCTGGCCAGGCAGGGCCTGGACCACACGCTGGCCCTCGTTGCGCAACTGGCAGACTTGCTGCCAGAGGGCCGCGTCGCCACTGTCCGGCATCCAGATGCCGCCAGTTGGCAATACGACCTCCGCTCGCCCCAGTGTGACCAGGGTCTTCAAATCCGTGGAGAAACCAGTGGCCGGGCGTGCCCGGCCAAAGTCGGCGCCGATGTCGTCATAGCGCCCGCCCTGGGCGATCGATTGACCTTCGCCCGGCACGAACACGGCGAACACCACGCCAGTGTGATAGTGGTAACCGCGCAGCTCGCCGAGGTCGAAGTACAGCGGCAGGTCCGGGAAGCGCGACGCCAGGCGATCGGCGATCGCCAGCAGGTCGTCCAGCGCCGCCAGCACACTGGCCGGGGCACGGCCCAGGCGCACGCGGGCTTCGGCCAGCACTTCGCGGCCACCGCACAGCTCGACCAGCGCGCGCAGCATGTTGCCCAGGTCCTTCGGCAGGTCGGCGGTCAGCACCTGAACTTCATCCACGGCCTTGCGCTGCAGGGCGTCGAACAGCTGTTGCTCGACCGCGCCGGACAGGCCGGCAGCACGAGCCAGGCCGCGGTAGATACCGACGTGGCCCAGGTCCATGTGCACATCTGGCACATCGGTAAGTTGAAGCGTGGCGAGCATCAGGCTGATGACTTCGACATCGCTGGTGGGGCTGGCATCGCCATACAGCTCGGCACCCAGCTGGATCGGGCTGCGCGAGGTGGACAGGGCACGCGGCTGGGCGTGCAGCACGCTGCCGGCATAGCACAGGCGGCTCGGGCCTTCACGACGCAGGGTGTGGGCATCGATGCGCGCCACCTGCGGGGTGAAGTCGGCGCGGAAGCCCATCAGGCGGCCCGACTGCGGGTCCACTACCTTGAAGGTGCGCTGATCCAGGTCCTGGCCGGCGCCGGTGAGCAGCGACTCCAGGTACTCGATATGCGGGGTGACGACCAGTTCGTAGCCCCAACTCTGGAACAGGTCCAACACCTGGCGGCGCGCGATTTCGATGCGCGCAGCCTCAGGTGGCAGTACTTCCTCGATGCCATCTGGCAGCAGCCAGCGGTCTACCGTTGCCATTACGCCATTTCCCCTCTGGTCCGGGCGGCTTGCCAGCAGGCGAGCCGTCAGTAAAGCCGGTATCGCGCACAGCAGCGGGCAGCACTGATCCCAGCGCAGCCACCGTACCCGACACCCTCGAATTGCCTTGCGACCTGACCAAACCGTCAACTGGCGGTTTGCCAATCAACCATGCAGACGCAAAAAAGCCGGGAAATTTCCCGGCTGCCTCATCATACACCCCTTTTCATTCAGGATGCACCCCGCCTGGTGTTTTAGCTGCCAGGCGGGGCGCCGCTGCATGAGAATCAGGGCTTGAGCATCACGGCCTGCTCTTGTCCAGGAAGCGGAAGAACTCGTTCTTCGGGTCCAGGACCAGCACGTCGCTCTTGCTCGAGAAGCTCTCGCGGTACGCCTGCAGGCTACGGTAGAACGCGTAGAAATCAGGGTCCTGAGTGTAGGCCTTGGCGTAGATGGCGGCCGCCTGGGCGTCGCCGTCACCGCGGGTTTCCTCTGCTTCGCGATAGGCCTCAGCCAGCAATACGCGGCGCTGACGGTCAGCATCGGCACGGATACCTTCAGCCAGCTCGTTACCCTTGGCGCGGTGCTCGCGGGCTTCACGCTCACGCTCGGTGCTCATGCGGTCAAACACGCTGCGGTTGACTTCCTTCGGCAAGTCGATGGCCTTGACGCGCACATCGACCACCTCGATACCCAGCTCTTTGGCGGCCATGCGGTTCAGCGAAGCAGTGATGTCAGCCATCAGCGCGTCACGTTCACCGGAAACCACTTCGTGCAGGGTACGTTTACCGAACTGGTCACGCAGGCCACTTTCCAGACGACGCGACAGACGCTCGTCGGCGATCTGCTTCATGCCGGACGTGGCGGTGTAGAAGCGTTCGGCGTCCTTGACGCGCCACTTGGCGTAAGCGTCGACCATCACCGCTTTCTTCTCCAGGGTCAGGAACCGCTGGGTCGGGGCGTCGAGGGTCATCAGGCGGGCGTCGAACTTGCGCACCTGGTTCACGTACGGAATCTTCACGTGCATGCCCGGCTGTACATCCGCCTGGACTACCTTACCGAAGCGCAGCAATACCGCACGCTCGGTCTGGGACACGATGTAGAAGCTGTTCCAGGCCACGATGGCCAGGACAACGGCGGCGATCAGGGCGATCAGCGATCTGTTGCTCATCAGCGGCTCTCCCTAGTGCGCAGCGGCTGCTGTTGCTGTTGCAGGTCCTGCGCCGCACGGGCGGCCGCATCGTTGACCGATGGCGACACGCCAGTGGTCGGCGCGGACGGGTTGCGGCTGCCTTCGACCATCTTGTCCAGCGGCAGGTAGAGCAGGTTGTTCTGCCCGTCCTTGGTTGCCACCATGACCTTGCTCGAATTGCTGTAGACCTCTTGCATGGTTTCCAGGTACAGGCGCTGACGGGTCACGTCAGGTGCCTTGCGGTACTCGGCGACCAGCTTGGTGAAGCGGTCGGCTTCACCCTTGGCACGGGCGATGACTTCGTCGCGGTAACCGTTGGCGTCCTCGATGATGCGCTGGGCCTGACCACGGGCTTCCGGCACCACGCCATTGGCGTAGGACTCGGCCTGGTTGCGGGCACGCTGCTCATCTTCGCGGGCACGGATCACGTCGTCGAAGGCTTCCTGCACTTCACGCGGGGCTGCCGCGCTCTGGACGTTGACCTGGGTAACAGTGATACCGGTACGGTAGGTGTCGAGGAAGCGCTGCAGGCGTTCGCGGATATCCACGGCCATCTGCTCGCGGCCTTCGGTGAGCACCTGGTCCATCGAGGTGGAACCCACAACGTGGCGCAGGGCACTCTCGGTCGCGTGCTGCAGGCTGACCTCAGGCTGGTCGACGTTGAGCACGAAGTCCTGCAGGTTGCTGATCTTGTACTGGACGGTCAGCGGCACCTCGACGATGTTCTCGTCTTCGGTCAGCATCTGGCCCTGCTTGGTGTAGGCACGCTCGCGCGTGACGTTCTCCATGTACTTGCGATCAATTGGCGGGAAGTAGATGTTCAGGCCGGGACCGACCGTCTCATAGTACTTGCCGAAGCGCAGCACCACGGCCTGCTCCTGCTCGTCGACCACGTACACGGCGCTGTACAGCCAGATTGCAGCCAGCACCGCCAGGCCGATGCCCAGCAGGCCCAGGCCACCGCCCTTGCCGACATTGCGGTCACCGCCGCCACGTTTCTTGCCGCTGCCGAACATGCCGTTCAGGCTGTCCTGCAATTTGCGGAAGGCCTCGTCCAGGTCCGGTGGACCTTTCTTGTCACCACCGCCGCCACCGCCATTACGGCGACCGCCCCAGGGATCCTGATTGTTCGAGTTGCCACCCGGCTCGTTCCAAGCCATAGCGCTCTCCATCTGATAAAGCAAAGACGCGCCCACGGCGCGCCGTCCAATGCTACAGAATGCCTGTCACTGCTGCCCGGCGACCTCGACGAGCATTTATTGCAAAGTGTGTTGCTCGACAAACACTTGCGGCTCCATGCCTTCGCGGCTGACCAGGCGATTCAGTTCGACCATGGGCAGTCGCACGCTCAGCAGGCTGCGCCCTTCTTCATCATGCTCTTCACTCTGCACGGCACCCAGGGCAAAGAATTGCGCGCGCAAGCGGGCAAAACGCTGCTCCAGACACAGGGTACCGACAAACAGATCATCCCCCAGCAACTCGGCAATCGCCTGGCCGACCAGCTCCAGGCCACGCCCATCGCGTGCCGATACCCAGACCCGTTCCGGCTTGCCATCGGCATTGCGCTGGATCTGCGGCTCGACATCTTCGAGCAAGTCGAGTTTGTTATACACCTCGAGGATCGGCAACCCTTCGGCACCAATCTCGCCCAACACCGCCAGCACCTGCTCGATCTGCTCCATGCGCTCCGGCTCATGGGCGTCGATCACATGCAGCAACAAGTCGGAGTTGCTCGACTCTTCGAGCGTAGCCCGAAATGCCTCGACCAGCTTGTGTGGCAGGTGGCGAATGAAGCCCACGGTATCGGCAAGCACGATCGGCCCCAGGTCGTTCAGCTCGAGCCGGCGCAGGGTCGGGTCGAGAGTGGCGAACAGCTGGTCGGCGGCATACACTTCGGATTCGGTCAGGGCGTTGAACAGCGTGGACTTGCCGGCGTTTGTATAACCAACCAGCGATACCGACGGGATGTCCGCACGCTTGCGCCCGCGGCGTGCCTGCTCGCGCTGGCTGCGCACCTTCTCCAGGCGTGACTTGATCTGGCGAATGCGCACCCGCAACAGGCGGCGGTCGGTTTCCAGCTGGGTTTCACCCGGGCCACGAAGGCCGATACCACCCTTCTGTCGCTCAAGGTGGGTCCAGCCGCGTACCAGCCGCGTGCTCATGTGCTCGAGCTGGGCCAGTTCGACCTGCAGCTTGCCTTCATGGGTACGCGCCCGTTGGGCGAAGATATCGAGGATCAGCCCGGTACGGTCGAGCACACGACACTCGAACACACGCTCGAGGTTGCGCTCCTGACTGGGCGTGAGGGTGTGATTGAAAATCACCAGGTCTACCTGTTCGGCATGGACCAGGTCGTGCAACTCTTCGACCTTGCCACTGCCAATCAGGTATTTGGCGGAAGGCTGATGCCTTGCCACCGTGACCAGCGAGACGATGTCGGCACCGGCCGACAATGCCAGCTCCTGAAACTCCTGCGGGTCTTCGCGCGCCTCAGGGTTCTGACCTTCCAAGTGAACGAGCAACGCCCGCTCACCACCACCGTGGCGCTCAAAGAACAATGCAGGCTCCTATCAGGCGTTGCCTGGCTCGCTGTCGCCGTGTTCGGAATCGGACGGGCTTGGCAGACGAACCGGACGGGCAGGAACCACGGTCGAGATGGCGTGCTTGTAGACCATCTGGCTGACGGTGTTCTTCAGCAGTACCACGAACTGGTCGAAGGACTCGATCGAACCCTGCAGTTTGATGCCGTTGACCAGGTAGATGGATACCGGGACCTTTTCTTTTCTCAAGGTGTTCAAGTAAGGGTCTTGTAGCGAATGCCCTTTTGACATATGCCGCACTCCTGTAAGGATAAATAATAGAAAATCAAGAAAATCGATAAATTAGGCCGCCCCTTCGCAAGAATAGACGGCAATCAGCAGGGACTCAGCTCAATATGGAGATGGCCCCAAGGTATTTCAAGGTGCGGGACAGATTGTCGCAGGCCAGGCTGTCAAGCCAGTGTACTTCAGGCCAGCCACGCAACCAGGTGAACTGCCGCTTGGCCAGTTGCCTGGTGGCAATGATACCGCGTTCACGCATCTCATTCTCAGTCAGCTTGCCGTCCAGGTAATCCCAGACCTGCCGATACCCCACTGCCCGTATAGACGGCAGCCCGGCGTGCAAGTCACTTCTGGCTCGCAGCGATCGGACCTCATCGACGAAGCCCTGTTCCAGCATCTGTGAAAATCGTAACGCAATTCGCTGATGCAAAATGTGACGATCTGTAGGAGCAATCGCCAAACTCGCGACAGTATAGGGCAAATGTCCGCCAGCGCCTGCGTCTGCGCCGCGACTTTCCGCGAATTGACGTTGTCGATGTGCCGTCATGCTCTCGCCGCTCACCCGGTACACCTCCAACGCCCGGATCAACCGCTGTGGGTCGTTGGGATGGATACGCGCCGCCGACTCAGGGTCAACCTCGGCCAACTGGCGGTGCAACTCGGCCAGGCCCAGCGCTTCGGCCTGGGCTTCCAGCTCGGCACGCACCGCGGCATCGGCCGCCGGCATGTCGGCCAGGCCATCGATCAACGCCTTGTAATAGAGCATGGTGCCGCCCACCAGCAACGGGACCTTGCCGCGCGCGGTGATCTCGGCCATGGCCTCCAGGGCATCAGCACGGAACTGCGCAGCCGAATAGCTCTCGGCCGGGTCGCGAATGTCGATCAGCCGGTGCGGGTGAGCGGCGAGGATTTCTTTCGACGGCTTGGCCGAACCGATGTCCATGCCGCGATAGACCAGCGCCGAATCGACGCTGATCAGCTCGCACGGCAGTACTTTGGTCAGCTCGATGGCCAGGTCGGTCTTGCCGGCCGCCGTCGGGCCCATCAGGAATATTGCAGGGGGCTTGCCGCTCATTTCATCGACCGCGCAGGAAGAGTTTGTCCAGGTCGTCCAGGCCCATCTGGGTCCAGGTGGGGCGACCATGGTTGCACTGGCCGCTGCGCTCGGTGTTTTCCATGTCACGCAGCAGGGCGTTCATCTCGGGGACCGCCAGACGCCGGTTGGCGCGCACGGCGCCGTGGCAGGCCATGGTGCCGAGCAGCTCGTTGAGGTGCGCCTGGATACGGTCGCTGGTGCCGTATTCCATAAGGTCGGCGAGTACATCCTGCACCAGGCGGTTGGCCTCGGCCTGCTTGAGCAAAGCCGGGATCTGGCGGATGGCCAGGGTCTCGGGGCCCAGGCGCTGCAGTTCGAAGCCCAACCGCTGGAACCACTGCGCGTGCTCTTCGGCGCAGTCCGCTTCACGCTGGCTCAGGGCCAGGGTCTCGGGAACCAGCAGCGGCTGCCCGCTGAGGCCTTCGCTGGCCATGGCCACCTTCAGGCGCTCGTACATGATGCGCTCGTGTGCGGCATGCATGTCTACCAGCACCAGGCCGATGGCGTTCTCGGCCAGGATATAGATGCCCTTGAGCTGCGCCAGCGCGTAACCCAGCGGGGGAATGTCACCCTGGCTTTCGGGCAACGCCGTCGGCGCCGCGCCTTCATCCAGCGGTTTGTAAAACTCGCGATACACCGCCTGCGCCTCGGCGGCTGGCAACGGCTGCGAGGGGCGCGGGGTGTACTGGTACTGGTAACCCGCGCCACTGCCACCACTGGAAAACGACTGCTGCGGGGCTCGCGGCTGCTCGAGCACCGGTGAGGCCAGGCGCATTTCGCCCTGGGGGCCGAACTCACCGGCCTGCTGGCCCGTGGGGCGGACCACTTCGGGCACGGCAGCAGGCGCCGCCAACTGGTCTTCCGGGCGAACATCGGCCAGCGCGCGATGCAGGGTGCCATACAGGAAGTCGTGCACCGAGCGCCCCTCGCGGAAACGCACTTCGTGCTTGGTCGGGTGCACATTGACGTCGACGCCGTTGGGCTCCAGCTCCAGGAACAGCACGAAAGTCGGGTGCCGACCATTGAACAGCACGTCGCGGTAGGCCTGGCGCACGGCGTGGGCGACCAGCTTGTCGCGCACCGCACGGCCGTTGACGAAGAAATACTGCAGGTCTGCCTGGCTGCGCGAGAAGGTCGGCAAGCCGACCCAGCCCCACAGGCGCAGGCCATTGCGTTCCACGTCGATCGGCAGCGCCTGCTCCATGAAGCCCGGGCCGCATATGGCGCCCACCCGCCGCGCTCGGGCGGTCTCATCGTGGGCCTCGTGCAGGCTGAGGATGCTCTTGCCGTTGTGGCGCAGGTGGAAGCCGACATCGAAGCGCGCCAGCGCCAGGCGCCGTATCACTTCCTGCAGGTGATCGAATTCGGTTTTCTCGGCCTTGAGGAACTTGCGCCGGGCCGGGGTATTGAAGAACAGGTCGCGCACTTCCACCGAAGTACCCACCGGGTGCGCCGCCGGCTGCACCCGCGGGGTCATGTCGCGGCCTTCGGTTTCCACCTGCCAGGCCTCGGAAGCGCTGGCGGTCCGCGAGGTCAGGGTCAGGCGCGCCACCGAGCTGATCGAGGCCAGGGCCTCACCACGGAAGCCCAGGCTCAATACCCCTTCCAGGTCTTCCAGCTCGCGGATTTTGCTGGTGGCGTGACGGGCCAGGGCCAGCGGCAGGTCGTCGGCGGAAATGCCGCTGCCATCGTCACGCACCCGCAGCAGCTTTACGCCGCCCTGCTCCACTTCCACGTCGATACGCCGGGCGCCGGAGTCCAGGCTGTTCTCCAGCAACTCCTTGGCGACAGATGCCGGCCGCTCGACAACCTCGCCCGCGGCAATCTGGTTGGCCAGCCGCGGGCTGAGCAGCTGGATGCGCGAACCGCCACTCATTGCGAGGCCAACGTGGTAGCGGGGATATCGAGGCGCTGGCCGACCTTCAGCTCATCGGTCTTGAGGCTGTTGGTGCTGCGCAGGCTGGTCACGCTGACCTGGTAGCGCACGGCAAGCATCGCCAGGGTCTCGCCAGGGCGCACCGTGTGCTCACGCGGGCCAGCGGCGATCTTGCCGGTGTCGCGCAGCCAGGCGATGTAGGTGCCAGGCGGCGGATTCTGCTGGAAGTACTGGCGCACACCAGTGTGGATCGAACGGGCCAGGGCCTGCTGATGGCTTGCGGTGGCCAGCTTGGCGGCTTCGTTGTTGTTCGAGATGAACCCGGTTTCAACGAGGATCGACGGAATATCCGGCGACTTCAGCACCATGAAGCCGGCCTGTTCCACCCGCTGCTTGTGCAGCGAGGTGATGCGCCCCATGTTGCCCAGCACCTTCTGCCCGACATTGAGGCTGGAGCTGAGCGTGGCGGTCATCGACAGGTCCAGCAGCACGCCGGCCAGCATGCGGTCCTTGTCGTCGAGGCTGACGTTACCGGCACCACCGATCAGGTCGGAACGGTTTTCCGTGTCAGCCAGCCAGCGCGCTGTCTCGGAGGTAGCGCCGCGGTCGGACAGGGCGAACACCGAGGCACCAAAGGCAGCACGGGACGGCGCGGCGTCGGCGTGGATAGAGATGAACAGGTCGGCGCCCTTCTTGCGGGCGATTTCCGTACGTTTGCGCAGCGGGATGAAGTAGTCGCCGGTACGTGTCAGCTCGGCCCGGAAACCTTTTTCGCTGTTGATCTGGCGCTGCAGTTCCTTGGCGATCTGCAGCACGATGTCTTTTTCATGTTGGCCACGCGAGCCGGACGCACCCGGGTCTTCGCCGCCGTGACCGGCGTCGATGGCAACCACGATGTCACGCTTGCCGTTGGGAACCGGCGGCAGCTTGATGGCAGGCTGGGCCGGGGTCACCGGCACTGCTGGCGTGGTTGCGGGCGTTGGTGCCGGAGTCGGGGCCGGAGCCGGCGCGCTGGCAGCGATGGCGTCAGCTTCCTGGTCGTAGAGGTCGACCACCAGTCGGTTACCGTACTGGGCGTTGGGCGCCAGGGTGAAGCTTTTTGGGGTGACCGACTTTTTCAGGTCGACCACCACGCGCAGGTCGGTCGGGGTGCGCTGAGCCGAACGCACGCTGCTGATCGGCGTATTGGAGGTAGCCACGTTCAGTGGCGCGGCCAAGGTCGCACCATTGATGTCGATAACCAGACGATCAGGTGCGCTCAGGGTGAATACGCTGTGCTGCACGGGACCAGACAGGTCGAAGACCAGCCGCGTGTTGTCCGGCGCGCGCCACAGGCGCATGCTCTTGACTTGAGTGACGGCCAGAGCGTCAACGGTCACCGTTGTCAGCAGCAGCCCAACGATGGCGACCAGTGCGCGTATGCGCATACCTACCCCACTTACTGTTTATAGTGTTCGGCCAGTGCCACGCACCAAGCCTCGCCGCGAGCCCCCTGCGGCGAAAGGATCAGCGAGCGTCCGCCCGCTTGGGGGCTTATGGTAATGGTCAGGTCGGGCTTTGGCAAAACGCCCGCACCCTTTTGTGGCCACTCGAACAGGCACAGCGGGTCGCCCTCGAAATAGTCACGAATGCCCATGAACTCCAGCTCTTCCGGATCGACCAGGCGATACAGGTCGAAATGGAACGCCCGCACCTCACCGATCTCGTAAGGCTCGACCACGGTGAAGGTCGGGCTTTTCACTGCACCAGTATGGCCCAGACCACGAATCAGGCCACGCGACAGCGTGGTTTTGCCCGCGCCCAGGTCACCTTCCAGAAAAATCACGCCGTGACCGCCGGTCACCTCGGCCAGTTGTGCGCCAAATTTGACCGTGGCCGCTTCATCGGCCAGAAACAGGTTTAAGCCAGACACGCAGAATGCTCCTCCAACAACTCACGAATGACCGGCGCCAGATCACTGGCCGCCAGGCCTCTACCTTTTACGCCCAGACGCTCGCCGGCACAGGCGTGCAGCCATACCCCCAGCCCTGCGGCATGCCAGGCATCCAGGCCTTGGGCCAGCAGAGCCGCCAGCACG
Source organism: Pseudomonas sp. B10(2017) (assembly GCF_002113295.1). Classification (NCBI taxonomy): domain Bacteria; kingdom Pseudomonadati; phylum Pseudomonadota; class Gammaproteobacteria; order Pseudomonadales; family Pseudomonadaceae; genus Pseudomonas; species Pseudomonas sp. B10(2017). The sequence continues at coordinate 237,944 of NZ_NEJU01000003.1, forward strand.
CCGGTCAGCACATCGCCAAGGCCAGCACCGGCCATGGCCGGGTGGCCGCGTTCGCACAGCAGCAGCTGCCCGGCCGGGTCGGCTACCAGAGTGCCGGCCCCCTTGAGCACGCAGACGCTGTTGTAACGGCGCGCCAGCTTGCGTGCGGCGCCCGCGCGGTCGGCCTGCACAGCCTCGGTGGAAATGCCCAGCAGCCGCGCCGCCTCCCCGGGGTGCGGGGTAAGGATGCTGCCACTGGGCAGGGCCAGCGGGGTGCGCGCCAGCAAATTCAGGGCATCGGCGTCCCACACCTGTGGGCGCACGGCATTGGCCACCGCCGACAGCAGGCTGCGGCCCCAGGCTGCCTGGCCCAGGCCAGGGCCGACCACCAGCACCGAAGCGCGCTCCAGAACACCCATCAGCTGGTTGGCCGAAGTGGCGCCCAGGCACATTACCTCGGGCAGGCGCGCCAGGCTGGCAGTCACGTGTTCAGGCCGGGTCGCCACGCTGACCAGCCCCGCGCCACAGCGCAGGGCGGCCTCGGCACTGAGCAGCACGGCGCCGCCGGTACCGAGGTCACCACCGACCACCAGTACATGGCCGAAGTCGCCTTTATGGGCATGTGCATGCCGTGCCGGCAGGTGCGCGACAGTCACGCTGCTGAGCGATTGAGGGGTATGGCTGGGGTGTTTGGTCTGCGGCATGGGGTCAAAGGCTCCAATGTCTGGCAGAATTATACGCACCTGAGCCCGTATTGCCTTGCCCATCCATGTCCGCCTGTACGCCTGACCTCGCCCAACTGGCCCAATCAATCAAGATTTGGGGCCAAGAACTCGGTTTTGCCCATGTCGGCATCGCCGGGGTCGACCTTGGCGAACACGAACACCACCTACAACGCTGGCTCGACGCCGGCTACCAAGGCGAGATGGATTATCTGGGTGCTCACGGCAGCAAGCGCGCGCACCCAGAGCAACTGATCCCCGGCACGGTACGTGTGGTATCGCTGCGCATGGATTACCTGCCCGGCGACACGCAGATGGCCCAGCGCCTGGCTCAGCCGGAAAAAGCCTACGTGTCGCGCTACGCCCTGGGCCGGGATTACCACAAGCTGGTGCGCAAGCGCGTGCAGTTTTTGGCCGATCGCATTCAGGAAGCCATCGGCCCGTTCGGCTACCGCGCCTTCGTCGACAGCGCTCCGGTGCTGGAAAAGGCCCTGGCCGAGCAGGCCGGGCTGGGCTGGATCGGCAAGAACACCCTGCTGCTCAACCGCAAGGCGGGCAGCTACTTCTTCCTCGCCGAGCTGTTCGTCGACCTGCCGCTGCCGGTTGATGAAGCCACCACCAGCGAACACTGCGGGCGCTGCCAGGCATGCCTGGACATCTGCCCGACCCAGGCCTTCGTCGGGCCGTATGTGCTGGATGCACGGCGCTGCATCTCCTACCTGACCATCGAACTGCGGGGGCCGATCCCAGTAGAGTTGCGCTCGAAGATGGGCAACCGGGTGTTCGGTTGCGATGACTGCCAGATCGTCTGCCCGTGGAACCGCTTTGCCAGGCACAGCCAGGAACAGGACTTCCAGCCACGGCACGGGCTGGAGAATGCCGAGCTGGCGGAGATGTTCCTGTGGGATGAAAGGACCTTCCTGCGCAAGACCGAAGGCGGGCCATTGCGCCGGGCCGGTTATGAGCGCTGGTTGCGCAACCTGGCGGTGGGGCTTGGCAATGCGCCTTCGACGATCCCGGTGATCGAGGCGCTGAAGGCGCGGCGCGAGGATGCCTCGGAGCTGGTGAGGGAGCATGTGGAGTGGGCGCTGGCGCAGCACGGCGCTCGATAGCGACCCAGCCCCAGAGCTTGCGCCACCCTTGTGGGAGCGGGCGTGCCCGCGAATCAGACAACGCGGTGGATGGCACCGGCTCTGCCGGTGTTCGCGGGCTCGCCCGCTCCCACAGGGGCCATGTTGTGCCGGAACTGCGTTACTGCTGGTCGTTGTAGTGGAACTTGGGCATTTCCCAATGGAACCGAATCGCCAGCAACCGCACAAGGAACCCGCCAAACAAGGTCAGCAGCATCGCCTGTTCCGCCGGCACCTTGAAATGCACGCAGCCCAGGTAGAACCAAGCCGCCGCGAATGAGACGCTGGCGTACAGCTCGCGGCGGAACACCAGGGGAATGTCGTTGCAGAAGATATCCCGCAAGATCCCGCCGAATACCCCGGTGATCACCCCACTGATCGACGCCACCAGCATGCCCTGCCCCATCTCCAGTGCGGTCATGCAACCAATCAGGGTAAAGGCCACCAGCCCCAGGGCGTCGAGCACCAGGAACAGCGAGCGCAGGCGGCGCATCATCGGCGCGATGAAAATGGTCAGCAGTGCTGCACAACTGGTCAGCACCAGGTACTCAGGGTGCTTCACCCAGGTCAGCGGGTAATGCCCGAGCAGCACGTCACGCACCGAGCCGCCACCCAGGGCGGTGACGCAGGCAATCAGCACCACGCCGAACCAGTCCATGCCGCGGCGGCCGGCAGACAACGCGCCGGTCATGGCTTCGGCGGTGATGGCAATGAGGTAGAGCATCAACAACATGGTGCGGGGTCCGTGCGGGCGTGCGAGGAAGGCGCGCAGTCTAACCAGTTGCCCATGGCACCAAAAGAGGGCGCAGATACAATATCTGCGCCTTTTCGGCTCACACCTTGATGAAGTGCTCGCGATAATGGCGCAGTTCGGCGATGGATTCGCGGATGTCGTCCAGCGCCAGGTGGGTGTTGCCCTTCTTGAAGCTGTCACGCACATCAGGCGCCCAGCGCGCAGCCAGCTCCTTCAGGGTCGAGACATCCAGGTTGCGGTAGTGGAAGTAGTTCTCCAGGTCGCGCATGTGCCGGTACAGGAAACGGCGGTCCTGGCAGATACTGTTGCCACAGATCGGCGACTTGCCTTTCGGCACCCACTGCTCGAGGAAAGCAATGGTCTGCGCCTCGGCTTCGGCCATGTCGACCTTGCTCTCGCGTACGCGCTGGGTCAGGCCCGAAGCGCCATGGGTGCGAGTGTTCCACTCGTCCATTCGCGCCAGCACTTCGTCACTGTGGTGGATGGCGATCACCGGCCCTTCGGCCAGGGTGTTCAGTTCGCTGTCGGTGACGATGGTGGCCATCTCGATGATGACGTCGCGGTCCGGATCCAGGCCGGTCATTTCCAGGTCGATCCAGATCAGGTTCTGTGGGTTTTGCATGCGGGGGCTCCTCGTATAGGCCGTCATATTAGCGTAGTGGTCAAGGCACGCCCATTCACGGCGCGAAGGTAAGCCAAATGGTCCGGCGCCTGGCGTGCTAAACTGCCTGCCGTTTTCAACCTGCCCCCACGCACGGAACCTTCATGGCCAAACGCCAGCTCAATCGCCGCCAGAACTGGCGCATCGAAAAAATCCAGAACGAGCGCGCCGCGCGTGCGGCCAAACGCGAACAACACGTGTTACAGGAACTGGAGGGTGGCGACCTGGGGCCGGAACAACTGGGCCTGGTGATTGCGCACTTCGGTGTGCAGGTAGAAGTGGAAGCCCAGGACGGTGAAGCCGCAGGCCAGGTGTTCCGCTGCCACTTGCGCGCCAACCTGCCGGCGCTGGTTACCGGCGACCGCGTGGTATGGCGTGCGGGCAATCAGGGCATTGGCGTGATTGTCGCGCAGATGCCGCGCAGCACCGAGCTGTGCCGGCCGAACAACCACGGTCAGCTGAAGCCGGTGGCGGCCAACGTCGACCTGATCGTGATCGTCTTCGCCCCCGCGCCCGAACCGCACCCCAACCTGATCGACCGTTACCTGGTGGCGGCGGAACACGCCGGCATTCGCCCGCTGCTGCTGCTGAACAAGGCCGACCTGATCAACGACGAGAACGGCCCGGGCCTGCATGCACTGCTGGAGGTTTACCGCGAGCTGGGCTATCCGCTGCTGGAAGTTTCGGCGCACCACGGTGACGGCATGCAGCGCCTGCAGCAGATGCTCGACGGCCACATCAGCGTGTTCGTCGGCCAGTCGGGGGTGGGCAAGTCGTCGCTGGTCAACAGCCTGCTGCCGGACGCTGGCACCCGTGTCGGCGACCTGTCGGAATGGTCTGGCCAGGGCACCCACACCACCACCACCGCGCGGTTGTACCACTTCCCCAATGGTGGCGACCTGATCGACTCGCCGGGCATCCGCGAGTTCGGCCTGGGTCACGTCAGCCGCAGTGATGTGGAGGATGGTTTCATCGAATTCCGCGACCTGTTCGGCACCTGCCGCTTCCGCGACTGCAAGCATGATCGCGAACCGGGCTGCGCGCTGCTCAAGGCGCTGGACGAAGGGCGTATCAAGCAGCAACGGATGAACAGCTACCGCTCGATCATTGCCAGTTTGCCGGAAGCCGCTTACTGACCGCTTGCGCCACAGGTTCTGCGCCGGCTTCAGCTACGGCGCGATCCTGTGGGAGCGGCCTTGCGTCGCGAAAGGGGCGCGCAGCGGCCCCAGATATCAGCATTAATGCAAACATTGCCGGGGCCGCGTTGCGGCCCTTTCGCGACGCAAGGCCGCTCCCACAAGGGACCGCGCAAGACGAAAAAGGGTTTACTGGTCCTTGGCCTCATCCATCTTCAGCGTCCCCTCTTCGAAGATGTTCAGCTTCTGGCGCAGTTCACGCGGCTGCATGGGGGCCTGCCCGGCTCCCCCTGGCGCCGCCGGTGCCGCAGCGGCCGGCGGCGCAGGCTCAGCAGCCGGTGCTTCCGGCGCGCCCTGCTCGCCTTCGATATTGCGCTGGGCCTTCTTGGTCAGCACGATGATGTCGATGCGGCGGTTGACCGGGTTGAACGGGTCCTTGCGATCGAACAGCGACGACGAGGCATAACCCACCACCCGCGCCACCTGGCCATCCGGGTAGCCGCCGGCCACCAGTGCACGGCGCGCGGCGTTGGCGCGGTTGGCCGACAGTTCCCAGTTGCCGAACTCGCCACTGCCGGCATAAGGCTTGGCGTCGGTGTGGCCACTGATGCTGATCTTGTTCGGCACCGCCTTGATGGTGTCGGCCATGGCCAGCAGGATGTCCTCGAAGTACGGCTGCAGGCGCGCACTGCCAATGTCGAACATCGGCCGGTTCTCGGCGTCCATGATCTGGATGCGCAGGCCGTCCTGGGTGATCTCGAACAGGATCTGGTCCTTGAACTTCTGCAGCTGCGGGTTCTCTTCCACCTTGTTCTGCAGTTCCTGCAGCAGCAACTCCAGGCGCTCACGCTCGACCTGCTCGGCCATGGTCTCTACCTGGTCCTTGTCCAGCTGGATGCTGGTATCAGGCGTCGGTTCCGACTTGGCTTCGGGGTTGATGGTCTTCTCCGGAGCCAGCTGAGGCGAGCCCCCCAGGTCGATGACGTAGGGCGTTCCGCTTTCCGAGAAACCGATCGGGTCCTTGAAGTAGCCGGCAATGGCAATCTTCTGTTCCGGGGTGGCTGTGGACAACAGCCACAGCACCAGGAAGAACGCCATCATCGCCGTGGCGAAGTCGGCGAAGGCGATTTTCCAGGCGCCGCCGTGGTGGCCGCCGCCAAAGCGCTTGACGCGCTTGACGATGATGGGCTGATTGTTCTCCATGACTCAGCGACCGCGAACCGCTTGTTCCAGTTCGGCGAAGCTTGGGCGGTGCTTGGGGTACAGCACCTTGCGCCCGAACTCGACCGCCAGCGAAGGCGGCATGCCCGAGGCCGAGGCCACCAGCGAAGCCTTGATCGATTCGTAGAGGTTCAGCTCTTCCTTGGCATCGTGCTCCAGGCACTTGGCCAATGGGCCGAAGAAGCCGTAGGCCGCCAGAATACCGAAGAAGGTACCCACCAGTGCCGCACCCACATGAAGGCCGATGGAGGCCTGGTCACCATCGCCGAGCGAGGCCATGGTCACCACGATCCCCAGTACGGCCGCAACGATACCGAAGCCGGGCATGCCGTCGGCGATGCCGGTCACCGCATGGGACGGGTGCTCCAGTTCTTCCTTCATGCTCAGCAGTTCCATGTCGAACAGGCCTTCGAGTTCGTGCGGGGCCATGTTGCCGGTGGACATGATGCGCAGGTAGTCGCAGACGAACGCGGTCATGCGCTCATCGGCCAGCACCGTCGGGTACTTGGCGAAGATCGGGCTGGCGGCGGCATCCTCGATGTCGGCCTCGATGGCCATCATGCCTTCGCGCCGGCTCTTGTTGAGGATTTCGTACACCAGGCCCAGCACTTCCAGGTAGAAGGCATGAGTGAAGCGCGAGCCGAACATCTTCATCGACTTCTTGATGACGTGCATGGTCATGTGGCCGGGGTTGGCCTGCAGGAATGCACCAAAGGCCGCACCGCCGATGATCAGTACTTCGAACGGCTGGATCAGCGCCGCGATCTTGCCGTGGGAAAGCACGTATCCGCCGAGCACGCTCGCGAATACGACGATGATGCCGATAATTTTAGCCATAGGTTCAAAGCACTTGCTGTCGTGGTCAGGGGAAGAGACGGGAGCTTTAAAACTCTTCTTCTACTTATCGGCAGAACTGCGCCAGACTATAGCCACTCAATGCGAAAAGCCAGTTCGGACTGATGTCAAAATGCCAATTGAAACCAAGGTGCCCGCTCAGGCTCCACGTACGCTAGAGGCCTGGGTAAAGCTGCTCGAGAGTGTTCGCATCCCCGTGCCGAAGCACAGCTACGACCGGGTCATGGCCGCCATCCACGATAACCGCCGCTCGCTGCGGGATATTGCCGAACTGATGCAGGATAGCCCGGCACTGGTGCTGTCGGTGATGCGCGAAGCCAATCATCCCACCAATGCCAGCCTGGCAGAGCCCGCCGAAAGCCTGGAAGTCGCCCTCAACCGCCTGGGCCTCGAGCGTAGCGAACAGCTGCTCAAACGCCTGCCAGCGGTGCCCGTAGAAGAAATCCCACCGGTACTGTGCCAGTTTCAGCTGATCAGCCAGCACGCCTCGCAGCAGGCCAGCGGCCTGTTCGCCAGCCGTCTGGCACGGCTGTGGCAGGAAATCCACTGGGGCAGCCTGTTGTTCCTGTCGCCACTCTGGCCGCTGGCGTTGGCCTACCCCAAGCTGCTCGATACCTGGGAGCTGCGGGTTATCCACAAGGGTGAAGACGCCGCCCATGTCGAGGAAGAACTGTTTGGCGTGCGCATCATGGAACTGTGCCAGACCATGGCGGAGTACTGGCGCCTGCCACAATGGGTGACCCAGGGTTACCGCCTGCTGCTGGAAGAGCGCGAACAACTGGCCCAGGTGCTCAGTATTGCCCGCGACCCGGACCTGCTAAGCCAGCAACACCGCCTGGACGCCGAGCCAGGCCTGCGCCGCTGGTTCAACCAGCCGGCCAACACCGTGCTGCTGGCCAACAACCTGGCCCTGGCGGCACAAGTGGGCTGGGATAACCCGCACCTGTTGCGCTGGCAGCTGTTGACCGCCCTGTACCTGCAGACCTCGCTGGACGACGTGCAACAGCAAGTGCACCAGCAGGCTGCGGCCAGCGCCCGCCGCCACGCCCAGCATGCCCTGTTCCACCCGGCCGAAGCGCTGATCTGGCCCTGGCACCAGCGCCGCCCGCACCCCGACATGCTGGCTCCGCCAGCGCCCACCAGCGACGAATTGGCGCGCTGGCGCAAGCTGTGCCAGGACCTTCTGGCCCAGCCCAGCCCGTTCACCAACAGCGTGCACCTGGCCACCCATGTTATCGAGGCCCTTCTGGTCTCTGGCATGCAGAGGATCCTGCTGCTGAGCCTGGACAAGGCAAACGACCAGCTGCGCGTGCAGCAGATGGCCGGCCTGCCCAAGGAAGCCGGGGCGCTGGTACTGCCGGTGGCGCAGAACAAACTGCTGCAAAAGCTGCTGGCAAAGGCCGGTCAATTACGTATTACCCCGGAAAACCACAGCCAGTTCTCGGCCCTGCTGCCGGCCCCGCTGCGCGCCTTGTTCCGCAGCGAGCACGTGCTGCTGCGCTCGCTGGCGGTGGCGGACCAGGTACTGATGCTGATGGTGGCTGACCAGGGCTGCCGGCCGCTGGCCGATGTCAGCGTTCAAGCCTTCGGCAAGACCGCACAGTGCACTGAACGGGCGCTGTCGGTGTTTGCCAACCGCAAGGCCTGAGCCTTGCGCTACAATCGCCCCTCTTTCCACACTGGAGACCGTGGATGACTGACTTTTCAGGCCTGCCCCTGGTGATCGAAGCCGCGGACCTGCTACCGCGCCTGGATTCGCCACAGCTGATCCTGGTCGACCTGAGCAGCGCCAACCGCTATGTCAGCGGGCATATTCCCGGCGCACGCTTTGTCGAAGGCAAGCGTACCCAGCTCGGCCAGCCCCCCGCACCCGGCCTGCTGCCGGCCCTGGGTGAGCTGGAAAAACTGTTCAGCGAACTCGGCCACCGCGACGATGCCGTGTATGTGGTGTATGACGATGAGGGCGGCGGCTGGGCCGGGCGCTTCATCTGGCTGCTCGACGTGATCGGCCACAAGCGTTACCACTACCTCAATGGCGGCATCCAGGCCTGGCCCGCCGACAAGCTCTCCACAGAAGTGCCCGCCAGCGGCAACACGCCGGTGCACCTGCGCATCGACAGTTCGCCAACCGCCACCCGCGAGTACCTGCAAAGCCGCCTGGGCGCCGACGATCTGGTCATCTGGGACGCCCGTGGACCGCAGGAATTCAGCGGTGAGAAAGTACTGGCAGCCAAGGGCGGCCACATCCCCGGCGCGATCAACTTCGAATGGACCGCCGGCATGGATCTCAACGACCACCTGCGCATCCGCAAGGACATCGCCGAAGTTCTGCAGAAGCTGGGTATCACCCCCGACAAGGAGGTGATCACCCACTGCCAGACCCACCGCCGCTCCGGTTTCACCTACCTGGTGGCCAAGGCCCTAGGCTACCCGCGCGTCAAGGCCTACGCCGGCTCGTGGAGCGAATGGGGCAACCACCCGGACACGCCTGTAGAAGTCTAAGGAACCTGAATGAAATCCCGTTTGTTCATCATCAGCCAATACCTGCTGCCGCACCACCTGCTGTCGCGGCTGGCCGGCTGCATCGCCGAGTGCCGCGTGCGCTGGTTCAAGAACGCCTTCACCGCCTGGTTCGCCAAGCGTTATCAGGTCAACATGAGCGAAGCGCTGGTCGAGGACCTGAGCGCCTACGAGCACTTCAATGCCTTCTTCACCCGCGCCCTGAAGCCGGGTGCCCGCCCACTGGACGAGACCCCGGGCGCCATCCTGTGCCCCGCCGACGGTGCCGTCAGCCAGCTTGGCCCGATCGAGCACGGCCGCATCTTCCAGGCCAAGGGCCACGGTTTCAGCGCGCAGGAGCTGCTGGGCGGTGACCCGGCCATGGCCGCGCCGTTCATGGGCGGCGAGTTCGCCACCATCTACCTGTCGCCCAAGGATTACCACCGCGTGCACATGCCGCTGGCCGGTACCCTGCGGGAAATGGTCTACGTGCCGGGCCGCCTGTTCTCGGTCAACCAGACCACCGCAGAGAACGTCCCCGAACTGTTTGCCCGCAACGAGCGCGTGGTTTGCCTGTTCGACACAGAGCGCGGGCCGATGGCCGTGGTGCTGGTTGGCGCGATGATCGTCGCTTCGATCGAAACCGTGTGGGCCGGGCTGGTAACGCCACCCAAGCGTGAACTGAAGACCTTCCGTTACGACGAAGCCAGCCGCACACCGATCCACCTGGAGAAAGGCGCCGAACTGGGCCGCTTCAAGCTGGGCTCGACCGCCATCGTGCTGTTCGGGCCGGAGCAGGTGAAGTGGGCGGAGAACCTGGGTGCCGGTTCTGCGGTGCGCATGGGGCAGCAGTTGGCGGTGCCTGTACAGGCTTGATTGCCTGATGGAACATGGGGCCGCTTTGCGGCCCCGGGTTCTCGAATCAGCCGCGCGCGTCGCGGTCCCGCAGGCCCAGCAGATACAACACACCATCCAGCCCCAGGGTAGAAATCGCCTGCTTGGCCGACTGGCGCACCAGCGGCTTGGCACGGAATGCCACGCCCAGGCCGGCCAGCGACAACATCGGCAGGTCGTTGGCACCGTCACCCACAGCAATGGTCTGCTCCAGCTGCAAGCCTTCTTCGCTGGCCAACTTCTGCAGCAGGTCGGCCTTGCGCTGGGCATCCACGATCGGCTCCACAGCCACGCCGGTAACCTTGCCATCAACCACTTCCAGCTCATTGGCGAAGACATAGTCGATGCCCAGGCGCGCCTGCACCTGGCGGGCAAAGTAAGTGAAGCCACCGGACAGGATCGCCGTCTTGTAGCCCAGGCGCTTGAGCTCGGCAAACAGGTTCTCGGCGCCCTCGGTCAGGCGCAGCGACGCACCGATCTCGTCCAGCACGCTTACATCCAGGCCCTTGAGCAGGGCCATGCGCTCCTTGAAGCTGGCGCGGAAGTCCAGCTCGCCGCGCATGGCACGTTCGGTGATCGCGGCCACCTGCTCACCTACGCCAGCGGCCTTGGCCAGTTCGTCGATGACTTCGGCTTCGATCAGCGTCGAGTCCATGTCGAACACCGCCAGGCGGCGGTTGCGGCGGAACAGGTCGTCCTTCTGGAAGGCGATGTCGATGCTCAGCTCTTCAGCCAAGGCGAAGAAGTCGGCACGCAGCGCCTGGGCATCGCTCGGCACGCCGCGCACGGAAATCTCGATGGCCGCCTTGCCCTTGTCGGTATCGGCATCCAGCGCCACACGGGCCGACAGGCGCTCGATGCGCTCGATGGTCAGGCCGTACTGACTGATCACCGCACTCACCCGCTGCAGTTGCTCGGGGGTGATCTTGCGGCTGAGCAAGGTGACGATGTGGCGCGCCTCGCCGTGGCCATCGGCCCAGTGCTGGTAGTCCGCCTCGGAAATCGGTGTGTAGCGGGCCTGCAGGTTCAGTTCATGGGCCTTGGCCTGCACGCTCTGCAGCAGGGAGGTGGCCACTTCGTTGTCCGGGATATCGACCAGGATGCCGAACGACAAGGTACCGTGCATGACCGCCAGGCCAATGTCGAGGATGCTCACACCGCCCTGCAGCAGGACGCCGGTGATAGCCGCTGTGAGACCGGGACGATCCTCACCGGTGATGTTGATCAGGACGATTTCGCGCACAACCTGGCTCCGACTTCGATGAAAAATGCGCATTCTACCGATTTTCCGTGACCATCGGGCGCCAACGATACTTTGCCGACAAAACCCGGCTCGCTATACTGCCCCACACTTTCATGCCATTAAGAGCCGAGCTCAGTGAACCGGCCCACGCCCGTCAAAGCAGACAACTTCTTCCTGATGATCTATCGCGCCCTGAGTCAACGTCGCGTGCCACTGGCACTGCGCATCGCCTGCACCAACATTTTCCTGGTGGCGCTGGCGTTGGTGATCTACGCCTGCGTGATGGGCCTGCAGTTCAAGCAGGCCATGCACGAGCAGGCCGATGCCCTGGGCCAGAGCCTGACCACCCAGACCGCCACCTCGGCGACCGAGCTGCTGGTGGCCAACGACATCCTCAGCCTCAACGTGCTGCTCGGCAACCTGGTGAAAAACCCGCTGGTGGCCCATGCGGCGATCTACAGCGTGGACAACCGTATCCTCGCCGAGGCCGGCCAGCGCCCGCGCAACAGCCTGCTGGGCGAGGCCGAAGGCCTGTACCAGACCAAGATCACCTTCCAGGACGTGACCGCCGGGCAACTGCGCATCAGCCTGGACATGAGCCAGTTCCAGCAGCCGATGCTGATCAGCCTGCAGAGCATGGGCATCCTTGCCGCCATCCTGCTGGTGCTGGCACTGACCCTGAGCCTGCGCCAGGGCCGCTTCATCACCCTGCCGCTGCTGCAACTGCGGGTGTGGCTGCGCGACCCGCAACCCTATACCCCGGCCACCGACCGCCAGGACGAGATCGGCGACATCGCCCGCCAGCTGCACGCGCGCCTGGCCCCGCCGCCGCCACCTGAGCCGGAGCCTGAAGAAGACGACGACGAGCAATTCGACGACCTGCACGACGCCATCCCGGCAGCCAAGGCTACACCGCGCGCCAAGCTTGCCGCTCAGGCAGACGAGGATGACGACGAAGCCTTCGCCGGGCTGCTGGACGACGAAAGCGCGCCCAAGGCCGCCGTGGTCGAATCCGACGAGCCGCAGTACAGCGCAGTGCTCGCCGTGCAGCTGGGTTCGCAGGAGCAGCTGCGTCGCCTGCCGCGCACGCGCCTGACCGAACTGACCGAGCGCTACCGCGATTGCCTGGAGCACGCCGCCTCGCTCTACGACGGCGAAACTCACACACTCAACGACGGCAGCACCTTGGTGCTGTTCCACAGCCGCGACTGCGGCGAGGACTACCTGACCAACGCCATCTGCTGCGGCGAGTTGTTGCGCGCGCTGGGCCATGCCCTGCAGATCGAGGTGGCGGACAGCGGCATTACCCTGCAGTTGCAACTGGGCCTGGCCCTGGGCAACGACCTGCAAGGGCTGGAGCTGGTAGACCTGCTGATGGCCGAAAAGGCCCAGGACGCGTTGGCGCTGTCGCAGCACAGCCGCAACCTGTTGCTGGTGGAGCGGCAGATCAGCGATGACACCCTGATTCGCCAGCGCGCCCGCATTCGCCCGATTGCCAGCCCCGAAGGCGCCTGCTGCGTGGAGCGCCTGATGGAACCCTACCCGTCGATGCTGGAGCGGCAGTTGGCGCGGATGCACGAACGCCGGGCCTGATACCGGGCTGGCCTCATCGCAGGTCAACCCGCTCCCACAGGGCCTGCACCAACCTGTGGGAGCGGGTTTACCCGCGAAGAGGCCAGCACAGACAGTACAAAAACAGCAGATACGAAAAAGCCCGCATCATTGCGGGCTTTTTCGTATCTGGCAGTTCGATCAGAACCGATAAACTTCCATATCGGTACGAATCGGTGCCGCCATCGGGATCTTGGATTTCTCCGGCGCCTTCTTCACCTGCACCGGCGCAGCCGGCTTTTTTGGCGACTCTTCGGCGATCGCTGGCTGGTTGGCCAACGGCTTGACCGCAGTGCTCAGCTGCTCGGCCAGCTTCTGCAGCAATTGGCCCTGGGCCTGCACCTGCGACGCCTCGCTGCCCGCATGTGGCTGCTCGAGATGAACGATGCGGTTGTCACGCACATGGCCACGGCGATCCAGCAGACGCCATTGAGCATCCAGAATGGCCGGCTGGTCCTTTCCCGAGTCCAGGCGAGTGATCGACAGCAGTACTTGTACATCCGGGTTGAAACCGGCCGCTGCCGGGGCCAGCACCACGCGCTGGCTGTCCAGGCGCCAGGCGAGCTGGCGTACCAGGAGCTGGTCGATATCCGACGAAAGGCTGCCGGCCCAACGACCGTCGGTCGCCGAACTCAGGCTGCCATCGGCCTGACGCTGCAGAAATGTCTCACGTTGCAGGTAATCGGCAACCGATACCGGGCCGAGCACCACGGCCATGCCCGCGCTCTGCGAAGGCTGGCCAGGATCACCACTGTCGAGCTGGTACAGGGCAACCGGCTTGTGCATGGTGCACCCGCCAAGGCCCAGCAGGCCAGTCATCAACAGCGCAAATGGAAGGCGCAGAAATTTCATCATCCCATCCAGGCGGTCGCCAAAAGGCCAACCGCAGTGATACACATAGATTCAAACGGGCACACGGCCACGCCGGCACCGCAAGGGCCATATCATCCGCGAAATAACCGTCCGACTCCAGCATTTCTGCCCGGAACGACGCTGAAATTGCCGTTCCAGACATTAAAACCGTTTATGTCGGCACTTCCACCTGCAATCCATCGACCCGCTGGAACCCCCGTGGCAGCTTGCTGCCGCGCCGTCCGCGCTCGCCCTTGTAATGCTCCAGGTCATCCGCTTTCAGAGATAGGGTACGCTTGCCGGCTTGCAATACAAGTGTCGCACCATCGGCAATCACGGCCAGATCGGTAACAAATTCTTCACGGCTGGCTACCCGGTCGCCCGGCACCCCGATGATCTTGTTGCCCTTGCCCTTGCCCAACTGAGGCAGGTCGCTGACCTTGAACACCAGCAGACGGCCTTCGGTGGTCACCGCCGCCAGCCAGTCCTGCTCGCGGTTGGCCACCGGGCGCGGGGTCATGACCTTGGCACCGTTGGGCAGGCTGAGCAGGCCCTTGCCGGCCTTGTTCTTGGCCTGCAGGTCTTCACCTTTGACCACGAAGCCATAACCGGCGTCCGAGGCCACCACGTACAGCGCATCGTCGTCCGGCAACAGCACGCACTCGAAGGTGGCCCCCGGTGGTGGCGTCAGGCGGCCGGTCAGCGGTTCGCCCTGGCCGCGCGCCGATGGCAGGCTGTGAGCGGCCAGCGAGTAGCTGCGGCCAGTGGAGTCGATGAGCACGGCAAACTGGTTGGAGCGCCCGGCGGCGGCGGCCTTGAAGCCATCGCCGGCCTTGTACGACAGGCCGGTGGCATCGATGTCGTGGCCCTTGGCGCAGCGCACCCAGCCCTTTTCCGACAGCACCACGGTAACCGGCTCAGTCGGCATCAGCTCGTTTTCCGACAGCGCCTTGGCCTCGGCACGCTCGACGATAGGCGAGCGGCGGTCGTCGCCATAGGTTTCGGCATCCTTGATCAGCTCGCTACGTACCAGTTTGCGCAGCTTGGCATCGCTGCCCAGCAGGGCGAGCAGCTTGGCCTGCTCTTTCAGCAATTCATCCTGCTCGCCGCGGATCTTCATCTCTTCCAGGCGCGCCAGCTGCCGCAGGCGGGTCTCGAGAATGTAGTCGGCCTGGATTTCGGTCAGGTCGAATCGGGCGATCAGGGCCTGCTTTGGCTGGTCCTCGGTACGGATGATATGGATCACTTCATCCAGGTTGAGGAACGCGGTGAGCAAACCTTCCAACAGGTGCAGGCGCTTCTCCACCTTGTCCAGGCGGTGCTGCAGGCGGCGGCGGACGGTAGCGGTACGGAACTCCAGCCACTCCAGCAGCAGCCCGCGCAAGTTCTTCAGTTGTGGCCGGCCGTCCAGGCCGATGATGTTGACGTTGACCCGATAGCTGCTTTCCAGGTCAGTGGTGGCGAACAAGTGCTGCATCAGTTCATCGGCATCCACGCGGTTGGAGCGCGGGATGATGACGATGCGGCACGGGTTCTCGTGGTCCGACTCGTCACGCAGGTCGGCAACCATCGGCAGCTTCTTGGCCTGCATCTGCGCAGCGATCTGCTCCAGCACCTTGGCCCCGGAGACCTGGTGCGGCAGCGCGGTGACGACGATGTCGCCATCCTCGACGCGGTATACGGCGCGCATGCGGATGGAGCCGCGCCCGCTTTCGTACATCTTGAGGATTTCTGCCCGCGGAGTGACGATCTCGGCCTCGGTCGGGTAGTCCGGTCCCTGGATGTGCTCGCACAGCTGCTCGATGGTGGCCTTGGGCTCGTCGAGCAGACGCACACAGGCCGTGGCCACTTCACGCAGGTTGTGCGGCGGCACGTCGGTGGCCATGCCCACGGCGATACCAGTAGTGCCGTTGAGCAGAATGTTGGGCAGGCGCGCCGGCAGCACGGCCGGCTCCTGAAGGGTGCCGTCGAAGTTTGGCACCCAGTCCACAGTACCCTGGCCGACTTCGCTGAGCAGCACTTCGGCGTAGCGCGAAAGGCGGGCTTCGGTATAACGCATGGCGGCGAAGGACTTCGGATCGTCCGGCGCACCCCAGTTGCCCTGGCCGTCGACCAGGGTATAGCGGTAGCTGAACGGCTGCGCCATCAGCACCATGGCCTCGTAGCAGGCCGAGTCGCCGTGGGGGTGGAACTTGCCGAGCACGTCACCGACGGTACGCGCGGACTTCTTGTGCTTGGCATCGGCATCGAGCCCCAACTCGCTCATGGCGTAGACGATGCGTCGCTGCACCGGCTTCAGGCCATCGCCGATGTGCGGCAAAGCGCGGTCCATGATCACGTACATGGAGTAGTTGAGGTAGGCCTGTTCGGTGAAGTCAGCCAGCGAGCGGCGTTCAACGCCGTCCAGGCTGAGTTCCAGTGAGTCGCTCATGCGGGCCTCGTCATTTCAGGTTCTGGCGCAGCAGCATGGTGCCGCCGCGCTGGGAAAATTCAAGTTGTTTCAGGGCACTCATGCCCAGCAATACGGTTTGCCCGTCCAGGCCCGGCACCACGATGGCGCGCACGTCGCGCAGGCGGATATCCCCCAGCTGCAGGCTGGCCAGGCGCGTGCGGTAGCCTTCTGTACGGCCGTTGGCGGTACTGAGCTGCACCGGGCTGCCGCGCTCCAGGCCAAGCTCGCGGCCCAACGCCTCGGGGATGGCCACGTCGGTGGCACCGGTGTCGAGCATGAAATGCGCCATCTGGCCGTTGATCGCGCCATCCACCACGAAGTGGCCCTGGCCGTTGCCCAACAGGCGTACCTCGATGAAGCCTTCGCCATGCGACGACTGCACCTGGGCATTGGGGTTGCGCTGGCTGTCTTCCCACTGGCCAAAGAAACGCGTGGTGAGGAACAGTGCCGCCGCCCAGGCGACGATCATCAATACCTTGCCCGCCCGCTTGCCCGGTGCCTGGCTCATGGCTTGGCGCTCCATCCGCCTTCCGGCGCATCGAAGCGCCAGACGATCGGGCGTGCCTCGCCATCGGCGCGGGTGCCGTTGTTGTTGTCGACACCGATCCAGGCGCCCTTGGCATCGATCACCAGTGCCTCGGCCAGGCCGAACGGCTGTTGATAGCGGCGCGACTCGACCAGGGCATCGGCAGCGAACGACCAGCAGCGCTCGACCTTGCCACTGTCGGTATCCCGACGGCAGACCCGGTAGGCGTTACGTTCGAGGGTGAACAGCTTGCCTTCGAACCAGGCCAGGTCGGCGAAATCGCGCGACAGTGCCTGGGCATTGGGCATCTGCGCCGGCTGCATTTCGACGCCAGCCTCGCTCAACAGCACGCAGCTGCGGCCGCAGGTCCACACCGATTGCTGGCGCTCGATGGCCACCAGGCCCCGCCGCTCGCGCTCGGCGGCCAGCCACAGGCGGTCGCCCGCCGGGTTGATCGCCAGGCCTTCGAACAAGGCGTTGAAGTTCAGCAGCATGCCGCTGGCACGGGCCTGGCGAACCATGGCCGGGTCGATCTTCAACCAGTTTGCCTCGCCTTCCAGCGGCAGTTGCAGCACTGCGGCATGCGCCTCGCTGACCAGGTACAGGTTACCCGCCTGGTCACAGCTGATGCCTTCGAAATCCAGCTCGCCACCACGGATATATGACGCCGCCCAGTTACGCGACTTCAGGCCCCACGGCAGGCCACTTTCCGGCACTGCTGGCGGGGTGAAGGTGAGCGGCTGCGCGCGCCAGGTCGGGCTTTGCTGGTCGAAGCGGTAGATACGGTCGTCGTCGCGGTCGGACACGCCCCACAGCCCGCCCCGGCATTCCACCAGGCCAGACAGGTTGCCACCGCGCATGCCTTCGATCGGGTGCTCGGCGCTCAGCTTCAGCTCTGGCCAGTTGCCCGCCAGGCTCGGCAGGGAAACCAGCGCCAGGCAGGCAGCCAGAAGCCGCCGAATCAAACCATGACCTCGGCCAGGTTGCCTTTGGTTTCCAGCCAGCTCTTGCGGTCGCCCGCGCGCTTCTTGGCCAGCAGCTTGTCCATCAGCTCGCAGGTGGCCTGCACGTCGTCCAGGGTCAGCTGCACCAGGCGCCGGGTGTTCGGGTCCATGGTAGTCTCGCGCAGCTGTGGCGGGTTCATTTCACCCAGGCCCTTGAAGCGGGTGACCTGAGGTTTGCCGCGCTTCTTCTCGGCCACCAGGCGATCGAGGATACCGTCACGCTCGGCCTCGTCGAGGGCGTAGTAGATTTCCTTGCCCAGGTCGATGCGGTACAGCGGCGGCATGGCCACATATACATGCCCGGCCTCGACCAGCGCACGGAAGTGCTGGACGAACAGTGCGCACAGCAGCGTGGCGATGTGCAGGCCGTCGGAGTCGGCGTCGGCGAGGATGCAGATCTTGCCGTAGCGCAGCTGCGCAAGGTCGGTGGCCCCCGGGTCGACGCCAATGGCCACGGCGATGTTGTGCACTTCCTGGCTGGCCAGAACTTCGCCACCGTCCACTTCCCAGGTGTTGAGGATCTTGCCACGCAGCGGCAGGATCGCCTGGAATTCCTTGTCGCGTGCCTGTTTGGCCGAGCCACCGGCGGAGTCACCCTCGACCAGGAACAGTTCGGCTCGCATCGGATCCTGCCCGGCGCAATCGGCCAGTTTGCCGGGGAGTGCCGGGCCTTGGGTGATGCGTTTGCGCTCGACCTTCTTGCTGGCCTTCAGGCGGCGCCCGGCGTTGCTGATGGCCAGCTCCGCCAGCTGCATGCCCAGCTCGGGGTGGGCGTTGAGCCACAGGCTGAAGGCGTCCTTGACCACGCCGGAAACGAAGGCAGCCGCCTCACGCGACGACAGGCGCTCCTTGGTCTGCCCGGAGAACTGCGGGTCCTGCATCTTCATCGACAGCACGAAGGTGATGCGCTCCCAGACGTCTTCCGGCGCCAGCTTCACGCCGCGCGGCAGCAGGTTGCGGAACTCGCAGAATTCGCGCATGGCATCCAGCAGCCCCTGGCGCAGGCCGTTGACGTGGGTGCCGCCCTGGGCGGTAGGGATCAGGTTGACGTAGCTTTCCTGGATGCTGTCGCCGCCTTCTGGCAGCCACAGCAAGGCCCAGTCCACCGCCTCCTTGTTACCGGCCAGGCTGCCGCAGAACGGCTCGCCGGGCAGGCGCTGGAACTCGTTGACCGAATCGACCAGGTAGGAGCGCAGGCCGTCCTCGTAATGCCATTCGACCTTCTCGCCGGTGGCCTTGTCCTCGAAGCTGACCAGCAGGCCCGGGCACAGCACGGCCTTGGCCTTGAGCACGTGCTTGAGGCGGTTGATGGAGAACTTCGGCGAATCGAAGTACTTGGGGTCGGGGCTGAAGTACACGCTGGTACCGGTGTTGCGCTTGCCGACCGAGCCGACCACTTCCAGTTCGCTGGCCTTGAAGCCATCGGCGAAGGTCATCTGGTATTCGTTGCCGTCACGTTTGACACGCACGCGCACCTGGGTCGACAGGGCGTTGACCACCGAGATGCCCACGCCGTGAAGGCCGCCGGAGAACTGGTAGTTCTTGTTGGAGAACTTGCCGCCTGCGTGCAGCTTGGTGAGGATCAGCTCTACCCCGGACACACCCTCTTCCGGGTGGATGTCCACCGGCATGCCGCGACCATCGTCGCTGACTTCCAGCGAGTGGTCGGCATGGAGGATGACCTGCACCGAACGGGCATGACCGGCCAGGGCTTCGTCGACACTGTTGTCGATGACTTCCTGGGCCAGATGGTTGGGGCGGCTGGTATCGGTGTACATGCCCGGCCGCTTGCGGACCGGGTCAAGGCCCGAGAGGACTTCGATGGCGTCTGCGTTATAGGCGCTAGCGCTGGGAGTGGCCATAGGGTCTCGTCGTCAGTCTGGTGAATGCAAAAAAGTCAAAATACAGAAAAATCGAGCGCTGCGTACTGCCCACGGGCAATGCCGGCGAAGGCCAGCAGAGCCGGCAGACGCTCGGCGAAGCCCTGGAAGCTGTGGTCGCCACCGGCCTGGATGCGCAGGGCGCAAGCACGGTAATAGCGCTCGGCGTGGCGATAGTCCAGGGTTTCATCGGCGGTCTGCAGCCACACTTGATAGCGGCTGGCGTCCACCGGGGCTGGTACTTCCAGCTCGGCCAGGGCCTGCACGTGATCGTGGGTCAGCTCCCAGGCCTCACCGGTGTAGTGATTGTGCTGGGTGCCCAGGTAGCCGTCGAAATGCTTGTGCGGTGTTACCGCCGGGTTCACCAGCAGGGCCTTGAGGCCGTGGCGCTCGGCCAGATAGGTGGCATAGTAGCCGCCGAGCGAACTGCCCACCAGCAATGGCGCGCCCAGTTCGGCGATGGCGGCTTCGAGCTGGGCGATGGCCTGCCGTGGGTGGTGGTGCAAAGCGGGCACCCGCAGTTGGGCCGACAGGCCCAGTTGCTGCATCACGGCCTCGAGCTGGCGCGCCTTGGTGGAAAGCGGCGAGCTGTTGAAGCCGTGGATATAGAGGATGGAACCCGACATGCTGCCCCCGGAATCTTTGGCTTCGCGCCCGGTGATATGGGCGCAGGGACGCGCAGTGTAGCGCGTTCGCCGGGTTTTGACGCAGTGTCACGGGTTTCGCAACAATTTCTTCACCGAAGTCGCAACCACAGTTCCCTGTAGGAGCGCGTCTGCAGCCGCAGCTCAATACCCCGGGCTATCGAAGTCGAGCTTCACTTCGAAATCCAGTGCCCGCTCCACCCCGGTCTCCAACCGCCCGTCGGCATGCAGGCGCAACCAGCGGTAGCCCGGCTGCTCCTCGCTCACCTGGAAATCCTCGCTGCGCGCAGCGAACTGGATACAGGTCGACGGCGTAGCCAGCAGGCGCAGGCCGTCGCGCACTTCATCCCATTCCTGATGCACATGCCCCCACAGCAGCGCCCGCACCTGTGGATAACCCTCGACGATATCGAACAGCGCCTGGGCATTGCGCAAGCCGATCGGCGCAATCCAGGCACAGCCGATATCCACCGGCTGATGGTGGAAGCACACCAGGCAATGCCGTTCACCCGCCTCTCGCAAGGCCGCTTCCAGCACTGCCAGCTGGTCATCCTCCAGCAGCCCGTGCGTTGCCCCGGGGACGGCCGTATTGAGCATGACGATGCGCCACGCACCGATATCGGTCACAGCCTGTACCAGCTCCGGCGCCACTTGCGCCATGACTCGGGCCTCGTCATGGTTGCCAGGCAACCAGCGGGTGGGCACGGCAAACGGCGCGGTCAGCTCACGGAACGCTTCATAGGATGCCACACTGGCGTCCTGGGACAGGTCGCCAGTGCACAGCAGCAGGTCGACAAGCGGCTGCTCCCGCCGCACCTGTGCCACTACATGGCGCAGGCTGTCACGGGTATTGAGGCCCAGCATGCTGCCGGCCGGGTCGGCGAACAGATGGGCATCGGTCAGTTGCACCACATGCACGAGGCGCGATTGGTCTGTCTGAGGCAACGGCCGTCTCCTGGAACGGATTCAGCGCGAATTATGGCTGCACAACGGGTGCGAGCAAACACCCACGAACGACCTGCGTCACACTTCAGCGAACGCTCGCCAGTTCGTGACCACAAGCCAGGCAGTGGCTCAGCCATTCACCGAGGAACAAGTTGAGCTGGGCCTTTTCGTCCGGCTGGTGCATGGCCTCGTTCGGATACGGGTAGATGCTGCGCAGGCGCCGGGTGTGTTCGGCACTGACCACTTCGGCCATGCGCGCATCGTGGTACACCTGCACTTCCAGGTGCGGCACCGGCAACCAAGGCAGGCTGTGCTCCTGGCGCACGTGCAGGGTGGTGGTGTACGGGCAGGCCAGCACCACGTCGAGTACCAGCACACCGAGCATCTGATCGCCCTGGGTCATGCCGATGCAGCGCGAGCTTTGGGTGGTGCGCATGTCTGGCAACAGGCGCATCAGCCGGGCGTAGTTGGCCTCGCAGGCTGCCTGCAGCCCGACCAGGTCGACCCGATAACGCTCGCGCAGCAGGTTCACTTCCACATACCTCGTACTTCATCACGGTTCAGCGCCAGCCATTGCAGGCCGATGATGGTCGCCGCGTTGCAGATGCGCCCGTCGCGCACCGCCTGCATGGCATCCTCGAACGACCACACGCGCACGCGAATGTCTTCGCCCTCTTCTTCCAGGCCATGCAGGCCGCCCGCCCCTTCGCTGCTGCAGCGTCCGAGAAACAGATGAACGTATTCGTCACTGCCGCCGGGCGACGGGAAGTAACGGGTCATCGGCCACAGGGCGCTGAAAGCCAGGCCGGCCTCTTCTTCGGCTTCGCGATGGGCGACTTCCTCGGGTTGCTCGTCCTTGTCGATAAGCCCGGCCACCATCTCGATCAGCCAAGGGTTGTCGACCTTGTCCAGCGCCCCCACACGGAACTGCTCGATCAGCACCACTTCATCGCGCAACGGGTCGTACGGCAGCACGCACACCGCATCATGGCGCACGAACAGTTCGCGGCTGATCTCGCGGCCCATGCCCCCGGCAAACAATTCGTGGCGCAGGCGTAGCTTGTCGAGCTTGTAAAAGCCCTGGAAGCAGTTGGCCCGCTCGATGATTTCGAAGCCCTTGGGCACTGAGTTCAACGCGTCTGACATGGAAATCCTCATTACCTCGAATACCGCATCGCGCCATCCTACTCTGCACGCCTGCCGGTTTCATCCCTTTCCGGCAACCGTTCGCGCACTCGGGACAGCGCGCCTTGTCTCTGTTAGCTTAGTGGCGAACTGAAGGCCGCGCAGACGGTCAAAGGCCGACTTTTCCCTGTTCTGCAAGGATCCTCATGACACTTGTCAAACTGACGTCCGTGGCTGTGCTGGCCCTGGCCCTGGGTGCCTGCCAAAGCCTGTTCACGCCCAACTACCGGGCGCCGCTCGAGGTCAAGCGTGATGCCTGGGAGCATGTCAAACCCGGCTGCAGTGAAAGCGACTGCCCGCTGGTGAACATCGACATGATCCACTTCCCGGCGTTGCCCAAGCTTGATGGCATCGTCGAGAAACGCCTGCTGCAACTGACCGAAGACAACCAGCGCGGCAACGCACCGGCCACACTGCAAGCCTACGAGCAGCAGTACCTGGCCAGTGCCGATAAGCGCAACAGCAGCTACCTGCAGGCCAAGGTACGCGAGCAGCATGACGGACTGGTGATCATCGAACTGTCCAGCTACCTGGACAGCGGCGGCGCCCACGGCATGCCCGGGCGTGGTTTCATCAACTATTCGCGCAAGCTGGACAAGGTGCTGACCCTGCAGGACATGCTGGTGCCTGGCCAGGAAGACACCTTCTGGAAAACCGTCGAGGAATCACACCGCGCCTGGCTGATCAGCGTAGGCATGGACAAGGACGCCGAGTTCATCAAGACCTGGCCGTTCAAGCAGTCGCCGCACATCGCCCTGACGTACGGCGCGGTGGTGGTCAAGTACGAGGTCTACTCCATCGCGCCCTATTCCATGGGCCACGTGGAGTTGAAGATCCCGTACCCACGCCTGAATGGCGTGCTCAAGCCCGAGCTGTTTCCCGGCCGCGGCTGAAGCTCAACAGCCCGTGCAGTAGCCCTGCCAGCAGCAATGCCGGCAGGGTCGCACCCAGGTCGGGCGCTTGCGCGGCGATCAGATGGTACGCGGCAACGCCCACCGCCCAGGCCAGCAGTGCCTGCCAATGCAAGCCATGCACCTGTACTGGCAAGCGGCGGCGACGGATCACGTAATGGTCCATCAATACCACACCGAACAGCGGTGCAAACACCGAGCCGATCAGCAGCAGGAAATTCTCGTACTGTGCCAGTGGCGCCAGCAGGGCGATCAGCGTGCACAGCACGCCAATGGCCAGCGCCAGGTGCTCGACCTTCAGGCGCACCAGCACACCGGTGGAAACGGCCGCCGAATGAATGTCGGCAAAAGCCTTTTCCGACTCGTCCAGCAGAATCAGCAGCAGTGGAATGCCCATGCCGGCGCCCGCCAAGGCCAGCAGCAGGGCGTTGGCTTCGCCACTGCCGGCGAAGGCCAAGGTGTAGCCCACACCCAGGCTCATCAGCCAGGTGTTGCCGATGAAGTAGCCCACCACCGTACCGCCGAATACATGTTTGCCGTTACGGGCAAAACGCGAATAGTCGGCGATCAGCGGCAACCAGGACAGCGGCATGGCGATGGCGATATCGAAGCCCACGGCCAGCGACATCGAACCGTCACCGGCACGGTTCCACAGTACGGCCAGGTCGGCCTTGGCGAACAGGTTCCAGGTCAGCCACAGGCAAGCGCCCAGCAGCAGCCAGATGCCCCAGGTGCGCAGCACCTTGCGCACGAACGCCAGCGGCCCACCGACCGCGAGCAAGGTGGCCAGGGCGCCGAAGCACAGGGTCCAGAGCACAGGGCTGTTCCAGGCGCTGGCTTCGCCGAACACCCGCGCGCCCAAAAGGCTGGCGGCATCGCGCATCACGATGATCTCGAACGAGCCCCAGCCCACCAGTTGCAGCAGGTTGAGCAGCGCCGGCAAGCGCGCGCCATGGCCCCCCAGGCTCAGCTTGAGCGTGCCCATGGCCGACAGGCCGGTATCGCTGCCAATGACACCGGCAGCCCCCAGCAACAGCACACCCACACCGGTGCCCAGAGCGATGGCCAGCACTGCGCCGGCAAGGCCCAGGCCAGGGGCGAGCATGGCGCCGACCTGCAGCACCATCAGGCCGATGCCGAGGGAGAACCATAGCGAGAACAGGTCGCGGGCGCCGAAGATACGCTGGGCGATTGGGACCGGGTGGTCGGGGGAGAATTGGCTGGGTGATGTCATGGTTGGCGCTCGCCGGCAATGTTGTTGGTGTTCCTGGCGAGGACTGCGTCCTCGTATCGCGACACAAGGCCGCTCCCACAAAAACCGCGCTGGCCTCAAGCCTTGCGCAGTCCCTGTGGGAGCGGCCTTGCGTCGCGAAAGGGCCGCAAAGCGGCCCCAGCGGTCTTAGACTTTGTGATACAGCTGGCTCCCTTCCTGGCGGAACCGCTCGGCCTGTTCGCGCATGCCTTGCTCGACCGTCACATCCACGGTTTCGATCTTGGCAGCGTATTCACGCACTTCCTGGGTAATCTTCATCGAGCAGAACTTCGGCCCGCACATCGAGCAGAAGTGCGCAACCTTGGCCGATTCCTTCGGCAGGGTCTCGTCGTGGTAGGCACGGGCAGTGTCCGGATCCAGGCCGAGGTTGAACTGGTCTTCCCAACGGAACTCGAAGCGTGCCTTGGACAAGGCGTTGTCACGAATCTGCGCACCAGGGTGGCCCTTGGCAAGGTCGGCGGCATGAGCGGCGATCTTGTAGGTGATGATGCCGGTCTTCACGTCATCCTTGTTCGGCAGGCCCAGGTGCTCCTTGGGCGTGACGTAGCAGAGCATGGCGCAACCGAACCAGCCGATCATCGCCGCACCAATGCCCGAGGTGATGTGGTCGTAGCCAGGAGCGATATCGGTGGTCAGCGGGCCGAGGGTGTAGAACGGCGCCTCGTCGCAGCACTCCAGCTGCTTGTCCATGTTTTCCTTGATCAGCTGCATCGGCACGTGGCCCGGGCCTTCGATCATGCACTGAACATCGTGCTTCCAGGCGATCTTGGTCAGCTCGCCGAGGGTTTCCAGCTCACCGAACTGCGCGGCATCGTTGGCGTCGGCAATCGAGCCGGGACGCAGGCCGTCGCCCAGCGAGAAGCTGACGTCGTAGGCCTTCATGATTTCGCAGATTTCGTCGAAGTGGGTGTACAGGAAGTTTTCCTTGTGGTGCGCCAGGCACCACTTGGCCATGATCGAGCCACCACGGCTGACGATACCGGTGACGCGCTTGGCAGTCAGCGGTACATAACGCAGCAGCACACCAGCGTGGATGGTGAAGTAGTCCACGCCCTGCTCGGCCTGCTCGATCAGGGTGTCGCGGAACAGCTCCCAGGTCAGGTCTTCGGCCACGCCGTTGACCTTTTCCAGGGCCTGGTAGATCGGCACAGTACCAATCGGCACCGGCGAGTTGCGGATGATCCACTCACGGGTTTCGTGAATGTGCTTGCCGGTGGACAGGTCCATGACCGTGTCCGAACCCCAGCGGATGCCCCAGGTCAGCTTGGCCACTTCTTCCTCGATAGAGGAACCCAGGGCGCTGTTGCCGATGTTGCCGTTGATCTTCACCAGGAAGTTGCGGCCGATGATCATCGGTTCCAATTCCGGGTGGTTGATGTTGGCCGGGATGATCGCGCGACCACGGGCGATTTCCTGGCGAACGAACTCGGGGGTGATTTCTTTCGGGATGTTGGCCCCAAAGCTGTGACCGGCGTGCTGCTCGTCGAGCAGGCCGGCGGCGCGCGCCTCTTGCAGCTTCATGTTTTCGCGAATGGCCACGTATTCCATCTCGGCGGTGATGATGCCCTGACGGGCATAGTGCATCTGCGAGACGTTGGCGCCGGCCTTGGCACGGCGCGGGTTGCGCACGTGGGCGAAACGCAGCTTGGCCAGTTCGGCATCGTTCAGGCGCTGCTGGCCGAAGTGCGAGCTCAGGCCGGCCAGGCGCTCGGTGTCACCGCGTGCTTCGATCCACGCCGAACGCACATCGGCCAGGCCCTTGCGCACATCGATGACAACGTTGGGGTCGGTGTACGGGCCGGAAGTGTCGTAGACCAGCACCGGGGCATTGGACTCGCCACCGAAATCGGTCGGGGTGTCGTCCAGGCTGATTTCACGCATGGGCACGCGGATGTCCGGGCGCGAGCCTTCGACATACACCTTGCGCGAACGCGGGAACGGTTGCACGGACTGCTGATCGACTTGTGCCGATTCGCTGAGGTTGATCGCTTTTTCTTGTTTGGTCATCACAGGCTCTCCAGACGGCTTCCTAGCAGTGGAATGTCGGGGTGAACCTGAAAGGCGCGGACGCACCCTTGATGGGTGCAGTGCCGGATATGAGGGTGCCTGAAGCTGCATGCAGCTGTGACATTCCCGGACCTGGCACAAGAGGCTCCCCGGGAAGGCGAGCAATCTTGTTCCCTACGCAGGCGCTAACCTGATCAGGTTCAACGGGATCCGCAACTTTGCGATCTCAGCCTTTGCTTCAAGGCACCCCGACAAGAACATGCGCAGTCTAGACTGGAGTGGTCGGCAAAGCCAAGCGGGTAAATACGCGGATGATGAAAGGCACTCGAGCGATTGTTGCCGGGGGCGCATGGCACTACACTGGCCCGTCGATCGATACTCAACAGTTCAGTAATTAAATTTCGTACAAGGATTGCCTCTATGCTGCGCAAACTCTCACTGGCGATAGCCGTGTCTTGTGCGTCCAACGGAGTGGTCTGGGCAGCGGACGTGCCCCAAACAGTCAAGACCGACCTGGTCAGCGTCTACCAGGAAGCGGTCGACAATAACGCTGACCTGGCTGCAGCCCGCGCCGATTACGGCGCCCGCCGTGAAGTGGTACCACAGGCTCGCGCCGGGTTGCTGCCTAACCTTTCGGCCGGTGCCGAAATGCTGAACACCCGCACCAAGCTGGACGAACCATCGGCCACCAGCAACCGCAGCGGCAATACCTGGAGTGCGACCCTGGCGCAACCTATCTTCCGCGCTGACCGCTGGTTCCAGTTGCAGGCGGCCGAGGCGGTCAACGAACAGGCGGCGCTGGAGCTGTCGGCGACCGAGCAGAACCTGATCCTGCAAACCGCGCAGAATTACTTCGCCGTGCTCCGTGCCCAGGACAACCTGGCCGCGACCAAGGCCGAGGAAGCTGCCTTCAAGCGCCAGCTGGACCAGTCCAACGAACGATTCGACGTCGGCCTCTCCGACAAGACCGACGTGCTGCAATCCCAGGCCAGCTACGACACGGCGCGGGCCAACCGGATCATTGCCGAGCGCCAGGTACAGGATGCCTTCGAGGCCCTGGTAACCCTGACCAACCGGGAATACACGTCGATTCAAGGCGTGGTCCATACCTTGCCGGTGCAGGTCCCTACACCCAACGACGCCAAGGCCTGGGTCGAAACCGCCGGGCGCCAGAACCTCAACCTGCTGGCCACCAACCACGCGGTCGTCGCTGCCGAGGAAACCCTGCGCCAGCGCAAGGCCGGCCATGCGCCGACCCTGGACGCGGTTGCCAAGTATCAGAAGGGTGACAACGACAACTTCGGTTTCACCAACCCCGCACCGGCCCCCGTTTCGCGCTATAGCGGCGACGTCGAGCAGACCAGCATCGGCCTGCAGTTGAACATCCCGATCTACAGCGGCGGCCTGACCAGTTCGCAGGTGCGCGAGGCCTACCAGCGCCTGAGCCAGAGCGAACAGCAGCGTGAAAGCCTGCGCCGCCAGGTGGTGGAAAACACCCGCAACCTGCACCGCGCGGTAAACACCGACGTGGAACAGGTGCAGGCGCGCAAGCAGTCGATCATCTCCAACCAGAGCGCGCTGGAAGCCACCGAGATCGGCTACCAGGTGGGTACCCGCAATATCGTCGACGTGCTTGACGCCCAACGTCAGCTGTACACCTCGGTGCGCGACTACAACAACAGCCGCTATGACTACATCCTCGACAACCTGAGCCTGAAGCAGGCGGCCGGCACCTTGAGCCCGCAGGACCTGCAGGACCTCAAGCGGTACCTGAAGCCGGACTACAACCCGGACAAGGACTTCCTGCCGCCGGACCTGGCGGCTGCAGCGGCAAAGAACTTCGAGCGTCGCCCCTGATATAGGGGTGGATTTTCCGCAGGGTGGGTTTCTTTTGATGGCCTCATCGCCGGCAAGCCAGCTCCCACAGGTTCTCCACTGGCCTTAAGCCTTGTGCAGTACTGTGGGAGCCGGCTTGCCGGCGATGAGGCCAGAAAACCCAACACAGAACTCAGCGGATAAGTGCACCCAGGCCATCGAGCAAGCGCTGCAAAGCTCCTTGGTTGGCCCGCATCACCGCCCTGCCCGCTTCGCCAATGCGCTGTGCATCCTGCGGCAATTCGACCAACCGCCGCACCGCTTCGGCCAGCCCGTCGGCATCGTCCACCTGCTGCAGCGCCCCTGCCTCGCGCAGCATCGCGCTGATTTCGAGGAAGTTGAACACATGCGGCCCCATCAGCACCGGCAAGGCCAGCGCCGCGGGTTCAAGCGGGTTGTGCCCGCCGGTCGCCACCAGGCTGCCGCCGACGAAGGCAATGTCGGCCAGGGCATAGAGGAACAGCAGTTCGCCCATGGTATCGCCGAGCAAGACGCGAGTCTGTGCATCGACCGGCGTGCCGGCAGAGCGGCGCACGGTGGTGAACTGTTCGCTGCACAGCGTATGCACCGCAGCGAATCGCTCGGGGTGGCGCGGCACCAGAATCAGCAGGGCATCACCATGCACCTGCAACAATTGCCGATGTGCCTGCAGGATCAACGCATCTTCACCTTCGTGGGTGCTGGCGGCGATCCACACCGGGCGCTGTGCAGCCCCCCACTGTTCACGCAATGTCCTGGCACGCGGCAACAGTTGATCATCGATCTTCAGGTCGAACTTGATCGAACCGGTGACCTGCACGCACTCCGGACGCGCGCCCAGGTCACGAAAACGCTGAGCCTCGGTTTCGGTCTGCACGGCAATCAGACTCATCTCGGCCAGCATCGGCCGGGTCAGCCTGGCAAAACGCCCATAGCCACGAGCCGAGCGCTCAGACAAGCGTGCGTTGGCCAGCGCTACCGGAATGCCACGCTTCGCACACTGGTGGATGTGGTTGGGCCACAGCTCGGTTTCCATGATGATGCCCAGCTTCGGCTGCACATGGTCGAGAAAGCGCCCTGCCGCCCAGGGCAGGTCGTAGGGCAGGTAGCAATGCTGCACGCGCGGTTCGTCGGCGAACATGGCGCGAATGCGCTCGGAGCCGGTCGGGGTCATGCAGGTAAGCGTAATCGGCAATTCCGGGTAGGCCTTGAGCAAGGCACGCACCATCGGCGCCGCCGCAATGCTCTCGCCCACCGATACCGCGTGCACCCAGATGCCGCCGCGGCGCATGGCCGGCAGGCTGAAGCCAAAGCGCTCGCCAATGCGTTGACCATAGGCCGGTGCCTTGCGCGCGCGTAGATACAGGCGCAGCGCAACCAGCGGCAGGCCCAGGTGAAACAACAAGGTATAGAGAGTTCTGTTCATGGCCGCGGAGTTTACCCGATCGCGCGCAGGTGCACCGCAAAGCGCTCGGCCAGCCACTGCGCGGCAGGCCCCAGTGGCTCGTCGCGGCGCCAGGCCAGCTCCACCACCAAGGCCGGTGGCTGCCACTCGCTGTCCAGTTCGACCATGTGCGCCTGATAGGTCGGGTACTGCACCACGTGTCGCGGCAGCCAGGCCCAGCCCAGGCCGCGCATCAGCAGTTCGGCCATGGCATAGAAGCTGTCGGCGCGCCATACCTGCGGGCTGATCGCTTCGCCGCCTGGGTAGCCGCTTTGCTGCGGGGCAATCAGCAATTGACGGTGGCGCGCCAGCTGCTGCCGGGTAACCCGGCCTTCGCCGGCGAGCGGGTGGCCGATCGCGCACACGGTGACCATTTCCACACTGCCCAGGGCGCGCCGCTCCAGCGAGGCCGGGATGCTCTCGTGGTGGAAGAACAGGCCAAGATCGGCGCGCCGTTCCACCAGTTTGCGCGCGACGTCGCCCTGGGCACCGCTGGCCAGCTGCACCTCCAGGAATGGGTAGCGGCTGGCCAGCTCGTCGAGGCTGTCGATGACCGGCTGGTAGGGCATGGCTTCGTCCTGGGCGACCCGCAACAAAGCCTCCTGACCGCGCATCAGCGCCAACGCACGGCCATCCAGGCGTTCGCACTGGCGCAACAGTTCGCGGGCATCTTCCAGCAGAGCGCTGCCGTTCTCGGTCAGCTTGGGTTGCCGGCCACTGCTGCGCTCGAACAAGGTGACCCCCAGGTCGGTTTCGAGCAGGGCGATCGCGCTGCTGATCGCCGACTGGGCCTTGCGCTGCTCGCGGGCCACGGCAGAGAACGAGCGCAGTTCTGCAACGCGCAGGAAGATACGCAACTGTTCAAGGTTCCACTGCTCGGCCATCGACCTATCTCCAATAGTGATAGGTAATGACTTTACCCCATCCAGGTTACGTCTAGAATGCCCGACCAGTTACCGGAGGATCCCGCCATGAATGCCTACACCTACCTCGCCATCGCCATCTGCGCAGAAGTCATTGCTACCGCCTCCATGAAAGCAGTGAAAGGCTTGAGCACCCCCTTGCCGTTGCTGCTGATGGTGGTTGGCTATGGCATTGCTTTCTGGATGCTGACCCTGGTGGTGCGCAGTATTCCGGTGGGGATCGCCTATGCCATCTGGTCGGGGCTGGGTATTGTGCTGATCAGTGTGGCGGCGCTGGTGATCTATGGGCAGAAGCTGGACGTTCCGGCGATGCTGGGCATGGCCATGATTGTGGGTGGAGTGGTGGTGATTCAGCTGTTTTCAAAAACGGCTGGGCATTGAGACAGCCTGTACGGGCCTCATCGACGGCAAGCCAGCTCCCACAGAGCTGATACAGGCCGCAGGGTCAATGCCATCCCTGTGGGAGCTGGCTTGCCGGCGATAGGGCCATCACAGGTATACCCTGTATACTTGCCAGCTGTCCCAGTCTTCGAGGTACCGCCATGCCATCCGCCATTTCCACTGACGTGCTGATCGTCGGCGCCGGGGTCGCAGGCCTCTGGCTCAATGCCCGCCTGCGCCGCCTGGGCTACTCGACAGTACTGGTGGAACGCGCCAGCCTTGGCGGCGAGCAGACCATCAAATCCCAGGGCATCATCCATGGCGGCACCAAGTACGCCCTGCACGGCGCCATCACCGGTGCCTCGGAAGCCATCGCCGACATGCCGCGACGCTGGCGCGAAGCGCTGAGCGGCAGCGGCGAACTGGACCTGACCAGCACCCGCCTGCTGTCCGACGCCCACTACCTGTGGTCGCCAGGCACCCTGGCCGGCAACCTCACCAGCTTCTTCGCCAGCAAGGCCGTGCGCGGCCGGGTCGACCAGGTCAAGGGCGAGCAACTGCCACCCGCGCTGCAGGACCGCGCCTTCAAGGGCAAGGTCTATCGCCTGGCCGAACTTGTCATCGACGTACCCAGCCTGCTGGCCAACCTGGCCGAACTGGCAGGCGACAGCCTGCTGGCCGGTGAGCGCATCGAGCCACTGCGCGAGGGCGACGACCTGGTCGGCCTGCGCGTCGACGAGCGCGACATTCGCGCCCAGCGCATCGTGCTCAGCGCCGGCGCAGGCACCGAGGAACTGCTGCACGCCCTGGGCCTGAACCAGCCAGCCATGCAGACACGCCCGCTGCATATGGTGATGGCCAAGGGTGCCAACCTGAAACCGCTTTACGCCCATTGCCTGGGTGGCGGCCCAAAGCCACGGGTGACGGTTACCACCCACCCGGCCGCCGATGGCCAGTGGGTCTGGTACCTGGGCGGCGACCTCGCCGAAGCCGATGGCGTTGCCCGTGAGCCGGCTGCGCAAATCGCCGCGGCACAGAAAGAGATCGCCAGCCTGCTGCCATGGGTCGACCAGAGCCAGGTGCGCTGGGCCACCCTGCGGGTCAACCGTGCGGAACCGGCGCAATCGGGCCTGGTCCGCCCGGATAACGCCTTCCTCGCCGACCAGCAACGCCTGCTGGTCGGCTGGCCGACCAAGCTGGCCCTGGCACCGGACTTCAGCGACCGGGTCATCAGCCACCTGGAGCGCGACGGTATCCGCCCACAGGCGCAAGCCGACCTGGCCGACCTGCCACGCCCACCGCTGGGCGTACCGGCCTGGGAGCAACTGCTGCCATGAGCCTACCAACCCTGCACGACTTCCATCGCCCCTTGGGCAGCACCGGCCTCAAGGTTTCGCCGCTGGGCCTGGGCACGGTCAAGCTGGGGCGCGACCAGGGCGTGAAGTACCCCACCGGCTTCACCATCCCCGGCGATGACGAAGCCCGCCTGCTGCTGGCCCAGGCCCGCGAGCTGGGTATCAACCTGATCGACACCGCCCCGGCCTACGGCCGCAGCGAAGAGCGCTTGGGCCCGCTGCTGCGCGGCCAGCGCGATGAATGGGTGATCGTCAGCAAGGTTGGCGAAGAATTCGACAATGGCCAATCGCACTTCGATTTCAGCGCCGCCCACACCCGCCGTTCGGTAGAGCGCAGCCTGCAGCGCCTGGAAACCGACCGCATCGAGCTGGTGCTGGTGCATTCCGACGGCAACGACCTGGCCATCCTCGAACAGCAGGAGGTCTACCAGACCCTTGACGAGCTCAAGCAGGAGGGCAAGATCCTCGGCTTCGGCCTTTCCGGCAAGACCGTCGCCGGCGGCCTGAAGGCGCTGGAGCAAGGCGATTGCGCCATGGTCACCTACAACCTCAACGAACAGGCAGAACGCCCAGTGCTGGACTACGCTGCCGAACACGGCAAGGCCATCCTGGTGAAGAAGGCCCTGGCCAGCGGGCATATCTGTCTGGCCCCGGGCGTTGACCCGGTGCAGGCCAGCTTCGAGCTGCTGTTCGCCCACCCGGGCGTCAGCAGTGCTATCGTCGGCACCATCAATCCGTTGCACCTGGCCCACAACGTGGCCACCGTCGCCCGTATTCTGGGCCAGCATTGAGTTGCCCCAGGCCCACGGGCCCGGACTGACCCGACGCAAGGAGGAGCCTCGTGGCGCGAACGCTGATCCGCAAGAACCCGAGTAACTTCAAGACATTGCCGCTGCATGTCGAGGCCACGCCCGAAGGGCTGATCTACCAGAGCATCGGCATGCCGCTGAACTTCGCCCAGATCCAACAACGGCGCAAGGCCATCCAGCTGCCCGACGTGCAGCGCTTCGTGGTCGAACTGGCCAACCTGGGCGTGTCGGTGCGGCTGACCCTGCATTGGCAGAACCGCGATTACTGGGTGCTGGTACGTCAGCGCCGGCAAGACCGTGGTGATGTAGTACTGAAACTGATTTCCGGCTATGTGCCGGCGCAGGAGCTGAACCTGCCGTTGCACACGGCCGTGCAGGAAGTGGCCGAGGAATGCCTGTTGGAAACTCCGGAAGGCTGGCTGGGCGGGCGCTTCAACGACACCTGGTTGCCGGTGCCCTACGCTGCCGCCCTGCACTACCGCGAAACGCCGCACTTCGTGCTGGCCCCGGAGTCCGGTGCCGCCCGCCCGGTTCACTGCGGCAAGCTGATGCTGCTGGAACGACCACGGGCGTATGTGCACTTGCCAACCGCCTCATTGCAACTGATCTATGACATGCGTTTGCAGGTACCTCGGGACGCCAAGAAGCTCAGCCTGTTCCACGTTGATGAGCGGCTGGAGGGCGACCAACTGGTGGCGCGACTCAACCGCAAACGGCCAGACCTTTACCTGATGCCGTTGGAGGAAGGCCAGCCGCTGGCTGAGCTGTATACCCTGAAGAAGGATGAACTGGTGCCGGCGAGCACGCGCGGGCTCTACCTGGCCGAAAGTTTTGCACGGCAAGAGGGCTGGGTGGTCACGGACGAGCGGGTGCGCTGGAAGGATTGGGTGAAGCAGCAGGGGTTGGTGGAGAGCAAGCCGGTGCGGGCGTCACATCTGCAGCGGTTTGGAGACAAGGCGCGGGAACTGCTGGAGCGGGCGCGTACTTCACTACACAAGTAAGATTCCGAGGCCTGCGCCGCCCCTGCAGGAGCAGCCTTGTGCTGCGAAGAGGCCGGTAGAGCCAAAGAAACACTTTTGCCCTACCGGCCTCTTCGCAGCACAAGGCTGCTCCTACAGGTAATGAGGCAGCCTCAGAGGGTCGATCAGTTCTTGCGAATCTTCTCGACGATCGCCGTGGTCGAGCTGTTCTCGACCAGCCCAAGCACCTTCACGGTCCCGCCATAGGCCTTGACGATATCGGCACCCACCACCTGGTCGATGCCATAGTCACCGCCCTTTACCAGCACGTCCGGCTTGACCTGGCTCAGCAGGTTCTCCGGCGTGCCCTCGGGGAAGCTGATGACCCAGTCCACCGCCCCCAGCCCGGCCAGCACGGCCATGCGCCGGTCGACGCTGTTGATCGGACGGCCCGGGCCTTTCAGGCGGCTGACCGAGGCATCATCGTTGACCGCGACGATCAGGCGATCACCCTGGGCCCGCGCCTGCTCCAGGTAGGTGACATGCCCGGCATGCAGGATGTCGAAGCAGCCGTTGGTGAAGACAATCTTCTCTTTGTGCGCCCGCGCGTCGTCGATGGCCAGCAGCAGTTGCTCCAACCCCAGCACGCCGCGCTCGGAACCTTCCTCACGCTGGATCGCCCGGCGCAGCTCAGGGGCGCTGATCGCGGCCGTACCCAGCTTGCCGACCACGATACCCGCCGCCAGGTTGGCCAAGGCCACCGCGTGGGGCAGGTCCTCGCCGGCAGCGATGGCCGCGGCAAGGGTGGAGATGACGGTATCACCGGCACCGGTCACATCGAACACTTCACGCGCCCGCGCCGGCAGGTGCAGCGCCGGCTGGCCGCCGCGCAGCAGGGTCATGCCGTGCTCGCCACGGGTCACCAGCAAGGCACCCAGGTCCAGGTCCTGCAGCAGCTGCAGGCCCTTGGTGACCAGCTCGGTCTCATCGGCGCAACGGCCGACAATGGTCTCGAATTCGCTGAGGTTGGGAGTGATCAGGCTCGCGCCACGGTAGATGGAAAAGTCCTTGCCCTTGGGGTCGGCCAGCACCGGAATACCCTTGGCCCGCGCCGCCTGGATCAGGCTCTGGTGGTTTTTCAGTGCGCCCTTGCCGTAGTCGGACAGGACCAGCACCTTGACGCCCTCGAGCAGGCTGTCGACTTCCGCACCCAGCGACAGCGGGTCGGTGGCGAACGGTTCCTCGAAATCGATGCGCAGCAACTGCTGGTGACGACTCATGACCCGCAGCTTGACGATGGTCGGCTGGTGCGCGATGCGCTGGAACACCGAGCGCACGCCTGCAGCCTGCAGGCTGTTGGCCAGGCTGTCGGCGGCCTCGTCCTGGCCGGTAACGCCAATCAGCGAAGCCGGTGCGCCCAGGGCGGCGATGTTCAAGGCAACGTTGGCCGCGCCGCCGGGGCGATCCTCGATCTGATCGACCTTGACCACCGGGACTGGCGCTTCAGGCGAGATACGCGAAGTACCGCCATGCCAGTAGCGGTCGAGCATGACATCGCCGACCACCAGTACCGGGGCTTGATCGAAACGCGGCATGGACAACTTCATGGGCAACCCATATGGAAATAATGAACAGGGGCAGGATATTAGCACAGGGTAGACGACGGCTTTATGGCCAGATCACCCCAGGAAAATTCCCGTGACAATCGGGGCCGCAATGGCCCCGATCAACGAGGGTTCAGGTGATATCGGCCTTGGCCGGCTCATCCAGCCCCATGGCATGCAGGCGGGCATAATGGCCATTGGCCGCAAGCAGCTCGGCATGGGTGCCGCGCTCGACAAGGCGCCCTTGGTCCATGACCAAGATCTGGTCGGCCTTTTCGATGGTCGACAGGCGGTGGGCGATCACCAGCGTTGTACGGCCCTGCATCACATGGTCCAGGGCAGCCTGGATATGCCGCTCGGACTCGGTATCCAGCGCCGAGGTGGCCTCGTCGAGGATCAGCAGAGGCGCGTTCTTCAGCAGTGCCCGGGCGATGGCCAGGCGCTGGCGCTGGCCGCCGGAGAGCAGCACGCCGTTTTCACCCACTTCGGTATCGAAGCCTTTTGGCAGCCGGTCGATGAACTCCTTGGCGTAGGCATCAGCCGCAGCGGCTTCTATGTCGGCGCGGGGGGCGCCGGCCAGGTCGCCATAGGCGATGTTGTTGGCCACGGTATCGTTGAACAGGGTGACATGCTGGGTCACCTGCGAAACATGGCGGCGCAGGTTGCGCAGGCGATAGTTCTCTATCTCCACGCCATCGAGCAGGATCTGCCCCTGGTCGTGGTGATAGAAGCGCGGGATAAGCGCTGCCAGAGTCGACTTGCCGCTGCCAGAGCGGCCGACCAGTGCAATCATCTGCCCTGGCTCGGCGACGAAGCTGATATCGCTCAGCACTTCACGCTCGGTACCTGGGTAGGTGAAGCTCAGGTTGCGCACTTCCAGGCGCCCTTCCACCCGCTCCTTCTCGACGGTACCGCTGTCCACTTCAGGTGCTTCGTCCAGTTGCTCGAAGATGCTCTCGGCACCGGCCAGGCCCTTCTGGATGGTCGAGCTGACTTCCGAAAGCTGACGAATCGGCTTTGGCAACAGGCCGGCGGCCGTAATGTAAGCCACCAGATCACCGGCAGTGGAATCACCGCGCAGGAACAGCACCAGGAACATCAGCGCGGCCATGGCGGTGTAGATCACCAGTTGCAGCATCGGCGTGTACAGCGAGCCGGTCTTGGTCATTTGCAGCTGCTTGTCGGTGTTGCTCTGGCTGGCCTTGCCGAAACGCTGCTCTTCGTAGGCCTCACCGCCAAAGCTGCGCACCACGCGGTAGCCCTGGATAGTTTCCGAGGCAACGTGGGTGACGTCGCCCATGGCCACCTGGATCTTCTTGCTCTGCTTGCGGAATTTCTTGCTGGCGACGCTGACCATCACTGCGATCACTGGCAGGATGGCGACCATCACCAGCGTCAGGTGCCAGTTCATCCACAGCAGGTAGCCGAACAGGAAAACCACGGTCAGGCCTTCTCGGATCACCACCTTGATCGCATCGGTGGCGGCACCGGTGACCATGGTCACGTTGAAGGTGATGCGCGAAATCAGGTGCCCGGAGTTGTGGTTGTCGAAGTAGCGGTTAGGCAGCACCAGCAGCTTGTTGAAGAGTTCCACACGCAGGTCGTGCACCAGGCACAGGGAAACCTTGGCCAGGAAATAGTTGCCGAGGAACGAACCCAGGCCCTGCCACGCGGCGATCAGGATGATCAGCAGCGGTACAGCCTGCAGCAGTTGCAGGTCGCGCAGGTAGGGGACGTTGGGGAACAACACTGCTTCAGGGTTGCTCAGCCCATCAACGAAATACTTCAGAATCCCGGCCAGCATCGGCTGGGTCGAAGCAAAGATCACGAAACCGATGATGCTCAGCAGGAAAATGCCGACATAGGGTTTCACATAGCTCAGCAGCCGGAAGTAGATCTTCAGGCTGGAGGTGTGTTCCGCCGGTCGCGGTGTTTCGGCCATTATCAAGCTCGCTGTTCAGGTTGAACCGGAAATTTTACCACAGGCATCATTTTCGGCACTCCCCCATGGCAGCAACATGGCCAGGCCCACTGGCAGCCAGCTGATGAACCATTCGGCACGTGGCGTACCGGTGAGGCTGGCGGCATCGAACTGCATGGCCAGGGTGGAGTACACCCAGAAACCGAGCAGGATCTTGCCGAACAACGTGCCACGTGCGCGGACGATTTCGCCGAAGGTGTACAGCCACACCATGACCCACAGCAGCATCCCGGGCAGGCCCATCTCCACTGCGATGTGAGTGAACATGTTGTGGGTGTGGTCGAAGTGCTTGCCCACTGCACTCACGTCGTAGGCAGCACCCAAACCAAGGCCGGTCCAGGGATGTGCGGCGATCATGTCGACTACGGCATGGAATATTTCCGGTCGGTAGGACGAGCCGCGCTTGGCGATCAGGTCGTAAACAAAATAGAAGGCCAGACAGGTGGCGATGGCCGCCAGCACGGCAAACACCCGGCTGTGGCGGTCACGGAACCACAACGGGGCCAGGATCACGGTGAGCACCAGGGCCAGGATTGCCCCACGGCTCTGGCTGAGCATGGCAAACAACCCCAAGCACACCAGCGCCACCAGCCACAACAACTGCAGGGCACGTTGCCGCGGCGGCTCGTAAAGCAGGAAAAGCACGGCTGCACCGATGACATAGGCACCCAGGATCGGGTGCGATATTTCGCCGATGCCCTCCAGGCGGGCCAGCAAAGGCATGCCCAGCACGCCGTAGAAATGGATGACCGAAACCATCGCGGCAACGGCCAGCAAGGCACTTCCGGCCAGCAGCAGCTGACGTATGCGGACCTGGCCAAGCTGGCCCAGCAGCGGGAACGCCAGCAGGAACACCAGGATGTAGAGCAGGCGCTTGGCCTCGCGCCCCGGGTTTTCCGCGGCCGACCAGACAAGACTGAGCCCGCTCCACGCCAGCAGCAACAACACACTCCCCCACAAGGCCGGCTGACGCCGCCAGGCCTGCACTATTACTTGCCTTGCGGACCACGCCATTACCAGCGTCGGCAACCACAGGAACAGTACCAGACCTTGTTGATAGACCTTGTTGCTCGGTGCCAGGGCGATAGCTGCCAGAAACCAGACCAGGCCAAACCCCAACCAGGCTCGCGCCCAGTTTTTTTGATACAACATCCTTTCCCCCGATGAATCAAAGACACCATCCAATGGTGCTACAACATTATTTTCGGCATTATTGCCGGTCATTCCGTTCGCCCGACGACAAGGCTCTATTCATGCAATGCTCCCGGCTCCCCCAGGTCGACTTCGATCAGCTGACAAAAGGCGCACAGGTGCTTGAGGCAGATAGCCATGGCGCCAAAGTCTACCTGCTCGCGGATGGTAATTTCCTCAAGGTTTTTCGTAGGAAGCGGCTGATTTCATCTGCACTGCTGCGCCCGTACTCACAGCGCTTCGTCGACAACGCCGCACGCCTTGCACAATTGGGCATCCCCACCCTGGAGGTTATCAGCCAGCACAAGCTCGACCTGCCAGGGCGTACCGCCGTGCTGTACCGCCCGCTGCCAGGGCGCACCTTGTTGCAGATGTCGCGCGATGAAGGTTTCAGCTGGGGGGCCTACCTGCCGCGCCTGATCGAACTGATCCGCCAACTGCATCGCAGCGGCGTGTACTTCCGCTCGTTGCACCTGGGTAATGTGGTGGTCACCCCCGACCAGCAGCTGGGCCTGATCGACGTGGCCGACATGCGCTTCCTGCGCCCGCCGCTGTCGGCGCGCATGATTCGGCGCAATGTGCAGCATATGGTGCGCTACATCGAGCGGGAGAACCTGGGCGACCGCTTCCCCCTTGCCGCCTTCGAGGCAGCCCTGCTGGCGCGCTGAGCGTCAACTGCGCAGCAGGCTCTGCGAGCCGCTGCAGAATGCCTGCCAGGCTTGCTCCGGGGCCAGCGCCTGGCGTTGCCGGGCGGCTACCGCCGGGGCACTGAGCGCCGCACATCGCTCGATAGCCTCGGCCCAGGCATTTTCATTGGCAATGGGTAGGTAGCCACCGGTGTCCTGCAACTGCTCGCGGAACACCTGCAGGTCGCTGCACACCACCGGCACGTCGGCCATGACCGCCTCCTGCACCACCAGCCCCAGGCCTTCGGAGCGCGAAGGCACCAATAGCCAGTCGAATGCCCGGTACAACTGCTGCAGGTCGTCGCGGTGACCGCTCAGGTGAACACGCCCGGCCAAGCCCAGCGCGTCGATACGAGCCTGCAGCACCGCACGCAGAGGCCCTTCGCCAATGATTGCCAATTGCAGGCCCGACTGGCGCGCACTGGCCTTGGCGAACGCCTCGA
Organism: Pseudomonas sp. B10(2017); assembly: GCF_002113295.1. NCBI lineage: Bacteria > Pseudomonadati > Pseudomonadota > Gammaproteobacteria > Pseudomonadales > Pseudomonadaceae > Pseudomonas > Pseudomonas sp. B10(2017). Next base: position 277,958 of record NZ_NEJU01000003.1, read on the forward strand.
TCAGCATCTCGAAACCTTTGCTCTCCACCAGTCGCCCGACCGCGCCCAGCATGACCCCGGCCACCTGTTGCAACTGCAGGGCCTGCCTGGCCGCATCCCGGCTCAACAACGGCTCGGCGAACGCCAGCGGGTCAAGGGCCATGCGCAAGGTCTGCACCGGCCTGCCAAGATCGTGTTCGAGTGATGTGGCAAGCGTCTGCGAAACGGCGGCGATGCTCAGCCGCTCGGCCGGGAACATACGCAGCAGGCGAACGTCACTGGCACTCAGGCGCGTCTTGCCGTGAAACAGCACCTTGGCACGCAACTGCGGAACCTGCTGCAACAACGGCAACACCAGCCGCGCCACACCGACACCATCGAGCAGCACGACTTCAGCCTGGGCCTCGTTCAACGCCTTGCGCAAGCGCATGCGCAACCATGGGCGCAACAGGCGCCAGAAGTGCCGCCCTTTCAGCGCCCGTGACGGCATATGCCACTCCCGGGTCGAGCCAAGCCCACAGCAGAGGCCGCTACCCAGCAGCAACCAGTTACTGATCCGGGCATCGGCACCCGCGTGCGACAGTACCTGCCGATGTACCTTGTGGATGGACATGTACGGCGTTCCACCCGCCCACATCATATTGACTATGTTCATGGGCCCTCTCCCGCTCATGTCAGGTGGGACAGCGACTTCATTGAACAAAAATGGTGATTCCCATGCCGATCACGGCACCCGCCACCAGCGTCAATGCCAACTTTATCCGATCACGTCTACGACGTTTGGCCTTGCGCTCCACTTCGATGGGCAAGGTCACGTGATTACCAAATCCAGTGTGCAATACTGCATCACCCTCCAAGGTGACCGCTGTCAGGTTTAACTCAGCATAGCGTCGGGAAAGTGCCTTTTCTCCAGCATAGGCGGCAAATGGTGCGCAACGCTGGTAATCGCTCAAACGACGCAGCCCCGGGTTGAGCGAGAACGCCTGCCACTCGGCCTTGTCGGACAGCAGCGGGTAGCAAGGCACCCCGGCGATCACCTGGCGATCACCCAGACGGATGTAAGGGCTGTGGATGGCCAGGTCATGGGCATGACTGCGCAGCCACACCTGCAACAGGTCGGGGCTGACCTCCAGTATGGCCCGGGAGTCTTCGACGAAGCCCTGGCGATAGAAGTGCCAGTCGTCCTCGCAGTGAAAGATGTAGGGCGTCTTGACGTGGCTGTAGGCCAGGTCGATAGACGGAAGCTGGCCCAGTTTTGGCCGGTTGACGAACACCTTGCAGTGGGGTTTCCAGTGCTCAGGCACAGCGGCATGCACGGCATCGTCACCGGAGTCTTCGGTGATGAACACTTCGCGAATGGGCGCGGTATTGTAGCGATCGAAACTCTCAAGGGTATCTTTGAGCAGATCAAACCGCCCACAACTGGTCACGACGAGCGTGACGTCACTCTCATTTGAAAAGCGCACCGGACTCCCTCCGCATTGCGACTATCGACTTCAACGCCCTTTCCTCAGGCGCGAAAGTTCTTATGTTAGATGCCCAGCCTCAGGCGCAGCCGCTGCCATGCAGACAACGGCGGATGGGGCCTGAGCGCCGGGCGCATGTGGTCGACGATGCTACGTCCAACTGCGCCGAAACTGAAACGGGAAACCGCCAGGTGGCGGCCATTTTCTGCAATCTGCCGCGCCAGTTCAGGGTCCGCACGCAAAAGGCGGAGCTTCTCCTGAAGGGTCGGGATGCAGTCATAGAACACCACGTTGTGCATGTCCTGCAGGCCCAGCGCGCGGTTCTCTTCCTCGCCCTGGTCATACGCCAACAGCACACAGCCACAGGCCATGGCTTCGAAATTCTTGATCATGTATTCGCCCATGCCAACGTCGGCACTGACGAAGAAGCGGATCCGGTTGAGCGTATTGCAGTAGTCTTCACCCGACTTGGTCCGGGTGACCACCAGGTTCTCGACGCGGCCCAGCTCGTCCAGCAATGCCTTGCGGCCGCTGTAGGCCACGCTGTTGGTACTGCCGACGAAGGCCAGTTCGATATCGCGCTCACGCCCCTGGTCGGCCAGCAACTGCTCGTCGTAACCCTTGGGCACGAACACGGCGTCGAAACCTTCCTGGCGCAGGCGCTCGCTGACCATATAGCCGGAGCTGATCACCCGCGCCCAGGGCAACTTGCGGTAATGGGCGCTGAACTTGCCGGTGTACTTGCACGGGATGTAGTTCTGGTAGGCATCATGCTCGAGGATGACCAGGTTCGGCACGGTACGGATGAACGCCGCCTGACGGATTTCCTGCTTGAAACGCAGGAAGAAGACAATGCGGTCATAGCGCTCGACCTGCACTTCACGCTTGAAATAGCGGCGCAGGTTGCGCTGGTCTTCGCTGGTCAGCCAGCGCAGGTCGCACTCGCAGTTGGCCGCGACGCCATCGTACAGGCGATCAAGAATCGCCCGCTGTTCCTTCTGCACCAGAAATAGGACTTTCATTGGGTTCCTTGGGCGCTCTGCGCCATCGCGGTCAACCATGGGGGGCGCGGCTACAACTCACGCCGCCAGAACAGTTCATGTCGGCGCACGGCCTTGCGGAAGAATTCGTTCTCGCCGTAAGGCGACGGCCGCCGCCCGGCCAGCCAGCGCTGCAACAAGCGACGCAGCCGGCGCTTGAACGGCGCCGGTGGCTGCAGGTCGTGCATCATGCCCAGGGCCATGGCCTTGTCGCGCTGGGTTGCCACGTCCAGTACCAGACTGCAAGGTGCCCACGCCTGAGCGGCGCTCAGCTGCGGTGGCAAGGCCACGCCATCACCACTGTCGCCCATCGGCCAGCGGTCGTTGTCGTGCAGGTGATTGGCGTAGCACAGCAGGGTTTGCGGCTGCCAGGCCAGGCCTTGCAAGGCTTCCAGCACCGCTGCCTGGGCACATATATGGTCGGGGTGCGGGTCGAGCTGCGGGTGCGGCATAACCAGCACCTCTGGCCTGGCCATTTCCAGCAAGGCCCGCAGATCGGCCAGCAGGTTGCGCCAGGTCGGCGCGCCATCGCCGTCGGCCGGCAGCGGGAATGGGTTGAACCGGCGGAAGACGCGAATGTCGGCGAGGTCGGCCTCGCGAGAAGCGGCCGGCTGGTCGGGCGCAGCCTGCATGGCAGGCAGTTGCAGGCAGAAGTAGCCCAGCTGCACGCAACGCGATTCCGCCACACCGGCCCAGCGTGGCACGGCGATACTGTCCCAGGCCCGCAGGCGGCCCTTAAGGCGTGCGGCTTCGGCCTTTGCCAGTCCCATCTTCTGATAGTGTTCGGCCTCGATCTCACCTGCGGTCAGCGTCACTACCCAGGTTTCGTCGGCCTGGCTGTAGAGCCCGTAAGCGGCCAGTTCGGCGTCATCGGCATGCGGCGCGATCACCATCACTCGACGCCGTTGCAGCTCGACCGCCGGGGTTATCCACAAGCGCGGCCGGCCCAACAGCCCACAATGCCGGCCACGCAGGCGCAACGCGCCTGCCTCCAGAGGTGCGGCGAGGCCGGTCAGATTGAGGAAGCGCACGCCATCGACGCCGCGCTCGAAGGTTTGCCGGTCGGCCTGCTCGCCAGCCACCAGCTCGACCTGCGGGTCGAGGAAGCGCCCCAGCCAGCTGCTTTTTACCCGCAGCTCGAGGATCAGGGTGTCGTTGCCCTGCAGCGTGCATTCAGCCTTGAGCAGGCCGCCGCTCAGGGTGGCAGGAACCTCCAGGGTCTGCTCACCGAATTCGTACGCGTAGTCCTCGCCTGGCGCATAGAACAAGTGGTCGGCAAACCAGGCTTCATGGGCCGCCCACAGCAGCGGCAACAGCAGAAGTGGCAACCACCACCAGCTGAACACCCCTACGGTCACCAGCGCGGCCAGGCCCACCAGCAGGCCCAGGCGCTTGTTGCGCCGGTGGCGCTTGAGCAACTGCTGCTTGCGACTCACGCCTGATACACCGGCACGGGGTTGCACCAGCGGTCCTTGTACTCGCGGTCGGCACGGCCGAACGAGAACCGCAGCGGCTTGTTGCGCGCACGGGCGTCCTCCCAGGCGGCCTGGGTATTGAGGAAGCTCAGCACGCTGCCGGGGCTGAAGGCCTTGGTTTCAGGGTCGACACCGCCATTGATGTACTCGACGCTGATCCATTCCGGCGCTTCGACACGGTATACCAGCTGGATGGCAATCGGCTTGCCGTCCAACAGCAGCACCGAGCCGATCAGCAGCTCGCGCAGGCGCTCCAACACCTCGGCCATGCGCTCGGCGCCGGTGGCAGGGAAGCCCCAGCGGCGACGGAACAGGTCGCAGTACATGCTGGCGATTTCCTGCGCGCTGAAGTCGCTGATCGGGCGTACCACACCGCCCGCCTCTTCCAGCAGGCGCAGTTCGCGGCGCTGGTTGTAGCGGAACTTCTTCGACAGGTCTTCGTGGGCGCGGGCCATGGCCAGCTGTTCCTTCTGTGCCTTGAGGCCACTGAAGCGGCCTTGGTTCAGTTCGGACAGGTAGCGCGCGGCATGGCGCAACGGCGCAGCGGCATCGGCGGCCGCCGGCAGGATGATTTCGGCGTTGCCCAGGTCGAACAGAGCCTTTTTCCCGGCACGCTTGAGCACATCCTTGGACAGCGCAAGGTGGCGCCCCCAGGTGGGGATGGCGGCCTTCAGCTCGCCGGCCTGGTGCCAGCCCAGATAACGCACCGGGATCTGTGCCAGGTCCGCCAACTGCTCGACCACCAAAGGATGAGTGGCGACACTGCCACCAAAGCGGGCCCATGCCTCGGCGTAGGCCTTGGCGTCGATAACTTGCCAACCGCGCTCACGGAAGGCCTGGATACAGTTGAGCATCAGGCCTGCCCCACCAGCACACGGACTTGCGGCAGCTGCCAGAAGGCCTCGCGCACCGCCTGGTCGGAAAAGCGTTCACGCAGGCGCTGCAGCATGTGCTCGGCACAGGCCTGGCGCTGCTGCCCATCGAGCATAGCCATGTGCTTCAGGCCCTGAGCCAGTTGCCCGGCATCACCCAGCGGAAACAGTACGCCAACACCCTCGACCACTTCACGGGCACCGCCACAGGCCGTGGCCAGTACCGGTACACCTGCCACCATGGCTTCGAGCAGGACCATGCCGAAGGGCTCATGGTCGGAGCTCAGCGCGAATACGTCGAACGCCTGGAAGTAACGGCGCGCATCCGGCACCTGGCCAAGGAAGTCCACTTGCCCGGCAATACCCAGCTCGGCAGCCTGGGCCTTGAGCCTGGTTTCCAGGCGCCCCTTGCCGAGAATCGCCAGGCGAGCGCCGGCTGGCAGCCCCGGTAGGGCTTCGGCAAAGCCACGCAGCAGGGTGGCCTGGTCTTTGTCCGGGTGCAGGCGCCCTACGTTACCGACAATCCACGCCTGCGCATCCAGACCCAAGGCCTGACGGGCCTCGGCGCGTGGCACCAGGGCCGCTTGCAGGGCGTCAATGTCGATGCGGTTGTACAGGGTCTGGATACGCTCTGCCGGCCACTGCGGCAAGCAGCGGCGCATGTCGTCACGCACTGCGTCCGACACGCCCAGCAAGCTCAGGCGCTTGCTGAACAGGTTGGCGAAGATGCGTCGCCCCTTGCGCTCGTAGTCACCGAAAGCGTGGTGCACGCCGATCACCGGCAAGCCGGTGCCCAGCAACGCCACATAGATCGGCTTGAAGCGATGGGCAATGCAGAAGGCGAAATTGCGCTCGGCCGCGATCCGCCGCAATGCGCGGATGGCGCCGAGTTTCAGGCCGCGCACGGCCTTGGAGCTGAACTCCAGGAACAGCACCTCGTCCGACGCACAGCCAGCCGCTACCTGCGGGTCGGCAGCGCCGGTGAGGAACACCGTGGTGACCTGGTAGCCACGCCCATGGAACAGGCTGGCGTATTGACGGGCGCAGTCCAGGAACGGCCCGTCATAGCCATGGCAGAACTGCAGAATACGCGGCTCAGAGCGGCTGGTCATACGGGGCCGCGCCGTCCTTCACAACCAGGATGTCTTCCATGATCAGGTACTGCAGGTCCGAGCCGAAGAACATGTTCAAGGCGTCGGTCGGCGAGCAGATCATCGGTTCACCACGGCGGTTCAACGAGGTGTTCAGCGACACGCCGTTGCCGGTCAGGTCTTCCAGCGCCTTCATCATGTCGTAGTAGCGCGGGTTGTACTCGCGCTTGAGCACCTGGGCACGCGAAGTGCCATCCTCGTGGACCACTTCCGGCACGCGGGTCTTCCACTCTTCAGCCACTTCGAAGGTAAAGGTCATGAATGGCGCCGGGTGGTCGACCTTGATCATTTGCGGGGCGACGGTGTCGAGCATCGACGGGCAGAAAGGTCTCCAGCGTTCGCGGAACTTGATCTGCTCGTTGATGCGGTCGGCTACGCCCGGCACGCTCGGGCAACCGATGATCGAACGGCCGCCCAGGGCACGAGGGCCGAACTCCATGCGGCCCTGGAACCAGGCCACCGGATTGCCGTCGACCATGATTTTGGCGATGCGCTGCGGCATGTCGTCGAGTTTTCGCCACTTCGGCGCGTTCGGGTGACGGGCACAGGCGGCAATCACATCTTCGTTGGAGTACGAAGGGCCGAGGTAGACGTGTTCCATCTTCTCGACCGGCACGCCACGGGCGTGGGAAACGTAGGCGGCAGCACCCACGGCGGTACCGGCGTCACCGGAGGCCGGCTGCACGAACAGCTCTTTCAGGTCTGGGCGGGCGATGATCTTCTGGTTGAGCTTGACGTTCAGCGCGCAACCGCCGGCAAAAGCCAGCTTGCCGGTTTCACGCAGGACGTCACCCAGGTAGTGATCGATCATCTGCAGAGCGATCTTCTCGAACAGCGCCTGCATGCTGGCCGCGTAATGGATGTACGGCTCGTCGGCGATGTCGCCTTCACGCTTGGGGCCCAGCCATTCGATCAGCTTCGGCGAGAAGTAGAAGCCCTTGCCCTTCTCTTTATAGCGGCGCAGGCCGATGACGTTGGCGTATTCGGTGTTGATCACCAGCTCGCCGTTTTCGAAGCTGGCCAGGCGCGAGAAGTCGTACTTGCTCGCGTCGCCATACGGCGCCATGCCCATGACCTTGAACTCGCCATCGAGCATCTCGAAGCCGAGGAATTCGGTGATTGCGCCGTACAGACCGCCCAGCGAGTCCGGGTCGAAGAATTCCTTGATCTTGTGGATCTTGCCGTTTTCGCCGTAGCCAAAGAAGGTGGTGGCGTATTCGCCCTTGCCGTCAATGCCGAGGATTGCGGTTTTTTCCTTGAAGCCCGAGCAGTGGTAGGCACTGGAGGCGTGGGCCAGGTGGTGCTCGACCGGTTCGATCTTGACCTTTTTCGGGTCGAAGCCCAATTGCTCCAGGCACCAGACGATCTTCTTGCGGTAGCGCTTGTAGCGACGATTGCCCATCAGGATCGCGTCGAGGGCGCGGTCCGGGGCGTACCAGTAGCGCTTGGCATAGTGCCAGCGCGCCTTGCCGAACAGGCTGATCGGGGCGAACGGGATGGCTACCACGTCGACGTCGGATGGCTTGATGCCTGCCTGTTCCAGGCAGAACTTCGCCGACTCGTAGGGCATGCGGTTCTTCGCATGCTTGTCACGCACGAAGCGCTCTTCTTCGGCGGCGGCAATCAGTTTGCCGTCAATGTACAAGGCCGCGGAAGGGTCATGGCTAAGGGCGCCGGACAGGCCAAGAATCGTCAATGCCAAGGGATTAGCCTCTTCATTCGGTAGAAATGCGCCAGCGGCCTCTTGGGCGGGTGGCGGCTAAAGGGCGGGATTATAACGCAAACATGTGCGCAACGCGGCAACCTGTACTGGCCTCATCGCCGGCAAGCCAGCTCCCACAGGTACACCGCCGACCTTGAGGCCCGCGCTGTACCTGTGGGAGCTGGCTTGCCGGCGATGGGGCCGGTACAGGCAAGCAATATTATTCAGCGATCAGCCAGTCCATGCGGAAGCTGCCGGCGGTTTGCGCCAGCTCCTTGGCCAGCCATGGCAGCAGCTCATTGAGCTCTTCTTCCAGCCCCCAGGGCGGATTGGCGATGGCCAGACCTGAGCCGTTGAGCCCCTGCGGGCTGTCCTGGTGGTGCACATACAACTCGACCCGCAGCAGTTTCGGTGCGCCGGTGCTGGTCAGGTCCTGGTAGAAGCGGGCCAGCGAGCGCTGGTCCTTGATCGGGTACCAGATGGCCGCGACGGTCTGGCGCATGCGGCCGATCGCCTCTTTCATGGCGGTAGTGCAGCGCTTGAGTTCGTCAGCCTGTTCGAACGGTGGGTCGATCAGCATGATCGCGCGCTTCTCCTGCACCGGCAGCAAGGCCCGCGGCACGTGCCAGCCTTCGCCCAGGTGCACGACCACGCGCGGGTCTTTCTTCATGTTTTCCTTGAGAAGCGGCCCGTCTTCGGGATGCTTCTCGTTGAGCAGGGCACGGTCCTGCTGGCGCATCAGACGGCGGGCCAGCTCGGGCGAACCGGGGTAGTAGCGCAGCTCGCCATCGGCATTCAGGCGCTTGATGATGCGCAGATAGTCGCCAGCCATGGCCGGCAGGTCATCGCGATTCCACAGGCGGGCGACACCTTCCAGGTACTCGCCGGTGCGGGTTGCCTGGTCGCCCTGCAGGTCGTAAAGGCCGAGCCCTGCATGGGTATCGATGTAGGCGAACGGCTGCTCCTTGCGCGACATCAGGGCGATGAGGCGGGTCAGCACGATATGTTTGAGGACGTCGGCGTGGTTGCCGGCGTGGAAGGCGTGACGATAGTTCATGGCAACTCCTGCGGGGGTGGCAAGTTTACCTTGCCTTGCAGGCGGAGTCAGGCCTGGCTGCTGATCGGCGGTGACCTCTTCGCGGGTAAACCCGCTCCCACAGGTACCTCACAGAATTTGAGTTCTGTGCAATCCCTGTGGGAGCGGGTTCACCCGCGAAGCAGGCGCCGCCGACTCAACGGGTATTACTTGTCAGCGTGATACGCCGCATCAGCAGTCTCGAAGCGCTTGACCATTGCCTGCGACGGGCTGCCCAGCTTGCTCACCACGATGATGGCGATGCTGGCGAACAGGAAGCCCGGGATGATTTCGTACAACCCAAGGGTGTCGAAGTTCTTCCACAGGATCACGGTCAGTGCGCCAACCACGATACCGGCCAGTGCGCCGTTACGGGTCATGCCTTTCCACAGTACCGAAATCAGCACCACCGGACCGAAAGCAGCACCGAAGCCGGCCCAGGCGTAAGCTACCAGGCCCAGCACGCGGTTTTCCGGGTTGGAGGCCATGGCGATGGCGATCAGGGCGACGGCCAGCACCATCAGGCGGCCGACCCACACCAGCTCGACCTGCGAAGCGCTCTTGCGCAGGAACGCCTTGTAGAAGTCTTCGGTCAGGGCGCTGGAGCACACCAGCAGCTGGCAGCTCAGGGTACTCATTACCGCCGCCAGGATGGCCGAAAGCAGCACACCGGCAACCCATGGGTTGAACAGGATCTTGGCCAGCTCGATGAACACCCGCTCGTGGTTCTCGCTGACCGGGCCTGCCAGGTCAGGATGCGCCGAGAAGTAGGCGATACCGAAGAAGCCCACGGCGCAGGTACCGACCAGGCAAAGGATCATCCAGGTCATGGAGATACGACGAGCGTTGGCGATCGACTTCACCGAGTCGGCAGCCATGAAACGCGCCAGGATGTGCGGCTGACCGAAGTAGCCCAGCCCCCAGCCCATCAGCGAGATGATGCCGATGAAGGTGGCGCCCTTGAACATGTCGAAGTGGGCCGGGTTGACCGCATCGATGGCAGCGAAGGTGGTATCGAAGCCGCCAGTGGAGATCAGCACGATCACCGGAGTGAGGATCAGCGCAAAGATCATCAGCGAAGCCTGCACGGTATCGGTCCAGCTCACCGCCAGGAAACCACCGATGAAGGTGTAGGCGATGGTCGCAGCAGCACCGGCCCACAGGGCCGTTTCGTACGACATGCCGAAGGTGCTCTCGAACAGACGGGCACCGGCAACGATGCCGGAGGCGCAGTAGATGGTGAAGAACACCAGGATCACGATGGCCGAGATGATCCGCAGCAGGCCGCTGTTGTCTTCGAAGCGGCTGGAGAAGTAGTCCGGCAGGGTCAGCGCATCGCCGTTGTGCTCGGTCTGCACGCGCAGACGACCAGCAACGAACAACCAGTTCAGGTAGGCGCCGACGGTCAGGCCGATGGCAATCCAGGCTTCGGACAAGCCGGAGAAGTAGATGGCGCCTGGCAGGCCCATCAGCAGCCAGCCACTCATGTCGGAAGCACCAGCGGAAAGCGCGGTGACCACGCTACCCAGGCTGCGGCCGCCGAGGATGTAGTCGGAAAGGTTATTGGTGGAGCGATAGGCGGCGAAGCCGATCAGCACCATTGCGGCGATATAGACCACGAAAGTGATCGTTAGAGGATTGCCCATGCGTGTGCCCTGGCGTTTGTTTTTATGTCATGCACAACCGCAGCCATGGCGGTTGCACCCAGGCCGCGAATCGTATGCAACAACGCAAAGTGGGTGCAACCATTTTTCATTTGCAAGTTGCACCTCTTCGTGCAATTTCCGACAAATCTGATTTTTTGCTCCTTTTTGGAGCAAAAAGCCCGCTTTCAAGAATAAAACGCACCGAAGCGGCCCCTTTCAAGGCTGTGGAAATGGTTGCCGGACGAGTTGCACCTTTTCCGTGAAAAATTCGGGTTGCACCTGGTTGCACCCGAATTGTCCTACAGCTACTCTTGGCGTCAGCTTAGGCCACAACCGTGGCAATAACGAGGATAAGAAATGGCGACGACCACCCTTGGGGTCAAACTCGATGACCCGACCCGTGAGCGACTCAAGGCAGCTGCGCAGTCGATTGACCGCACCCCGCACTGGTTGATCAAACAAGCGATCTTCAACTACCTGGAGAAGCTCGAGGGTGGTGCCACCCTGACCGAACTCAACGGCCATGCCAGCAACGTGGCCGACGACGCCGGCGAGATCCAACCCGACCACGGCCACCAGTGCTTCCTCGAGTTCGCCGAGAGCATCCTGCCGCAGTCGGTACTGCGCTCGGCGATCACCGCCGCCTACCGCCGCCCCGAACAGGAAGTGGTACCGATGCTGCTGGAGCAGGCGCGCCTGAGCGCCCCGCTGGCCGAAGCGACCAACAAGATGGCCGCCGGCATCGCCGAGAAACTGCGTAACCAGAAGAGCGCTGGCGGTCGTGCCGGCATCGTCCAGGGCCTGCTGCAGGAATTTTCGCTGTCGTCCCAGGAAGGCGTGGCGTTGATGTGCCTGGCCGAAGCCTTGCTGCGCATCCCCGACAAGGGCACCCGTGACGCACTGATCCGCGACAAGATCAGCACCGGCAACTGGCAACCACACCTGGGCAACAGCCCGTCGCTGTTCGTCAACGCCGCCACCTGGGGCCTGCTGCTGACCGGCAAGCTGGTGTCCACCCACAACGAATCCGGCCTCACCTCCTCCCTCACCCGCATCATCGGCAAGAGCGGCGAGCCGATGATCCGCAAAGGCGTCGACATGGCCATGCGCCTGATGGGCGAGCAGTTCGTCACCGGCGAAACCATCGCTGAAGCCTTGGCCAACGCCAGCCGCTTCGAGTCCAAGGGTTTCCGCTATTCCTACGACATGCTCGGCGAAGCCGCACTGACCGAGCACGACGCACAGAAGTACCTGGCGTCCTACGAGCAGGCCATCCACTCGATCGGCAAGGCCTCCCATGGCCGCGGCATCTATGAAGGCCCGGGCATCTCGATCAAGCTGTCTGCGTTGCACCCGCGCTACAGCCGCGCCCAGTACGAGCGCGTGATGGAAGAGCTGTACCCGCGCCTGCTGTCGCTGACCCTGCTGGCCAAGCAGTACGACATCGGCCTGAACATCGACGCCGAAGAAGCCGACCGCCTGGAGCTGTCGCTCGACCTGCTCGAGCGCCTGTGCTTCGAGCCTTCGCTGGCCGGCTGGAATGGCATCGGCTTCGTTATCCAGGCCTACCAGAAGCGCTGCCCGTATGTGATCGACTATGTCATCGACCTGGCCAAGCGCAGCCGCCACCGTCTGATGATCCGCCTGGTGAAAGGCGCCTACTGGGACAGCGAAATCAAGCGCGCCCAGGTTGAAGGCCTGGAAGGTTACCCGGTCTACACCCGCAAGGTTTACACCGACGTGTCCTATGTCGCCTGCGCCCGCAAGCTGCTGGCCGTGCCAGAGGCCATCTATCCGCAGTTCGCCACTCACAACGCCCACACCCTGTCGGCCATCTACCACATTGCCGGCCAGAACTATTACCCGGGCCAGTACGAGTTCCAGTGCTTGCACGGCATGGGCGAGCCGCTGTACGAGCAGGTGGTCGGCAAGATTTCCGAAGGCAAGCTGAACCGTCCGTGCCGCGTCTACGCACCGGTCGGTACCCACGAAACGCTGCTGGCCTATCTGGTGCGTCGCCTGCTGGAAAACGGCGCCAACACTTCCTTCGTCAACCGCATCGCCGACCACTCGATCTCCATCCAGGAACTGGTCGCCGACCCGGTCGCCAGTATCGAGCGCATGGGCACCCAGGAAGGCAGCATCGGCCTGCCGCACCCGCGCATCCCGCTGCCTCGTGAACTGTATGGCAGCGAGCGGGCCAACTCGGCCGGCATCGACATGGCCAACGAACACCGCCTGGCGTCGCTGTCCTGCGCCATGCTGGCGACCGCCCACAACGACTGGAAAGCCACGCCGCTGCTGGCTTGCGCTGCCAGCGAAGGCACAGCCGCACCGGTGCTGAACCCGGCGGACCACCGCGACGTGGTCGGCCATGTTCAGGAAGCCACTGTCGCCGACGTCGACAACGCCATCCAGTGCGCACTGAATGCCGCACCGATCTGGCAGGCCACCCCGCCAGCCGAGCGTGCTGCCATTCTGGAGCGCACTGCTGACCTGATGGAGGCCGAAATCCAGCCGCTGATGGGCCTGCTCATCCGCGAAGCCGGCAAGACCTTCGCCAACGCCATCGCCGAAGTGCGTGAAGCCGTGGATTTCCTGCGCTACTACGCGGTGCAGGCACGCAATGACTTCAGCAACGACGCCCACCGCCCGCTGGGCCCTGTGGTCTGCATCAGCCCGTGGAACTTCCCGCTGGCGATCTTCACCGGCCAGGTAGCCGCAGCGCTCGCCGCCGGCAACCCGGTACTGGCCAAGCCGGCCGAGCAAACCCCGCTGATCGCCGCCCAGGCCGTGCGCCTGCTGCTGGAAGCCGGCATCCCTGAAGGCGTGCTGCAACTGCTGCCAGGCCGCGGTGAAACCGTCGGTGCCGGCCTGGTAGGTGACGAGCGCGTCAAGGGCGTGATGTTCACCGGCTCCACCGAAGTGGCCCGCCTGCTGCAGCGCAACGTAGCCGGCCGCCTGGACAACCAGGGTCGCCCGATCCCGCTGATCGCCGAAACCGGTGGCCAGAACGCGATGATCGTCGACTCCTCGGCACTGACCGAGCAGGTGGTGATCGATGTGGTGTCCTCGGCCTTCGACAGCGCCGGCCAGCGTTGCTCGGCATTGCGCGTGCTGTGCCTGCAGGAAGACTCCGCCGACCGCGTGATCGAAATGCTCAAGGGCGCCATGGCCGAAAGCCGCCTGGGCTGCCCGGACCGCCTGGCCGTGGACATTGGCCCTGTGATCGACGCCGAAGCCAAGGCCGGCATCGAGAAGCACATCCAGGGCATGCGCGAGAAAGGTCGCTCGGTCTACCAGGTGGCCATTGCCGATGCTGCCGAGCTCAAGCGCGGCACCTTCGTCATGCCGACCCTGATCGAACTGGAAAGCTTCGACGAGCTCAAGCGTGAAATCTTCGGCCCGGTGCTGCACGTGGTGCGCTACAACCGTCGCAACCTGGATCAGCTGATCGAGCAGATCAACAACTCCGGCTACGGCCTGACCCTCGGCGTGCACACCCGCATCGACGAGACCATCGCCAAGGTGGTGGAAACCGCCAACGCCGGCAACATGTACGTCAACCGCAACATCGTCGGTGCAGTGGTGGGCGTGCAGCCGTTCGGTGGTGAAGGCCTGTCCGGCACCGGCCCGAAAGCCGGTGGCCCGCTGTACCTGTACCGCCTGCTGTCGACCCGCCCGGCTGACGCGATTGGTCGCCACTTCCAGCAGCAGGACGGCGAAGGCAAGCCTGACCGCGCCCTGCACGAACAGCTGATCAAGCCGCTGCACGGGCTGAAGGCCTGGGCCGAGAGCAATCAACTGGCCGACCTGGCCGCGCTTTGCAGCCAGTTCGCAAGCCAGTCGCAGAGCGGCATAGCCCGCTTGCTGCCAGGCCCGACCGGCGAGCGTAACAGCTACACCATCCTGCCACGCGAGCACGTGCTGTGCCTGGCCGACAACGAAGCCGACCTGTTGGCGCAATTTGCCGCAGTGCTGGCCGTTGGCAGCTCGGCGCTATGGGCCGACAGCGAGCCGGGCAAGGCACTGCGCGCCCGCCTGCCGCGAGAGCTGCAGGCCAAGGTCAAGCTGGTGGCGGACTGGAACAAGGATGAAGTGGCATTCGACGCCGTGATCCACCATGGCGACTCGGATCAGCTGCGCGGCGTGTGCCAGCAGGTGGCCAAGCGTGCCGGGGCGATCGTGGGCGTGCACGGGCTGTCCAGCGGCGACCACCAGATTGCGCTGGAGCGCCTGGTGATCGAGCGGGCGGTAAGTGTGAACACTGCTGCTGCCGGTGGTAATGCCAGCTTGATGACCATTGGCTGAGGCTGAGGGTTGTTGAAGAAAAGGGAGAGCTTCGGCTCTCCTTTTTTATGGGCGTGTTCGCCACAAAATAATCTGCGCCTGTGCGATCGAGCGCCGCCCGCGCGGCGCTTCGCGGGGCAAGCCCGCGCCCTCATTTACTGTGCAAATCTTGAAGAATGTAACGGTCCTGTGGGAGCGGGTTCACCCGCGAAAGGGCCCGTTCAGGCGATATATCAATGAAGCCTTGTAGAGGGCATCTGCCCCAGCATTGGGTTGTCTGCAGGCAGGGTTCATTTTTTGCGGTGTTGCGGCAATCGTTCGAAATCAGGAAAGAGAGCCAAGGCCCTGCACCGATGCCCGCGCTTTCGCCAGAGCCACAATAGGCACCAGCCTTTCGCAGCCTCCGAAGTCAGCATCAGCCCAGTCCACACCCAGTTACTGATACTGGAAGCCAGCATCGGCAACAACAGGATTGTGGATATCGAAGGAACGATAAAAAAGATTCGAAAGGGGATCTGCACCATCGCCAAGTAGACAGCCAACCGGCAACGCATAAAAAACAACGCGCAGGTCGCTATCAACGAAAGCTGCAGAACCAGGCCTAGCCAGACGACTAGCTCCAGCCCTCCTCCCCAGATCTGCATGTTGCTCAATGCGTCCTCGAAATCCGTCCAGAAAGGTATGGCACCTCGCTCCATACTGCGGAGGACATGAAAGCAGATATAGAACGCGTCCATGCCTCCCCAAAACAGAAAAGCGATCGCATGCCAGCTCAAATTCGAGTTCTTCAATATGCTCCCTCTCCGAACCGCGCCGGCATACCGCGCTTTTTAGAAGCGGCCTTGCGCCGCGAAAGGGCCGCAAAGCGGCCACGGTAAATTCTGCGGCGACGCTGCTCAAACCATGGGAGATAGTATGATCAAAGCAAACAGCTGCGCTGTTGTAATTGCGGCAACCAGCAGCATCCACAACCAATTGGACAGCGTGAACCGGCTGTTGGCCACCCCCGCCTCATCCCACGAGCTGAAATTGACGCCTTTCTGCATGGGCATCAGGATGAACAACCAAGCTGCTTGAATGACTACGCCCGCAAAATAAGCCGCCCACGACTGATCATCCAGAATCACACTGGCAGCCACCGAGGCAGCACACATACCGTAATAGCCCAGCGTGAGCCCCATAATGGACCAAGGGTAGGTTCTGCCTGACTCGCGAATATGATCATTCACCCTTCTCAATAATGGGTAGATGAAGAACACTGCAAAAGCGCTTCGCCAGAATGGGCTGACCTTTTCTCCTGTTCTCGCTCCATGCAGCTTCCAGCTCTGATAAAAGCAATACAGCCAGTAAAAACCCAGGGTGAAGAAGGTCATTACGCCAAACTTCACGGGCGAAACTACGAAGAAGGGAAGTTGCTTGTCTTCGGAACCAGTCAAGTCGTTTTTGTGGACATCACTCATCAGAAAAGCCTCATTACGAATACCAAAGCGCACATTCAAGGCCAAATGGCATTCGATCCGCAGTAGTCCAGTTCCGCTCTGACTTGTGGGAAACGTCTCTACATTTTCCTGCGCCTGTTCCGGCCTTTTTCACGGGTAAAACCGCCCCTACAGGTGCAGCGTTGATGGCTGGAGCTGCGCAGTACTTGTGGGAGCGGGTTTACCCGCGAAAGGGCCCGAACAGGCAAAACAACAACTGCCCCTACGCGTGAGCTGTGCGACCAACCACCAGCATCCCGGCGTTCTCAACCCATATCACCCAAACCTATTAACCTCCCCCACCTAACTCTATCCGCCTAGACTCGCAGCATCCCGCCTCAGGACCGCGACCATGCCCGAGACCCTGCTCAGCCCCCGCAACCTCGCCTTCGAGCTCTACGAAGTCCTCGACGCCGAGGCCCTCGCCCAACGCCCACGCTTCGCCGACCACAGCCGCGAAACCTTCGATGCGGCGCTATCAACTGCCCGTACCATTGCCGAGAAGTTCTTCGCCCCGCACAACCGCAAGGCCGACGAAAACGAGCCGCGCTACGTGGACGGCCGCGCCGAACTGATCCCCGAAGTGAAACCCGCCGTCGACGCTTTTCTCGAAGCCGGCTTCCTCAACGCCAACCGCGACTTCGAATTCGGCGGCATGCAGCTGCCAAGCCTGGTTTCGCAGGCCTGCTTCGCCCATTTTCAGGCGGCCAACGCCGGCACCACGGCCTACCCGTTCCTGACCATGGGCGCGGCCAACCTGATCGAGAGCTTCGGCAGCGATGAACAGAAACGCCTGTATCTGCAGCCGATGATCGAAGGCCGCTACTTCGGCACCATGGCCCTGACCGAACCCCACGCTGGCTCGTCACTGGCCGATATCCGCACCCGCGCCGAACCTGCCGGTGACGGCAGCTACCGGCTCAAGGGCAACAAGATTTTCATTTCCGGCGGCGATCACGAGTTGTCGGAAAACATCGTGCACATGGTGCTGGCCAAGCTGCCGGATGCGCCGCCCGGCGTGAAGGGCATCTCGCTGTTCATCGTGCCCAAGTACCTGGTCAGCGAAAATGGCAGCCGTGGCCCGCGCAACGATGTGCTGCTGGCCGGGCTCTTTCACAAGATGGGCTGGCGCGGTACCACCTCCACCGCGCTGAACTTCGGCGACAACGGCCGGTGCGTCGGCTACCTGGTCGGCCAGCCGCACCAGGGCCTGGCCTGCATGTTCCAGATGATGAACGAGGCACGCATCGGTGTCGGCATGGGCGCAGTGATGCTCGGTTACGCCGGCTACCTGTATTCGCTGGAGTACGCCCGCCAACGCCCGCAGGGTCGGTTGCCGGACAACAAAGACCCGCACAGCCCGGCGGTGCCGATCATCGAGCACAGCGATGTGAAACGCATGCTGCTGGCACAGAAGGCCTACGTGGAGGGCGCTTTCGACCTGGGCCTGTATGCCGCACGCCTGTTCGACGACACCCAGACTGCCAGCGACGACAGCGCCCGTAAGCAGGCGCAGGAGCTGCTCGACCTGCTGACCCCGATCGTCAAATCCTGGCCCTCGACGTTCTGCCTCAAGGCCAATGAACTGGCGATCCAGATCCTCGGCGGCCACGGCTACACCCGCGAATACCCGGTCGAACAGTATTACCGCGACAACCGCCTGAACCCGATCCATGAAGGCACCGAGGGCATCCAGTCGCTCGACCTGCTGGGCCGCAAGCTGGCGCAGAACAATGGCGCCGGCCTCAAGCAGTTGATCCGGTCGATCGTCGCGACCGGCGAGCGCGCCAGCCACCACCCGAACCTCGACCCGCTGCGCCAGCCGCTGGAGCAACTGGTCAACCGCCTGCAAAGTGTGACCCTGGCCTTGCTGGGTGACCTGGCACAGGGCAAAGTCGCCGGCGCCCTCGCCAACTCGGCCCTGTACCTCAAGGCCTTCGGCCACTGCGTGATCGGGTGGCGCTGGCTGGAACAGGCGATTCATGCCGAACTCGGCCTGCTCAAGGGCAACCCCGCCGACCGTGACTTCTACCTCGGCAAGCTACAGGCCGCGCGTTATTTCCTGACTTGGGAAGTACCTGGCTGCCATAATGAGCTGGCATTGCTCGAGGCGCGCGACGACACTTGCCTCACCATGCAGGACGAGTGGTTCTAAGGGGGAGCCACCGTGTACACGGAGGCTTCCACATGTTCGATGCCAGCGCCCTGCTGCGCCAGCGCTTTGCCGCGCTGCGCAGTACGGCCGAGTTGTTTTCCCTGCGCCATGTGAAACAGTCGCACCAGGCGCTGTCGGTTCGCCGCAACGTCGCGGTACCACCCTTCTTCAGCCAGGACGAGGGCGCCATGCTCACCGTGCGGGTGAATGGCGTGGAAGCCTATGCGGCCACCGCCGACCTGTCCCAGGCAGGCCTGCAGCGTGCGCTGGAGCAGGCCGAGGCGCTGGCCCGGCAAATCCTTCGGTACAACCTGCTGGACCTGCGCGAGCAACCGGTGACCAGCGCACGCCACGACCACATTTCGCCCAACTTCGACCAGCCCGTGCCCAACCTCGCCGACTGCCTCGGCCTGCTCGCTGCCGAATCGGCCAGCGTGCCCAAGGACAGCCGCCTGGTGGACTGGCAGGCCAGCCTGGGCCTCAGCCTGGTCGAGCAGACCTACCTGAACTCGGCCGGCGCCGAGTTGCGCCACGCCCAGCGCTTCCTGTTCCCAGGCCTGGGCGTGACCGCCAGCGACGGCCAGGATAGCCAGAGCCGCAGCCTGGGCCGCGACAACTTCGGCCAGCAGGGCGGCTTCGAGATCATCGAGCGCTGCGGCCTGGTCGGCGCGGCCCGCCGGGTGGCCGACGAAGCGCTACAGCTGCTGCTGGCACCGAACACCCCCAGCGGCCCGCGCGACCTGCTGTTGATGCCGGACCAGATGATGCTGCAGATCCACGAATCCATCGGCCACCCGTTGGAGATGGATCGCATCCTCGGCGACGAGCGCAACTACGCCGGCACCAGCTTCGTCAAAGCCAGCGACTTCGGCCACCTCCAATACGGCTCCAGCCTGCTGAACGTGACCTTCGACCCGACCATCGGCGAAGAGCTGGCCAGCTACAGCCATGACGACGACGGCACCCCGGCCAGCAAGCAGTTCCTGATCCGAAACGGCCTGCTGCTACGCCCGCTGGGTAGCGCGCTGTCGCAGTTCCGCTCCGGCCTGGATGGCGTGGCCAACAGCCGCGCCTGCGGCTGGAACCGTGCGCCGATCGACCGCATGGCCAACCTCAACATCGAGCCGGGCGACCAGAGCCTGGATCAGCTGGTGAAGGGCATCGAACATGGCATCCTGATGCGTACCAACCGCTCCTGGTCCATCGACGATGCACGCAACAAGTTCCAGTTCGGCTGTGAATGGGGGCAGTTGATCGAAAACGGCGAGCTCAAGGGCATCGTCAAGAACCCCAACTACCGCGGCATCTCCGCGCAGTTCTGGCGCAACCTGGCGGCGGTCGGCGACAGCAGTACCTTCCAGGTGCTGGGCACGCCCAACTGCGGCAAGGGCGAACCCAACCAGGTGGTGCGGGTCGGCCACGCCTCGCCGGCCTGCGTGTTCCGCCAGATCGACGTATTCGGAGGAGACGCCTGATGAAGCACGCTTTCGAAACCCTGGTCGGGGATGTGCGCAAAGCCCTGCAGACGGGCGAACAATTCACCCTCGGCTACAGCGCCGAACAGTCGCAATTCGTGCGCTTCAACCATGCCAAGGTACGTCAGGCCGGCGAGGTGACCCAGGCCAGCGCGCAACTGAAGCTGATCCACGATGGCCGACAGGCAGAGCAACAGGTGACCTTGAGCGGTGACACGCAACTGGATAGCCAGCGCCTGATCGCTGCCCTGGCGCAACTGCGCCAGACCTTGCCGCTGCTGGCTGTCGACCCCTATCTGCGCCTGGACGAAAATACCTGGAACAGCCACAGCCAGCAGGAGCAGGCGCTGCCCGAACTGAGCGACGTGCTGACCCTGCTCGAGCGTGAAGCCGGCGACCTGGACCTTGTCGGCATCTACGCCGCCGGCCCCATCTGCCGAGGCTTCGCCAGCTCGTTCGGGGCCTTCGGCTGGCATCAGGCCAACAGCTTCAACTTTGACTGGAGCCTGTTCCACCAGAACGGCGAGGCGGTGAAGGCCAACTATGCCGGGCAGGCCTGGAACGCTGACGACTTCACCGCACGCCTGCGCCAGGCGCGGGAGCAGCTGGGTTTCCTTGGCCGCCCGGCCGTCACGTTGAAACCTGGCAGCTACCGCGCCTACCTGGCCCCGGCGGCCATGGACGAAATAGCCGGCATGCTGTGCTGGGGTGGTTTTTCCGCACAGGCCCTGGCCACTGGCAACAGCGCCCTGCAGCGCCTGTACAACGGCGATGCGCGGCTGAGCCCGCTGGTAAGTTTCACCGAGCAGGTCAGCGGCTCGCTGAGCCCGGCGTTTTCCGATGAAGGCTCACCGCGCCTGGATGTGCCGTTGATCCAGCAAGGTGAGGCCGTGCAACGATTGATCAGCGCGCGCAGCGCGGCCGAGTTCGAGCTGCTGGCCAATGGCGCCGATAGTTACGAGTCGCCGTGTGCGCTGAGCCTGGCAGCAGGTAGCCTGCCGAGCGAGCAGATTCTGGAGCGGCTCGGTACCGGGCTGTACATCAGCAACCTGTGGTACCTGAACTATTCCGACTTGCCGGCGGCACGCATGACCGGGCTGACCCGCTTCGCCACCTTCTGGGTGGAGAACGGGCAGATCCAGGGCCCGGTGAGCACCATGCGCTTCGATGACAGCCTGTACAGCTTGCTCGGCAGCCAGCTGGAAGACCTGACAAGCGAGCGCGAGATGATCCTGTCGACCAGTACCTATGGACAGCGCAGTACCGGATCGAGTCATTTGCCAGGTGCACTGGTCAAAAGCCTGACTCTGACATTGTGACTGGACTTGCCGGCGCTTTCGCGGCTAAAGCCGCTCCCACAGGAACTCCACTGCCCTTGAATGTGTTGATATTCCTGTGGGAGCGGGTTCACCCGCGAAAAGCCCGGCACTGACAAACGAGGAAGTCATGCCCGAACGCACCCCGCTGGACCCTGTCACCGCCCGCTGGATCCCTTGGGTGGTGGCCATCGCCTTCTTCATGCAGTCCCTGGACGGCACCATCCTCAACACCGCGCTACCGGCCATGGCCCGCTCACTGGCCGAAGACCCGCTGCGCATGCAGGGCGTGATCATCGCCTACATGCTCACCGTGGCCCTGCTGATCCCCGCCTCAGGCTGGATCGCTGACCGCTTCGGCACCAAGCGCATCTTCTTCAGCGCCATTCTGCTGTTCAGCTTCGGCTCGCTGCTGTGCGCCGCCGCCAACAGCCTCGGTTTCCTGATCTTTGCCCGTGTCGTGCAAGGGCTGGGCGGTGCGCTGATGCTGCCGGTCGGGCGGCTGGTGGTCCTGCGTGCCTACCCGCGCACCGAGCTGGTGCGCATAATGAGTTTCATCACCATCCCCGGCTTGCTCGGGCCGCTACTGGGCCCTACGGTTGGCGGCTGGTTGGTGGAAATACTGAGCTGGCACTGGATCTTCCTGCTCAACCTGCCGGTCGGCCTGATCGGCTGCTACGCCGTGTGGAAGTTCATCCCCGACCTGCGCGGCGCCGAGCGCACCACGTTCGACGGCCCCGGGTTCCTGCTTTTTGGCGCAGCGATGGTATTGATCACCATCGCCATGGAAGGCCTGGGCGAACTGCACCTGCCGCACCTGCGGGTGATGTTGCTGCTGTTCGCCGGCATGGCCTGCCTGGCGGCCTACTGGCTGCGCGCCGGGCGCGACCCGGAGCCGCTGTTCTCGCCCAGCCTGTTCCGCGTGCGCACCTTCGCCATCGGCATCCTCGGCAACCTGTTCGCCCGTCTGGGCAGCGGCGCCCTGCCGTTCCTGGTGCCGTTGCTGCTGCAGGTGGCGCTGGGCTACTCGCCGGCCCAGGCCGGCATGAGCATGATCCCGCTGGCGGCGGCGGCGATGCTGGCCAAGTCCATTGCCCGGCCACTGATCGAACGTTTCGGCTACCGCATCATCCTCACCGGCAACACCCTGCTGCTGGGCCTGCTGCTGGCCAGCCTGGGGCTGGTGGACGAACAGACACCCTATTGGCTGTTGCTGGTGCAACTCGGTCTTCTGGGTGCAGTGAACTCCATGCAATTCACCGCGATGAACACCGTTACGCTCATCGACCTCGACGACGCCAGTGCCAGCAGCGGCAACAGCCTGCTGTCGGTGGTCGCGCAGTTGGCCCTGAGCCTCGGCGTGGCATGTGCGGGTGCCTTGCTCGGCGGCTTCACCGCGGCGGGCAGCGCCGAGGGTGTGGAAACCACCTTGGGCGCGTTCCAGCTGACATTCGTCACCATCGGCGTGATGGCCATGCTGGCGGCAGCGATCTTCCTGCAGCTGTCGCCGACGGACGGAAGGCGTGCCCGTCGTCCGGAACAACACATGGAGTCGTAGGGCGAATGGCCACGAGGCTGGTAGACTGTGCGGCATTTTTCGCTTCGCACCGCAGGCCCGCCTCGTGACCACCGAACCCACCGCCTTTGCCACCTTGCCGCTGTCCACTGCCATGCTGGCCAACCTGGACGCCCTCGGCTATGCCTCGATGACACCAATCCAGGCCCAGAGCCTGCCGGTCATTCTCAAGGGCCAGGACCTGATCGCCCAGGCCAAGACCGGCAGCGGCAAGACCGCCGCCTTCGGCATCGGCCTGCTCAACCCGATCAACCCGCGCTACTTCGGCTGCCAGGCGCTGGTGTTGTGCCCCACCCGCGAACTCGCCGACCAGGTGGCCAAGGAGCTGCGCCGCCTGGCCCGCGCCGAGGACAACATCAAGATCCTGACCCTGTGCGGCGGCGTTTCGCTGGGCCCGCAGATCGCTTCGCTGGAGCACGGCGCGCACATCATCGTCGGTACCCCAGGGCGCATCCAGCAGCACCTGGACAAGGGCACCCTGGTGCTCGACGGGCTGAACACCCTGGTGCTGGACGAAGCCGACCGCATGCTCGACATGGGCTTCTTCGATGCCATCGCCAGCATCATCGGCAAGACCCCGTCACGCCGCCAGACCCTGCTGTTCTCGGCCACCTACCCGGCGGGCATCAAGCAACTGGCCGCTGATTTCATGCGCAACCCGCAGCAGGTCAAGGTCGAGAGCCTTCACGCCGACAACCAGATCGAGCAGCGCTTCATCGAGATCGACCCGCAACAACGCCTCGAGGCCGTCACCCGCGTGCTCGGCCACTACCGCCCGCAGTCCTGCGTGGCATTCTGCTTCACCAAGCAGCAGTGCGAGGATGTGGTCGCCCACCTGGCCGCCAAGGGCATCGTGGCCCAGGCCCTGCATGGCGACCTGGAGCAGCGCGACCGCGACCAGGTGCTGACCATGTTCGCCAACCGCAGCACCTCGGTGCTGGTGGCTACCGACGTGGCCGCACGCGGCCTGGACATCGATGGCCTGGACATGGTCATCAACGTCGAACTGGCGCGTGACGCGGAAATCCATGTGCACCGTGTGGGCCGCACCGGTCGTGCCGGCGAAAAAGGCATCGCGGTCAGCCTGGTGGCACCGGCCGAAGGCCACCGCGCCCAGGCCATCGAAGACCTGCAGAAGAGCCCGCTGCGCTGGGACCAGCTGGACAGCCTGAAGCACAAAGGCGGCGAGCCGCTGCTGCCGCTGATGAGCACCTTGTGCATCGCCGCCGGGCGCAAGGACAAGCTGCGCCCGGGTGACATCCTCGGGGCGCTGACCGGTGATGCAGGCATCCCCGGCAAGCAGGTGGGCAAGATTGCGATCTTCGATTTCCAGGCGTTCGTCGCCGTGGAGCGACCGCTGGCCAAGCAGGCCATGCAGCGCTTGAACAGCGGCAAGATCAAGGGGCGCTCCCTGAAAGTCCGCATCGTCTGATGATTTTTGGGGCTGCTCTGCAGCCCATCGCCGGCAAGCCAGCTCCCACAGGCTTACCACAGGCCCCAGGCTTGTGTTGTACCTGTGGGAGCTGGCTTGCCGGCGATGGGCCGCTCAGCGGTTCAAGCTAACAATGAGGTAACACCGTGCACTCTACCGACGTGATCATCCTCGGCGCCGGCGCCGCCGGCCTGATGTGCGCACAGCTCAGCGCCCGCCGTGGCCGCCGGGTACTGGTGCTCGACCACGCCAACAAACCGGGCAAGAAAATCCTCATGTCCGGCGGCGGCCGCTGCAACTTCACCAACATGTATACCGAGCCAGGCAACTTCCTCTCGCAGAATGCACACTTCTGCAAATCGGCGCTGGCCCGCTATACCCAGTGGGACTTCATAGAGCTGGTGTGCAAGCACGGCGTGGCCTACCACGAGAAGAAGCTCGGCCAGCTGTTCTGCGACAACAAGGCCAACGACATCCTCGACATGCTGCTGGCCGAATGCGACGAGGCCGGCGCCGAGATCCGCATGCACACCAGCATCGAGCAGATCGAGAAGACCGAAAGCGGCTACCTGCTGCAGACCAGCGGCGGCCAGTTCGCCTGCCAGTCGCTGGTGATCGCCACCGGCGGCCTTTCGATCCCGACCCTGGGTGCCTCCGGCTTCGGCTACCAGGTGGCCCGCCAGTTCGGCCACACGCTGCTGCCGACCCGCGCAGGGCTGGTGCCGTTCACCATCACCGAGCCCCAGCTTAAGGCACTGTGCACCGAGCTTTCGGGCACTTCGCTGGATTGCACCGCCAGCTGCAACGGCACCAGCTTCCGCGAGAACCTGCTGTTTACCCATCGCGGCCTCAGCGGCCCGGCGATTTTGCAGATATCGTCGTTCTGGGAAGCCGGTGACACGGTCGAGATCAACCTGCTGCCCGACCGTGATGCACTGACCTGGCTGCAACAGATGCAAGCCGAACGCGCCAACGCCGAGCTGAAGACCGTACTGGGCGAGGTGTTTACCCGCAAGCTGGCCAACCTGCTGGCCGAGCAGTGGTTCGAGTCCCGGCCCATGAAGCAGTACACCCCGGCGGAACTGGCACAGATCGCCGAGAAGCTGGCGAGCTGGCAGGTGGTGCCGGCCGGCACCGAGGGTTATCGCACAGCCGAAGTGACCCTGGGCGGCGTGGATACCCGCGAGGTGTCGTCCAAGACCATGGAATCGCTGAAGAGCCCCGGGCTGTATTTCATTGGTGAGGTGTTGGATGTGACTGGCCACCTGGGCGGTTTCAACTTCCAGTGGGCCTGGGCCTCCGCCAACGCCGCGGCGCAGTTCGTGTAGAGTAGAATCCATTCAGCAGCACGGAACGCTTCTTGCTGGCCGTGCTGCAATGCATTCCATTTGCTCACTGCCTAGCAGGCCATCATGTCATCGAGCTCGTTCCGTCAGTCACTGCGTCGCCTGTGGGGTCAAGACAAGTTCAGCTACAGCATCCGGGTCACCATCGCCCTCACCGGCAGCCTGGCCCTGTGCTGGTACCAGAACGAAATGGCCCTGCTGATTCCGCTGTTCCTCGGCATCATCGCCAGTGCCCTGGCCGAAACCGATGACAGCTGGCAGGGCCGCCTCAGCGCGCTGGCCGTCACCCTGGTGTGTTTTGCCATCGCCGCACTGGCGGTCGAACTGCTGTTCCCCTACCCGTGGGTATTCGCCATTGCCCTGGCCTTGGCGGCCTTCGGCCTTACCATGCTCGGTGCCTTGGGCGAACGCTATGGCGCCATCGCTTCAGCGACCCTGATCACTGCGGTGTACACCATGATCGGCGTGGACCAGCGCGGCGGCCAGGTCACCGACTTCTGGCACGAACCACTGCTGCTGGTGGCGGGTGCAGCCTGGTACGGGCTGCTGTCGGTGCTGTGGCAGGCGCTGTTTTCCAACCAGCCGGTGCAGCAGAGCCTGGCCAAGCTGTTCTTCGAGCTGGGCAGCTACCTCAAGCTCAAGGCCAGCCTGTTCGAACCCATCCGCACCCTCGACGTCGAAGCCCGGCGCCTGGAGCTGGCCCAGCAGAACGGCAAGGTAGTGGCGGCGCTCAACGCGGCCAAGGAAATCATCCTGCACCGGGTGGGCAACAGCCAGCCGAACTCCAAGGTCAGCCGCTACCTCAAGCTGTACTTCCTGGCCCAGGACATCCATGAACGGGTCAGTGCTTCGCACTATCCCTACAACGCCCTGACCGAGGCCTTTTTCCACAGCGACGTGATGTTCCGTTGCCAACGCCTGCTGCGCAAGCAAGGCTCGTCCTGCCAGGAACTGGCCCGCTCGATCCGCCTGCGCCAGCCATTCGTGCTGGCCAGCGGTTATCCCGAAGCCCTCGAAGACCTCAACGCCTCGCTGGAACACCTGCGCACGCAGAACAACCCGGCCTGGCGTGGCCTGTTGCGCTCGCTGCGCGCGCTGGCGGCCAACCTGGCGACGCTCGACCGCCTGCTCAGCGCCGCCAGCAACCCGGACAGCCTGGCCGACACCAGCGACAGCAGCCTCCTCGACCGCTCGCCACGCTCACTGAAGGACGTGTGGACCCGCCTGCGCACCCAACTGACTCCGACCTCGCTGCTGTTCCGCCATGCCCTGCGCCTACCCCTGGCGTTGTCGATCGGCTATGGCATGGTGCACCTGATCCACCCCACCCAGGGCTACTGGATCATCCTCACCACGCTGTTCGTGTGCCAGCCCAACTACGGCGCGACCCGGCGCAAGCTGGTGCAGCGGATAGCCGGCACCGCCGTCGGCCTGACAGTGGGCTGGGCATTGTTCGACCTGTTCCCCAACCCGATCATCCAGTCGTTGTTCGCAGTAGTCGCCGGGGTGGTGTTCTTCGTCAACCGCACCACCCGTTACACCTTGGCCACGGCCGCGATCACCCTGATGGTGCTGTTCTGCTTCAACCAGATCGGCGATGGCTATGGCCTGTTCCTGCCGCGCCTGTTCGATACCTTGGTCGGCAGCCTGATCGCCATTCTCGCGGTGTTCCTGTTCCTCCCCGACTGGCAGGGGCGGCGGCTGAACAAGGCGCTGGCCAATACGCTGGCCTGCGCCAGCGTGTACCTGCGGCAGATCATGCAGCAATATGCCCACGGCAAGCGCGATGACCTGGCCTACCGCCTGGCCCGGCGCAACGCCCACAACGCCGACGCGGCGCTGTCCACCACCCTGGCCAACATGCTGATGGAACCGGGGCATTTCCGGAAGGAGGCCGACGTCGGCTTCCGCTTCCTGGTGCTGTCGCATACCTTGCTCAGCTACCTCTCGGGGCTGGGCGCGCACCGCGACACGGCCTTGCCGGCGGAGGTGCAGGAGCAGTTGATCGAAGGTGCCGGGCAAAGCCTGGCCAGCAGCCTGGACGAGATTGCCAACGGCCTGGCCGCGCGGCTGCCGGTGGCGATTCACAGTGATGCCGAAGAAGCGCTGGCCAATGCCCTGGAGCAGATGCCGGAAGAGCTGGACGAGCACCAACGGCTGGTGCAGACGCAGTTGGCGTTGATCTGCCGGCAGTTGGGGCCGCTGCGGACCCTGGCCGCGCATTTGATCAAGGAAGGTGCACCGGCCTGAGTTGTATATCGCCTGTGCGGGCCACTTCGCGGGTAAACCCGCTCCCACAGGTATTACACAGGTCTTGAAACTGGTGGGGCTCCTGTGGGAGCGGGTTTACCCGCGAAGAGACCGGCACAGGCGATATAGATCAGAAACCATGCTGGCGCATGAGCCGCGCATAGCTGCCATCCGCCTTCATCGCCGCAATCGCCTGCTCGAAGCGCTCGACGATCCGCTCGTGCTCCGGGTTTTTCAGGCTGACCAGGATATGCAGGGTATTCTCCCCCAACGGTGGCTCCACCAGCATCACCCCATCGCGTACCTCCGGCAGTTCGCGCTGCAAGTTGTAACGGGCCACGTACTCGTCTTCCACCGCCAGGTCCACCCGCCCCGCCGCCAGCATGCGTACCGCAGAAGGAAAGTTGCGCACCGCCACCTTGTGCAGGCGGGTGTCGCGGTCGAACTCGGGGGAATAGGCGTAATCACGCACCACAGCGATACTGTACGGGTACAAGTCTGACTGGCGCTTGTAGCGAAACGCCTCGCCCTTGCGCTGCAGCAGGCGAATACGGTTGACCAGGTAGGCTTTGGAAAACTGCCCGATGCTGGCGCGCGAGTCGTTGTACCAGGCGTTGATCAACACGTCGTAACGCCCCTCGCTCACCCCCAGCAGAGCCCGCGCCCACGGTGCCTCTTCGACCCCGCTGGGGTAGCCGGCGCGGGCCAGTGCCGTGGTGACGAGGCTGGTCGCCAGGCCACCGCCCGGCATGTTGGCATCGGTGAACGGCGGCCAGCTGTCGGCCACCAGGCGCAGCTTTTCGCGACCCAGGGCGGGTGTTGCAAGCATTATCGCCAGCAATCCCAGAACACAAAACAGTGGCCGCATGCTCACGTCCTTTTGCAGTGGAGGGCACACACTGGCGATGAGATTACACAAAGCCGTTGCCGAGGGCAGCGGCCAATAGTGTCATTTAGCCTCTATTTTGGCCGTGACACATACATCATGCGATGATCGACGGCCCACCCAAGGAGTTCGCGCCAATGTCCATCGACTGGCTCTGCAAGCACCACACCGATCTTAGCAAGGACCAGCTCTACGCCATTCTGCAATTACGCACTGAAGTGTTCGTGGTCGAGCAACGCTGCGCCTATCAGGAAGTCGATGGCCAGGACCTGACCGGCGATACCCTGCACCTGATGGGCTGGCTGGATGACAAGCTGGTGGCCTACCTGCGCCTGCTCGACCCGCAATCCCAGGGCGGGGACGTGGTGATCGGGCGGGTGGTGACTGCACCTGCGGCACGTGAGCTGAAGCTGGGGCATACCTTGCTGCTCAAGGGGTTGGAGGCAGCGGAGCATTGCTGGCCGGGTGTGCCGGTCTATCTGTCGGCGCAGGCGCATTTGCAGGCGTTCTATGCCCGGCATGGGTTCGAGGCAGTGGGCGAAGAATATCTTGAGGACGACATTCCGCATATCGGGATGCGCAAGGGTTGAAATCGCCGGGGGGCTTCGCCCCCTCAGGGATACCCCAGCACTTCGCGAAGCTGCCGCAGGTGCTGGATGATCCACTGCTTGTCGATCGCCCCCCAGTCATGAATGCGGTAATGCCCGGCGTGGTTGCGCGCGCCTTCCTGCTGTTCGAACTCGCAGACGATATCCAGGTCGGCCAGCGCCGCAATGGTGTCCTGGGCGGTGCGCCGGGGCATGCCGGTGGCCTCCATCAGGGCCGGCACGCTGGTCGCGGTCTGGCTGTCGATCAGCCAGGCCACGTACAGGCGGCGGTAGAAGCTGCTCTTGGTCTTGCTCACTTCCATGCTGCGTGGTCCTTAACAGTTGCCCGGCAGCTCCCGATAGGTCAGGTAGACGCGCAGGTCGAATTCCAGTTGGTGATAGTCCGGCTCCATGTGCTGGCAGAGCTGGTAGAACGCCTTGTTGTGGTCGCGCTCGCGCAGGTGTGCCAGTTCATGCACCACGATCATGCGCAAGAATTGCGGCGCGGCCTCCTTGAACAGCGAGGCAATGCGGATTTCCTTCTTCGCCTTGAGCTTGCCGCCCTGCACCCTCGATATCGCCGTATTCAGGCCCAGGGCCCGATGGGTCAGGTCGAGACGATTGTCGAACAGAACCTTGTCCAGGCTCGGCGCGCTGCGCAGGTATTGCTGGCGCAAATCCTGGGCATAGCCGTACAACGCCTTGTCGCTCTGCACGTCATGGCGGTCGGGGTAGCGGCGCTGCAGGTACTCGCCGAGACGGTCGCTGTCGATCATCTGCCGCACCTGCTGCTGCAGGTGCGGTGGGTAGGCTTGCAGGTATCGTAATACGGTCATGGGGCTGCATTCGGTGTAACGAAAGCCGATTCTAGCCAATCATGGCCCCGGCCAGGAGAAAATTGCCGGGAAGCTGCTGGCATCCGTGGCGGTCATCGGGTATGCCACCAGGAACCCCTGCACGTACTCACAGCCATTGGCCTTGAGCCAGGCCGCCTGGGCCGGGGTTTCCACCCCCTCGGCGATCACCGTGATGCTGTAGTCGGCGCACAGGCCGATGACGCTGCGCACCAGCGCGGCATCCTCCGCCGAGTCGGGCAGGCGCGCCACCAGGTGGCGGTCGAGCTTGAGGGTATCGATCGGCAGGTCGCGCAACATGCGCAACGAACAGTCGCCGGCACCAAAGTCATCCAGCGCCACCCGCACCCCCAGCTCGCGCAAACGATGTATCTGCTTCACCGCCGCATCGATGTTGTACATCAGCGAGGTTTCCGCCACCTCTACTTCCAGCTGCGCCGGGTCCAGCTGGTAAAGCTGGATGACCCGGTGCAGTTCGTCGACCAGGCTGGGCATGGCGAACTGCGCGCGGCTCAGGCTGATACCGAGCACCAGGTCCGCCGGGAAACGCTGGCACCAGGCCTGGCGCTGAGCCGCGCCCTGGCGGTAGATCCAGCTGGCCAGGCGGTTGATCAGGCGCGCCTCTTCCAGCAACGGGATGAACAGCCCCGGCGGAACGTCGCCGACACTGGGATGCTGCCAACGCAGCAAGGCCTCGAAGCCACGCAGGCGGCCATCGTTGAAGCCAACCTGCGGCTGGTAAACCAGAGTGAAGTCTTGTTGCTCCACGGCCGCGCGTACACTGTCCTCGAGCATCAGCCGCGAACGCGCCCGGCCATTGAGCTCCTGATCGTAGAAGCGATACTGCTGGCGCCCGGCTTGCTTGGCCGCGTACATAGCCGCATCGGCCGCACGCAAGAGGCCTTCGACATTGGCGCCGCAATCCGGATAGGTGGCGATGCCGATGCTCACACCAAGGCTCACATCCAGCCCTTCCACCTGGTGGCTGATGGAAATGCGCTCCAGCAACCGCTCGGCATAGCGCCCGGCCTGCTCCGGGTAAGGCAGGCTGTCGAACAGCGCGGTGAACTCGTCGCCGCCCATGCGCGCCAACAACGCTTCACTGCCCAGGCAATCCTTGAGCTGTTCGGCCACCCAGTGCAGCACCCGGTCGCCAGCGTCGTGGCCGAGCGAGTCGTTGATGCGCTTGAAGCCATCCAGGTCCATGTACATCAGTGCCTGCGCCTTGTCCGAGCGCTCGTTGCGCAGCAGTGCACCTTCGGCGGCCTGATAGAACCCGCGGCGGTTGAGCAAGCCGGTAAGCGGGTCGGTGACGGCCTGGTATTCCAGCTGCTGGTGCAGGTTGCGCACCACCGACATGTCCAGCACGGTAACCACCATGGCTTGCTGTTCTGTCGGCAGCGGTGCACAAGACAACGCGACCGGCACCAGCTCGCCGCCAAGGGTGCGCAACTGGGCATCGTGCACGCGGAAGATGCGCCGCCCAAGGTAGGCCTGGTAGAACTCCGATTCGCTCCACAGGCTGGCACTGGCCAGTTGCACCAGGTCGAGCAGTTGGGCGCCCTGCAACTGCTGCACCGGAGCTGACAACAAACGGGAAATGGCCGGGTTGGCAAAGCTGATGATGCCCTGGGCATCCACTACCAGAATCCCCTCGGCAGCGTTCTCCAGGATCGACGCGTTGAACGCCCTGGCCGCTTCCAGCTCACGGGTCAGGCGCTGCAGCATGCGTCGGTTGCGCTGCTGGTCAAGCAGAGCCTGGACCTTGGGCTTGAGAATCTGCGGGTCGAACGGTTTGAACATGTAGTCCACGGCGCCGCTGGCGTAGCCCTTGAGCACGGCCGCTTCGGACTGTTCATTGGCGGTGAGGAAGATGATCGGGGTCAGCCGGGTACGCTGGCTGCCGCGCATCAGCCGGGCGACTTCGAAGCCGTCCATCTCCGGCATCTGTACATCCAGCAGGACCAGGTCGACATCATGCTCGAGCAACGCGCTCAGGGCTTCCATCCCCGAGCTTGCCGTCAGCACCTGCCAATCCTGGCGGGCCAGCAATGCCCGCATGCTGATGAGGTTTTCGGGGTAATCGTCTACCACCAGAAGAACCGAGCAGCCATCCAGTGGCTGAGGTTGGGGGTGAGGGTGAGCGCCATCCATGCTGCTTCTCTATTATGTGACCGACTTCAAGATACGGTTGGATCCACTAGTACTCTAGACCTGAGCGGATAACACGCAATGCAATCAGAACGCTATCAGTGCCTCAACTATACGGTAGCCGACTAACGGTCGCTTTGCCGGCACAGGCATGAGGTTCTAACACCCAAAAATGAAAAAACCCGCATCGCTGCGGGCTTTTTCATTAATACCAGAAGATTAGTTGACCTTGGCGGCCAGCTCACCTTTCAGGTAGCGCTGGTACATGCCTTCCAGGGAGATCGGCTTGATCTTCGAGGCATTGCCAGCGGTGCCGAAGGCTTCGTAACGGGCGATGCACACGTCACGCATGGCCTTGACGGTTTCACCGAAGAACTTGCGAGGGTCGAACTCGCTCGGATTCTGCGCCATCAGGCGGCGCATGGCACCGGTGGAAGCCAGACGCAGGTCGGTATCGATGTTGACCTTGCGCACGCCATGCTTGATACCTTCGACGATTTCCTCGACCGGTACACCGTAGGTTTCCTTGATGTCGCCGCCGTACTGGTTGATGATTGCCAGCCACTCTTGCGGTACCGAGGACGAACCGTGCATCACCAGGTGGGTGTTCGGGATGCGCTTGTGGATTTCCTTGATGCGGTCGATGGCCAGCACGTCACCGGTTGGTGGCTTGGTGAACTTGTAGGCACCGTGGCTGGTACCGATGGCGATCGCCAGGGCGTCGACCTGGGTCTTCTTGACGAAGTCGGCAGCCTCTTCCGGGTCGGTCAGCATCTGGCTGTGGTCCAGCACGCCTTCGGCGCCAATGCCGTCTTCTTCACCGGCCATGCCGGTTTCCAGCGAACCCAGGCAGCCCAGCTCGCCTTCTACCGAAACGCCGCAGGCGTGTGCCATGGCAACGGTCTGCTGGGTAACGCGGACGTTGTACTCGTAATCGGTCGGGGTCTTGCCGTCTTCACCCAGCGAGCCGTCCATCATCACCGAGCTGAAGCCCAGCTGGATAGAGCGTTGGCAGACGTCAGGGCTGGTGCCGTGGTCCTGGTGCATGCACACCGGGATATGCGGGAATTCTTCGATGGCCGCCAGGATCAGGTGACGCAGGAACGGGGCACCGGCGTATTTGCGAGCACCGGCCGAGGCCTGCACGATCACCGGGGAGTCGGTCTTGTCGGCCGCTTCCATGATGGCGCGCATCTGCTCGAGGTTGTTGACGTTGAAAGCTGGTACGCCGTAACCGAACTCGGCGGCGTGGTCCAGCATCTGGCGCATGCTAATGAGTGCCATTGTGTATCTCTCTCCCGACAAGCGTCGTTTGTTTCGTGCAAGCCTGCCGCAGGGGCGGTTGCTGTTCAAGTAGTGTGGGCCACCCTCGCGGCCCGGCCAGTCACGGTGCCTTGCAGCCCCGCCCAATCAGATCGTTGGTTGCCACCCAGTACACCAGGCCTTCTTCGCCCTTGGTGTGGAAGGCCAGCATGCCATCGCTGTACAGCGCACCCGAAGCACCCGGCTCGGCCTTGAGCCGGTAGACCTGGTCGCCGCCACCAAGGCGCACATCGACCTGGTCGCGCTGCGCATCGGCGAAGCGCCACAGCACCTCCGCCTGGGTGTCGCAGACCCAACGGGTCCAGTCGTCTGCCGGGGCGGGTTGCGCCGGCTTCAGCAGCGAGCATCCTGCCAGTGTCGCCAGGGCCGTCACGGCCAAAAGCGCTTTCATTACATATCCTCTAGATGACCACGCAGCGGTCGCTTGGTTGCCCGCCCCGACGAAATGCCGGACTCAAGGACAACCCGGTGCCTTGCGCTGGTGGTCTTCGTCGTACTTTTCCAGGCCTTCCGGGCCCACGCGCTTGCTGATGACCGGCACGGTCTCGGCCTGCCACTCGGACTGGTAGCAACCGCCCTTGGGCGGCTGCGCCGTGTCGGCATCCGAGGCCGGGCCGCCAGCGCATGCGCTCAGCAGGCCAGCCAGCATCATCACAGGCAATTGCTTGACCATCAGGCCGCTCCCTTTGCCAAGCGCCGCCGTCATCAGGCCTTGGCCCGCTCTTCCAGGATTGCCACGGCCGGCAGGACCTTGCCCTCGACGAACTCGAGGAAGGCGCCACCACCGGTAGAAATGTAGGAGATATCGGCGCCAACGCCATATTTGTCGATGGCTGCCAGGGTGTCACCGCCACCGGCGATGGAGAACGCGGCGCTGTCAGCGATGGCCTTGGCCAGCACTTTGGTGCCGTTGCCGAACTGGTCGAACTCGAATACGCCGACCGGGCCGTTCCACAGGATGGTCTTCGACGACTTCAGCAACTCGGCGAATTGGGCTGCGGTTTTCGGGCCGATGTCCAGGATCATGTCGTCAGCGGCAACGTCGGCAATGGCCTTTACGGTGGCTTCGGCGCTCTCGGCGAACTCCTTGGCAACCACCACGTCGACCGGCAGAGGCACACTGACCTTGGCGGCGATGGCCTTGGCTGTTTCGATCAGGTCAGGCTCGTACAGCGACTTGCCCACCGGGTGGCCGGCTGCGGCCAGGAAGGTATTGGCGATACCGCCACCAACGATCAGCTGGTCGCAGACCGAGCTCAGGCTGTTCAGCACGTCCAGCTTGGTGGAGACCTTGGAGCCGGCAACGATGGCTGCCATCGGCTTGGCCGGGGCCTTCAGGGCCTTGCCCAGGGCGTCCAGCTCGGCTGCCAGCAGCGGGCCGGCAGCAGCGACCTTGGCGAACTTGGCAACGCCATGGGTCGAACCTTCTGCACGGTGGGCAGTACCGAAAGCGTCCATGACGAACACGTCGCACAGGGCTGCGTACTTCTGCGCCAGCTCGTCGGCGTTTTTCTTTTCGCCCTTGTTGAAGCGCACGTTCTCGAACAGCATCAGGTCACCAGCCTTGACCTCGACACCATCCAGGTAGTCGGCGACCAGCGGAACATCGCGGCCCAGGGCCTTGCTCAGGTAGTCGGCGACCGGCTTGAGGCTGTTCTCGGCAGAGAACTCACCCTCTGTCGGGCGGCCCAGGTGCGAGCAGACCATTACCGCCGCGCCCTTCTCCAGGGCCAGCTTGATGGTCGGCAGCGCTGCCAGGATACGCGCGTCGCTAGCTACCACACCGTCCTTCACAGGCACGTTGAGGTCTTCGCGGATCAGTACGCGCTTACCTTGCAGGTCGAGGTCGGTCATCTTCAACACGGTCATGAATGCAGTCCTTCAGGGCTGTTTGTTGCGGGTTGGGTGGACGACGTGCAGATAGTGTTCGGCAACGTCGAGCATACGGTTGGCGAACCCCCATTCGTTGTCGAACCAGGCCAGCAGGTTCACCAGGCGGGGGCCGGAAACACGGGTCTGACTGGCATCGACGATCGCCGAGTGCGGGTCATGGTTGAAATCACAGCTGGCGTGGGGCAACTCGGTGTAGGCCAGCAAGCCTTTCAGCGGGCCTTCCAGCGCCGCCTCGCGCAGCACCCGGTTGACTTCGGCCGCGCTGGTATCGCGGGCGGTCTGCAGGGTGATGTCCAGGCACGAGACGTTGACGGTCGGTACGCGTACCGCTTTGGCCTGGATTCGCCCGGCAAGTTCCGGAAGCAGGCGCTCGATGCCACGCGCCAGACCAGTGGACACCGGGATCACCGACTGGAAGGCCGAACGCGTGCGTCGCAGGTCTTCGTGGTGGTAGGCGTCGATCACCGGCTGGTCGTTCATCGCCGAGTGGATAGTGGTGATCTGCACATACTCGATGCCGAATGCCTGGTCCAGTACACGCAACAGCGGCACGCCGCAGTTGGTGGTACACGAGGCGTTGGACACCAGGCGCTCGTTACCGGTCAGGCAGGCCTGGTTCACGCCATAGACCACCGTGGCATCGACGTCGGCCTCGCTGGCCATCGGCTGTGAGAACAGCACCCGCGGCGCGCCGGCATCGAGGAAGCGCTGGCCATCGGCGCGGGTGTGGTAGGCGCCGGAGCATTCCAGCACCAGGTCGATGTCCAGGGCGGCCCAGTCGATGCCTTCCGGGGTGGCACTGCGCATCACCTTCACGCAGTCACCATTGATATGCAGACAGTCACCATCGACCTTCACCTCACCGGGGAAACGCCCATGGGTGGAGTCGAAGCGTGTCAGGTATTCCAGGCTGGCCTGGTCGGCCAGGTCGTTCAGCGCGACGATCTCGAAACCGGCCTTTGCCCCCCGCTCGAACAGCGCGCGCAGGACACAGCGGCCGATACGGCCATAACCGTTGAGTGCAACTTTGTAGGGACGCAGGTGGGGCATAGGTAGCTCTTGAACTCCGGCAGTTGAACGGGGCCGCTGCGCAGCCCATTCGCGGCACAAGGCCGCTCCTACAGGGGACGGCGTACGCAATACCCTGTAGGAGCGGCCTTGTGCCGCGAACGAGGGCCAAGGGCCCTCGCCTTCCTTGTATCAGTCTTCCAGCAGCTCTTCAGCAGTACCGAGGATGTTCTCCAGGGTGAAGCCGAACTCTTCGAACAGTGCCGAAGCCGGCGCCGACTCACCGTAGGTGGTCATGCCGATGATACGACCTTCCAGGCCGACGTACTTGTACCAGAAGTCGGCGTGAGCGGCTTCGATGGCAATGCGCGCCCCCACTTCCAGTGGCAGCACGGACTGCTTGTAGGCAGCGTCCTGGGCATCGAACACGCTGGTGCACGGCATGGAAACCACACGCACCTTGCGGCCTTGTTCGGTCAGCTTGGCGTGCGCCTGAACAGCAAGGCCCACTTCGGAACCGGTGGCGATCAGGATCAGCTCAGGCTCGCCGGCGCAATCCTTGAGCACGTAGCCGCCACGGCTGATGTCGGCGATCTGCTGGGCGTTGCGGTCCTGGTGCTGCAGGTTCTGGCGCGAGAAGATCAGAGCCGAAGGGCCGTCCTTGCGCTCCAGGGCGTTTTTCCAGGACACGGCGGATTCCACCGCATCGGCTGGGCGCCAGGTGTCCAGGTTCGGCGTGCTGCGCAGGCTGGTCAGCTGCTCGATCGGCTGGTGAGTCGGGCCGTCTTCGCCCAGGCCGATGGAATCGTGGGTGTAGACGTGGATCACGCGCTGCTTCATAAGCGCCGACATGCGCACGGCGTTGCGGGCGTATTCCATGAACATCAGGAAGGTCGCGCCGTAAGGCACCAGGCCACCGTGCAGGGCAACGCCGTTCATGATGGCGGTCATGCCGAACTCGCGCACGCCGTAGAACACGTAGTTGCCGCTGGCGTCGTTGGCTTCGACACCCTTGCAGCCCTTCCACAGGGTCAGGTTGGAACCGGCCAGGTCAGCCGAACCGCCGAGGAACTCCGGCAGCAGTGGGCCGAATGCGTTCAGGGCGTTCTGGCTGGCCTTGCGGCTGGCGATGGTTTCACCCTTGGCGGCCACTTCGTTGATGTAGGCCTGGGCTTTCTCGCTGAAATCGGCAGGCAGGTCACCGGCGGCGCGGCGCTTGAACTCGGCAGCCAGCTCCGGGTAGGCCTTGGCGTAGGCGTCGAAGCGCTGGTTCCAGTCGGCTTCGGCCTTGGCACCGGCAGCCTTGGCGTCCCACTCGGCGTAGATCTCGGCCGGGATTTCGAACGGGCCGTGGTTCCAGTTCAGTTCCTTGCGGGCCAGGGCGATTTCGTCGTTGCCCAGCGGTGCGCCGTGGCAGTCTTCCTTGCCCTGCTTGTTAGGCGAGCCGAAACCGATGATGGTCTTGCAGCAGATCAGGGTCGGGCGATCGCTCTTGCGAGCGGTCTCGATGGCGGTCTTGATCTCGTCGGCGTCATGGCCGTCGACGTTGCGGATCACCTGCCAGTTGTACGCTTCGAAACGCGCCGGGGTGTTGTCGGTGAACCAGCCGTGCACTTCGCCGTCGATGGAAATGCCGTTGTCGTCGTAGAAGGCGATCAGCTTGTTCAGGCCCAGGGTGCCGGCCAGCGAGGCGACTTCGTGGGAGATACCTTCCATCATGCAGCCGTCGCCGAGGAACACGTAGGTGTTGTGGTCGACGACGGTGTGGCCGTCACGGTTGAACTGGGCGGCGAGCACTTTTTCGGCCAGGGCGAAGCCCACGGCGTTGGCGATACCCTGGCCGAGCGGGCCGGTGGTGGTCTCGACGCCCGGGGTGTAGCCGTATTCCGGGTGGCCCGGGGTGCGGCTGTGCAGCTGGCGGAAGCCTTTGATGTCATCGATGGTGACGTCGTAGCCGGTCAGGTGCAGCAGCGAGTAGATCAGCATCGAACCGTGGCCGTTGGACAGCACGAAGCGGTCACGGTCGGCAAAGTTCGGGTTGCTCGGGTTGTGCTTCAGATAGTCGCGCCAAAGCACTTCGGCGATATCCGCCATGCCCATGGGGGCACCTGGGTGGCCGCTGTTGGCCTTTTGCACGGCATCCATGCTGAGGGCACGAATGGCGTTGGCACGTTCACGACGGCTGGGCATCGCTGATCTCCTGGGGGGCTTGAATAGGTGGTGTCACGAAAAAGGCGGCCATTTTCGCCCACTGGGGGGGCTTGGGGCAATGACGTATGGTCGCAGTCGGGGGATTTTCCTCTGATTGGCACTGATTTCGGGTAAAAATCCGGGGAACGGTGCTGGCTTCTTCGCGGGCTCGCCCGCTCCCACAGGTTCGGCACAGTTCCCAAGCCCCGTGATGAATCTGTGGGAGCGGGCGAGCCCGCGAAGAGGCCAGCAATGGCAGCCTCGCCCTCCGCCCATCAGCCAATATCAAAACTTTTTGATATTGCCCTTGCTAGGGCAACGATGCCTGTCTAGACTGCCGCACCATGAACCTCCGTGCGCAATCGATCCCCGAGCAACGCGAAGCATTGGCTGCCTTGTGCAAAGCCAGTGGCGACGAGTTGCGCCTGAACGTATTGCGCGCCCTGGCCAACGACTCGTTCGGCGTGCTGGAGCTGGCGCAGATCTTCGACGTGGGCCAGTCGGGCATGAGCCACCACCTGAAGGTGCTGGCCCAGGCCGAGCTGGTGGCGACCCGCCGCGAGGGCAATGCCATCTTCTACCGCCGCGCCCTGCCCGACAGCCTGCGCCTGGGCGGTCGGCTGCACGCGGCGCTGCTCGAAGAGGTGGATGACCTGGCCCTGCCGCCCGACGTGCAGGCGCGCATCGCCCAGGTGCAGCAACGCCGCGCAGCCACAAGCCAGGACTTCTTCCTGCGCGTGGAAGAAAAATTCCGCGCACAGCAGGACCTGATCGCTGGCCTGCCGCAGTACCGCGAAAGCCTGCTGGCACTGCTCGACAAACTGAATTTCGACCCGGCCGCCAGCGCCCTGGAGGTCGGCCCCGGTGACGGTGGCTTCCTGCCCGACCTGGCCCGGCGCTTCGCCCAGGTCACCGCCCTGGACAACAGCCCGACCATGCTCGAGCTGGCGCGCCAGGTGTGCCAGCGCGAAGGGCTCGACAACGTGAACCTGCAGTTGGCCGATGCACTGGGTGCAACGGATGTGGCCGCCGACTGCGTTGTGCTGAACATGGTGCTGCACCATTTCAGCGACCCGGCCCTGGCCTTGCGCCAGCTGGCCAAACGGGTGAAGGCAGGCGGCAGCCTGCTGGTAACCGAACTGTGCAGCCATGACCAGGGGTGGGCGCGCGAAGCATGCGGCGACCTGTGGCTTGGCTTCGAACAGGACGACCTGGCCCGTTGGGCCAATGACGCCGGGCTGGCCCCCGGGGACAGCCTGTACGTGGGCTTGCGTAACGGTTTCCAGATCCAGGTCCGCCATTTCCAGCGGACGGCTGGCGACATACACCATCGGTAAATTTCAGGAACCTTCGAGATGAGCGAATACTCCCTTTTCACCTCCGAGTCCGTGTCCGAAGGGCATCCGGACAAGATCGCCGACCAGATTTCGGACGCCGTCCTTGATGCCATCATCGCCCAGGACAAATACGCCCGCGTAGCCTGCGAAACCCTGGTCAAGACCGGTGTCGCCATCATCGCCGGCGAAGTCACCACTTCCGCCTGGGTCGACCTGGAAGAGCTGGTACGCAAGGTCATCATCGACATCGGCTACAACAGCTCCGACGTCGGTTTCGACGGCGCCACCTGCGCCGTGATGAACATCATCGGCAAGCAGTCGGTGGACATCGCCCAAGGCGTAGACCGCTCCCGTCCGGAAGACCAGGGCGCCGGTGACCAGGGCCTGATGTTCGGCTACGCCAGCAACGAAACCGACGTGCTGATGCCAGCACCGATCTGCTTCTCGCACCGTCTGGTCGAGCGCCAGGCCGAAGCGCGCAAATCGAAACTGCTGCCATGGCTGCGCCCGGACGCCAAGTCGCAGGTAACCTGCCGTTACGAAAATGGCAAGGTGGTCGGCATCGACGCCGTGGTGCTGTCGACCCAGCACAACCCTGAGGTTTCGCAGAAAGACCTGCAGGAAGCCGTGATGGAGCTGATCGTCAAGCACACCCTGCCTGCCGAACTGCTGCACAAGGGCACCCAGTATCACATCAACCCGACCGGCAACTTCATCATCGGCGGCCCGGTGGGTGACTGCGGCCTGACCGGGCGCAAGATCATCGTCGACTCCTACGGCGGCATGGCCCGCCATGGTGGTGGCGCGTTCTCTGGCAAGGACCCGTCCAAGGTCGACCGTTCCGCCGCCTACGCCGGCCGCTACGTGGCCAAGAACATCGTCGCCGCCGGCCTGGCCGAGCGTTGCGAGATCCAGGTGTCGTACGCCATCGGCGTGGCCCAGCCGACCTCCATCTCGATCAACACCTTCGGTACCGGCAAGGTCTCCGACGACAAGATCATCCAGCTGGTGCGCGAGTGCTTCGACCTGCGCCCTTACGCCATCACCACCATGCTCGACCTGCTGCACCCGATGTACCAGGAAACCGCTGCCTACGGCCACTTCGGCCGTACCCCGCAGCAGAAGACGGTCGGCGACGACACCTTCACCACCTTCACCTGGGAACGCACCGACCGCGCCCAGTCGCTGCGTGACGCTGCCGGTCTGTAAGTTTTCCTGCAGCGGAAACTGAAAGCCCCTGCCGAGCGATCGGCAGGGGCTTTTTTGTGACATATGGGCTGACAAACGCTGCATGGCGACCCGCACGCTACCTGCCTAGGCTGAGGGCTCCCACCCGCCATGCAAGGATGCTGGCCATGCCGCTCATGCTGCTTTTCGCCCTGCTGTTGACGTTGAATGCTCCCCTGGCCCGTGCTGCCACATGCCCCTCCTGGAAACCGCAACAAGTCGAGACTGAAGTGAGCCGACTGCGCGCCACGCTTGCTCGCTGGGACGACCACTACCATCGCCAGGGCGTTGCGCTCGTACCCGATGAGCTCTATGACCAGAGCCGCCAGCGCCTGGCGCACCTGCAGCAGTGCTTTGGCATTGCCGCTACTCCGTCCCCGCTTGCCAGTGCTCGCGGTCCAATCCCGCATCCGGTCCCGCATACCGGTGTCGACAAGCTGGCCGACCGCCTGGCTGTAGAACGTTGGCTGGCCGGCAAGGCCGATGTCTGGGTGCAGCCAAAGGTCGATGGCGTAGCGGTTTCCCTCATCTACCGACAAGGCCGGCTGGTGCAGTTGATCAGCAGGGGGGACGGCGTGCAGGGGCACGACTGGAGCCGCCACATCCCTCTGCTCGACGCAATCAACCGGAAGTTGCCCCAGGACATCGACCTGCAACTTCAGGGCGAACTGTACCTGCGCCGGGACGCACATGTGCAAGCCCAGGCAGGCAGCGCCAACGCCCGAGGGACGGTAGCGGGGCTGCTGGCTCGCAAGCAGCTGAGTCGTGAACAGGGCGAGCGCATCGGCCTGTTCGTGTGGGACTGGCCGCAGGGCCCTGAGCAGCAGGCCGAACGCCTCGCGCAGTTGACGGAACTGGGTTTCGCGCACAGCCAGGATTACAGCGTCGCCATAGAAACAGCGGACGATGCCGCGCACTGGCGTGACTACTGGTACCGCTCACCCCTGCCCTTCGCCACCGATGGCGTGGTGTTGCGCCAAGGCGTACGGCCCTCGGCCGAGCGCTGGCAGGCCAAGGCACCCTACTGGATCGCGGCGTGGAAGCACCCTTACACGCAGGCCCTGGCCGAAGTGCGCGAAGTACGCTTCCGCGTTGGCCGCACTGGTAGGGTCACGCCAGTCTTGCACGTGCTGCCGGTCACCCTGGATGACCGGAGAATCACCCAGGTCAGCCTGGGCTCACTGGCACGCTGGCTCAAGCTCGACATCCGCCCCGGTGACCAGGTGGCCGTCAGCCTTGCCGGGCTGACCATTCCACGTCTGGAGCAAGTGGTGCACCGCACCGCCGAGCGCCAACCGGTGACCGCACCAGCGCCTGGTCAACACCATGCACACAGTTGCTGGCAGGCCAGCGAAGGCTGCGAGGAACAGTTCATTGCCCGCCTCACTTGGCTCAGCGGCAAGCAGGGGCTGGCACTGCCGCGCACCGGGCCTGGCACCTGGCGCCGACTGGTGGCTGCCGGGCTGGTGACTTCGATGACCGACTGGCTGCACCTGGATGCCAACCGCCTGGGCCAGGTTGCAGGTATCAGTGACGCAACGGCTTCGCAGTTGCTGAGCAGTTTCGACCAAGCCCGCTCACGGCCCTTCGCTCAATGGCTGCGCGGACTGGGCGCCCCCACACCCACCGGCATGCAGGTGACAGGCGGCTGGCGGGAGCTTGCTGCCCGCACGAATCTCGAATGGCAAACCATGCCCGGCATCGGCGAAAAGCGCGGGCAACAGCTTGCAGTTTTTTTTGCGACCACCGAGGTTCAAGCCATTGCTACGCAGCTGGCCAAGGCAGGGATCGACGGTTTCCCCATCGACCGGCAAAGCGTTGAGCAATGATTATTTACCAATTTACCTGTAGGAAAATCCCGAGATTAAGCCGGAAAACCCCAGCAAGGGTTTCTAAATGGGCAAAACCAAGGCAGGATTTCCCCCAACTTTTGCTGCCCCGCCCCGTCAAGGAGGCTTTTCATGAAACGTATTTCGTCCCTTTTCCTGTTTGCGACACTGGGCCTGGCCGCTGGCGCCGCACAAGCCGCCCAGCCGGATGCCGGCCTGACCGGTTGCGCCGCCAAACGCAGCGCCATCGAGAACCAGTTGAAGATTGCCCGCGAACACGGCAACACCGCCCAGGCCGCAGGGCTTGAAGAGGCCCTGCGAGGGGTCGACAACTGCACCGATGCCGGCCTGCGCAAAGAACGTGAGCAGAAGGTGCTCGACGCCCGTCACGAAGTGGCGCAGCGGGAAAGGGACCTGAAGAAAGCCGAAAAGAAGGGCGATTCGGAGAAGATCAACAAGCGCAAGGACAAGCTGGCCGAGTCGCGCAAGGAACTGCAGGAAGCGGTGGATGATCTGGATCGCTGACAGAGATCCGAATACTGCGTCGCCTTTACTGGCCTCATCGCCGGCAAGCCGGCGATGAGGCCGCAACAGGCCATCAATGATTACGAAACTCGGTATGACAGGCCTTGCAAGCCGCTTCGACCTTGCCCATCGGCGCCTTCAACTGCGCAGCGTCCAACGGCTGGCCATGGGTGACATCGACCAGTTCGCCAGTGACGCCTTCCAGCTGCCGGGCCAGGTCATGAAAGCGTGCCTGACGCTCCCAAACCTCGGCACGCGCACTACTGTCGCCACCATCGCGCACCTGTGGGAAGTGCTGCCAAGGCTGGTGCGAAAGGTTGTCCAGCTTCAGCGCACCGTCGGCGAACTTCACCCCGTCGAACGGCAAACGCCCGCGCAACATGCCGCCAAGGTCTTCGCTGGTCTTGAGCATGTCCTTGAAGATCACCTTGCGCTTGCCCAGCGGGGAGTTCGGATCAACCCGGTCACAACCACCCAAGGCCAGCACTGCCAGCAGAACAACGGTCAATCGCTTCAACATCTCGGTCTCTTCGGCCAATGCAAATGGGCGGCCAGTATCGCTGCCAAGTGGCCAAAGACCAATAGCCACAAAAAACCAGGGGTGAATATCCGTGTTCACTCATGACAGGAACGTACTCATGAAATCTGCCCTGCGCCACCTGGCCTGGACACTCCCGGCGCTGGCCCTGCTGGCCGGCTGCAACGGCGGCGAAAGCGCCAAACCCGAACCCCATGCCATCGCCACCTACGCCAATGCCACCTGGCAGGACCTGCCCACCGTCAGCGACAGCGACCTGGTGGCGGGCTTCCAGGCCTGGCGCAACGGCTGTGAAAAGCTCAAGCGCGACACCGTCTGGGCCGGTACCTGCGAAGCAGCCGCCAGCGTGCCCGACGATGCCTTGCAGGTGCGCGCCTTCCTGCAACAGAACCTGCAGGTATACGGCCTGCGTTCGGCCGAAAACAATGCCAACGGCCTGATCACCGGTTACTACGAACCGGTCTACCCTGGCAGCCTGAGCCAGTCGGCAACCAACCATGTGCCGGTCTATGGCATCCCCGACGACATGATCGTGGTCGACCTGGCCAGCGTGTACCCAGAACTCAAGGGCAAGCGCCTGCGCGGCCGCCTCGATGGCCGGGTGCTCAAGCCTTACGACACCGCCGAGGTGATCAACCGCGACGGCGCCAAGGCGCCGGTACTGGCCTGGCTGACCGACCCGATGGACCTGCAGTTCCTGC
Source organism: Pseudomonas sp. B10(2017) (assembly GCF_002113295.1). NCBI lineage: Bacteria > Pseudomonadati > Pseudomonadota > Gammaproteobacteria > Pseudomonadales > Pseudomonadaceae > Pseudomonas > Pseudomonas sp. B10(2017). The sequence continues at coordinate 322,731 of NZ_NEJU01000003.1, forward strand.
AGATCCAGGGTTCCGGCCGGGTACAACTGGAAGATGGCCGCCAGCTGCGCCTGGGTTACGCCGACCAGAACGGCCACCCCTATCGGCCGATCGGGCGCTGGCTGGTGGAACAGGGTCAGTTGAAGAAGGAAGAAGTGAGCATGGGGGCCATTCACGCCTGGGCCCAGGCCAACCCGCAGCGGGTACCGGAACTGCTCGCCAGCAACCCCAGCTACGTGTTCTTCAGCACCCGCCCGGACAGCAACGAAGGGCCGCGGGGTTCGCTGAACGTGCCGCTGACGGCTGGCTACAGCGTGGCCATCGACCGCAAGGTGATTCCGCTGGGCAGCTTGCTATGGCTGTCCACCACTCGCCCGGACGGTACGCCGGTGGTACGCCCGGTGGGTGCTCAGGATACTGGCGGGGCAATTACGGGCGAGGTGCGCGCGGACCTGTTCTGGGGCACTGGGCCGGAAGCAGGGGAACTGGCCGGAAACATGAAGCAGCAAGGGCAGATCTGGATGCTGTGGCCCAAGGGCAAGCCGCTGCCTGAGGTGCCAAAAGTGCCTTGATCGGTGCTTGGATTCTTCGCGGGTGACCCCGCGAAGAAGGCGACGCGGTCTCAGATGGAAACCACGAAGAACGCCACGATCATGGCCATCCCGGCAAACCACACCAGCGATCGCAGCATGGCCCAGTCGGCCAGGTAACAGATGATGTAGAGCAGCCGGCTGGTGATGTACATCACCCCCAGTACATCCTGGGTCACCTGCTCGGCATTGCCGACGATATCCGCCACCAGCACCGCCGCGGCAAATGCCGGGAAGGCTTCGAAACTGTTCTGCTGGGCAGCATGTGCGCGCCGCGGGAGCCCGGACAGGGTATCCAGGAACGCGCGCGGGTCGTGGTTGTCGCGCAGGCGGAAGCGGCCACTACCAACTTTGGCTATCAACGCACACAGAGGCGGCAAGAACAGCGCGATCAGGATGCACCACAGGGCAACAGTCATGGACAGGACTCCTTGTTCAGTCTTCGGGTCAAAGCTTCATTACCAGCATGCCGGCCAATACCAGCCCGCAAGCTAGGAGTCTCGGCCCGCCAAAAGGTTCTTTCAGGTAGCGCATACCCAGCAGCACCACCAGGATCACGCTCAACTCCCGCAACGCCGCCGCTTCGGCCACCGACCCAAGGTGCATGGCCCACAGCACCAGCGCGTAACTGAGCAATACACACAGCCCCACCGCAAGCCCCAGGCGCCACTGCAGGCGCCAGAACAACACGAACGGCGCACGCCGCGCCACGCTGGCCAGCAACGGGAAGGGCCAGGCACTGAGCAAGGTCAGCCACACCAGGTAATCCCAGGGCTTGCCCCACAAGCGCACCGCCTGGCCGTCGAACCAGGTGTAGCAACCAATGCACAGGCCGATCAGGGCAACCACCGGCAGCATCGACCAAGGTAGCCGGTCACCCCCACCGCCCTGCCACAACAGGCAGGCCATGCCACAGGGGATCAACAGGATGCCGATTATCTGCTGCTGGCTCAGCGATTCACCGGCAAAGGTCAGGGTCAGCCCCAGCACAACCAGCGGCGACAGCCCGCGCATCAGAGGATAGACCAGCCCCAGATCGCCCACGCGGTAGGCCTGGATCAGCAGAAAGCGGTACAGCTGCTCGGCCAGCGCCGAAGCCAGCAGCCAAGGCCAGACGTTGGCCGGCGGCACCTCGACAAAGGCCACCGCAAGGACCGCGAAGGCCAACGCCACCGTATCCATGCTGGCGATTACCAGCAGGCGCTCGCCGCTGAATTTGATCAGGGTGTTCCAGGTCGCGTGCAGCAGGGCGGCGATCAGTACCAGGGAAGTTGCCAACACGCCTTCTTATCCTTGTGGCTATTTATGGCTGGGACTATATAGCGTTCGCGGGCCGCTGTGCGGCCCCTTACATGGGAACGATTCAAACGACTCTGGTCAAACCTTGTGTCCCGAACCCCGCGCCAGGTCATCAAAGAACTGCCCGAGTAATTCGGGTTACGACTTGGAAGCCACTGTTACAGGATTCGGGATGCTTGAACTAGTTGCCGCGTTTATCTGCCTTACCACCCTTCTCACCTATGTAAATTACCGTTTTATCGGCCTGCCCCCTGCCATCGGCGTGATGGTCACGGCGCTGCTGTTTTCACTGATACTGCAGGGCTTGAGCCTTATCGGCTTTCCTGGTCTGGAAGCGCGCGTCGAAGGGTTGATGAACCAGATCGACTTCAACGACCTGCTGATGCACTGGATGCTGGCGTTCCTGCTGTTCGCCGGCGCCTTGCACGTCAACCTCTCCGACCTGCGCAACTACCGCTGGCCCATCGGCCTGCTGGCCACCGTCGGCGTGCTGATTGCCACCGTGGTCATCGGTTACCTGTCGCACTGGGTGTTCGCCCTTTTCGGCTGGCAGGTGCCGCTGATCTACTGCCTGTTGTTCGGTGCGCTGATCTCGCCCACCGACCCGATTGCCGTGCTTGGTGCGCTACGTACCGCCAATGCCTCCAAACCGCTTAAAACCACCATCGTCGGCGAGTCGCTATTCAACGACGGCACTGCGGTGGTGGTGTTCACCGTGCTGCTGGGCATCATCCAGCTGGGGGAAACACCGAGCATGACCGACACGGCGATCCTGTTCGCCCGCGAGGCCATCGGCGGTGTGGTGTTCGGCGGCCTGATCGGCTACGCCACCTACCGCATGATCAAGAGCGTCGAGCAGTACCAGGTGGAAGTGATGCTGACCCTGGCATTGGTCATCGGCGGTTCGGCGATGTGCTACGAACTGCACGTTTCGGCGCCGATCGCCATGGTGGTGGCCGGGCTGATCATCGGTAACCTGGGGCGCAACCTGGCGATGAACGACATGACCCGTCGCTACATGGACGGTTTCTGGGAACTGATCGACGACATGCTCAACGCCCTGCTGTTCGCGCTGATCGGCCTGGAACTGTTGCTGCTGCCATTCAACTGGATGCACCTGGCGGCCGGTAGCGTGCTGGCGCTGGCGGTGCTGCTGTCGCGGCTGCTGACCGTGGCCCCGGCGATAGTGCTGCTGCGGCGCTGGCGCCCGGTGCCCAAGGGCACGGTACGTGTGCTGACCTGGGGTGGCCTGCGCGGTGGGGTGTCGGTTGCCCTGGCACTGTCGCTGCCACTGGGCGAGGAGCGTGACCTGCTGCTGTCGATCACCTACATCGTGGTGCTGTCGTCGATCCTGGTGCAGGGGTTGAGCATCGGGCGAGTGGTACGCAAGGTCAGCGCTCAGCCGTGAGCAATTGTGCCGGCCTGTTTGCGGGTAAACCCGCTCCCACAGAATCTCCGCTACCTTTCGGGCAGTGAAAACCTTGTGGGAGCGGGTTTACCCGCGAAGAGGCCAGCACCTACAACCGGGATCTATTCGACTGCACTGTCCGGGAACTGGTCCTGGATGTACTTGATCTCGGTCCGCCCATGTGGTGCCGGCAACCCGTCCTCGCCAAGGTTGACGAAGACCATCTTGTCGACCGTGAGAATGGCCTTGCGAGTGATCTTGTTGCGCACTTCGCACTTGAGGGTGATCGAGGTACGGCCGAACTCGGTGGCGGTGATGCCCAGTTCGATGATGTCGCCCTGACGCGAGGCACTGACGAAGTTGATTTCCGATATGTACTTGGTCACCACGCGCTGGTTGCCCAGCTGGACGATGGCGTAGATCGCCGCCTCCTCGTCGATCCAGCGCAGCAGGCTGCCACCGAACAAAGTGCCGTTTGGGTTGAGGTCTTCGGGTTTAACCCACTTGCGGGTATGAAAGTTCATCTGTACTCCTGACCTGCTTGGCTAACGTGCAGCAATGATGGCAGAGCTGCCGCTGCCGCTCCATTGAACATCGACTATCGTCGCGATTAATCGACAGAAAACCTTGGGCAAGCCGACGGGCACGGCTATAATCTCCGCCGCTTCACATGGCCGCCCACAGCGGCGCCATGCCCGCCACCCGTCCGAGGGGCGCTGCAGCAGGCTAGGCCTGTCAGGCTCGGATGGGGCGTTGCTCGCTCTCGCGAGCGCTTAACGCACAACGGCGCCCATTCGCACACTACGAATGGAGGCTCTCATGAGCGCTGCAAACATGCCTGCTGGTTTTACCGATTACAAAGTCGCCGACATCTCCCTGGCCGCCTGGGGTCGTCGCGAAACCATCATCGCCGAATCGGAAATGCCTGCACTGATGGGCCTGCGTCGCAAGTACCTGGCCGAGCAACCGCTCAAGGGTGCGAAGATCCTGGGCTGCATTCACATGACCATCCAGACCGCCGTGCTGATCGAAACCCTGGTTGCCCTGGGTGCCGAAGTGCGCTGGTCGTCCTGCAACATCTTCTCCACCCAGGACCAGGCCGCCGCGTCCATCGCCGCCGCCGGTATCCCGGTGTTCGCCTGGAAAGGTGAAACCGAGCAAGAGTACGAGTGGTGCCTGGAGCAGACCATCCTCAAGGATGGCAAGCCATGGGACGCCAACATGGTCCTCGACGACGGTGGCGACCTGACCGAGCTGCTGCACAAGAAGTACCCGCAAGTACTGGAGCGCGTGCACGGCGTGACCGAAGAGACCACCACCGGCGTGCACCGCCTGCTGGACATGCTGGCCAAGGGCGAGCTGAAAGTCCCGGCGATCAACGTCAACGACTCGGTTACCAAGAGCAAGAACGACAACAAGTACGGCTGCCGTCACAGCCTGAACGACGCCATCAAGCGTGGTACCGACCACCTGCTGTCGGGCAAGCAGGCCCTGGTGATCGGCTACGGTGACGTGGGCAAGGGCTCGGCCCAGTCCCTGCGCCAGGAAGGCATGATCGTCAAGGTCACCGAAGTCGACCCGATCTGCGCCATGCAGGCCTGCATGGACGGCTTCGAAGTGGTTTCGCCATTCATCGACGGTATCAACAACGGCACCGAAGCCAGCATCGACAAGGCCCTGCTGGGCAAGATCGACCTGATCGTGACCACCACCGGCAACGTCAATGTCTGCGACGCCAACATGCTCAAGGCGCTGAAGAAGCGCGCCGTGGTATGCAACATCGGCCACTTCGACAACGAAATCGATACCGCCTTCATGCGCAAGAACTGGGCCTGGGAAGAGGTCAAGCCGCAGGTGCACAAGATCCACCGCACCGGCGCCGGCAGCTTCGACCCGCAGAACGATGACTACCTGATCCTGCTGGCCGAAGGCCGCCTGGTCAACCTGGGCAACGCCACTGGCCACCCAAGCCGCATCATGGACGGTTCGTTCGCCAACCAGGTACTGGCGCAGATCTTCCTGTTCGAGCAGAAGTTCGCTGACCTGCCGGCCGAGAAGAAAGCCGAGCGCCTGACCGTTGAAGTACTGCCGAAGAAGCTCGATGAAGAAGTGGCCCTGGAAATGGTCCGCGGCTTCGGCGGCGTGGTCACCCAGCTGACCAAGCAGCAGGCTGACTACATCGGTGTCACCGTCGAAGGCCCGTTCAAGCCGCACGCCTACCGCTACTAAGCGGCCAGCTTGAAGCTTCAAGCGGCAATCAAAGGCAGACCATGCCATTGCCGCTTGCAGCTCGAGCATCAAGGATCTTGAACGATGCCCAAGCCAGGCCGGCCATGACCGATCTGGCTTTTACTTGCAGCCTGCCGCTTGAAGCTTGCTGCCAGAGGAACGCCCGATGTCCCAGGAACGCCGTTACAGTTTCGAGTTCTTCCCGACCAAGACCGATGCCGGCCACGAAAAGCTGATGGGCGTCGCCCGCCAGCTGGCCGCCTACAACCCGGACTTCTTCTCCTGCACCTACGGTGCCGGTGGCTCTACCCGCGACCGCACGCTGAACACCGTGCTGCAGCTGGAAAGCGAAGTGAAGGTACCTGCCGCGCCGCACCTGTCGTGCGTAGGCGATACCAAGGCCGAACTGCGCGCCCTGCTGGCCGAATACAAGGCTGCAGGCATCAAGCGCATCGTCGCCTTGCGTGGAGACCTGCCATCGGGCATGGGCATGGCCAGTGGCGAACTGCGCTACGCCAGTGACCTGGTCGAATTCATCCGCCAGGAAACCGCGGATCACTTCCACCTGGAAGTGGCCGCCTATCCGGAGATGCACCCCCAGGCCCGCAATTTCGAGGCTGACCTGGCCAACTTCGTGCACAAGGTCAAGGCCGGTGCCGACAGTGCCATCACCCAGTATTTCTTCAACGCCGACAGCTACTTCTACTTCGTCGAGCGCGCACAGAAGCTGGGTGTGGACATCCCGGTGGTACCCGGCATCATGCCGATAACCAACTACAGCAAGCTGGCGCGCTTCTCCGACGCCTGCGGCGCCGAGATCCCGCGCTGGATCCGCAAGCAGCTGGAAGCCTATGCCGACGATACTGCCAGCATCCAGGCATTCGGCGAAGAAGTGATCACCCGCATGTGCGAACAGCTGCTGCAAGGCGGCGCTCCAGGGCTGCACTTCTATACCTTGAACCAGGCCGAGCCGAGCCTTGCGATCTGGAACAATCTGAAGCTGCCACGCTGAAATTTTTTGCAAAACCTGTTTAAGATTTGATTAAGGCTTTGGTCATAGACTAAAGCCTTATTCATTTTCCGGTTACACAGGTCTTGCCTGCCATGCAGCCCCACCAGCCATCGCGTCCCCAGCTCGTCTACCTGGCTTTTGGCCCGGCAACCTACCATCAGGAAGCCTGTTTCAGCATCATCAGCGCCCTCGCCCACCTGGGCACGGCAGCAGACGAAGCCATGGACATCCAGGTCTACACCGACAACCCGCAGCCCTATACCGGCCTGCCTGTCACCGTACACCTGCTGGACGAAGCCACGCGCCAGGCATGGAACGCCCCTCACGGTTATCACTTTCGCAGCAAGCATGTGCTGTTGCGCCAGGTGCTGCAGCAACACCCGCTGGCAGTGCTGATCGACACCGACACCTTCTTCCGCAAGTCGCCGCTGGAGCTGTTCGCCCGGGTGGCCCCAGGCCGCCTGCTGTGCAATGCCATCGGTGCGCGCTATGGCAGCAACCAGAAGTGCCTGCTGTACAAGAACCTGCTGGCCATCCTTGAATCCCGCGGTCTGGCCGATTGCCAGATGCCACTGGTCAATTCCGGGGTGATCGGCCTCACCGCCGAAGACGCCGGCGCCCTGGACCGCTCCATCGCCATGATGGACGAGTTCCACCCCTTGGCTCGCGAAGCCTATACCCTCGAGGAGTTCTGCCTGGCGGTGGCGGCCTACCGCACGCTGGAGTTGGCCGAGTGCACAGATGTCATCCACCACTACTGGAGCCGCAAGGCGCAGTTCCGCGCCAAGATCCAGGCCTGGCTGCGCAAGCACGGCCATGACCCACTGAGCCACGCGGCGCTGGCCGACGTGTCCCTGGTCAATGACCAGCTGCCACGGCCACCAGCCCTGCAACGCCTGGGTTACAAGGCGCTGAGCATGACCCTGCCCAGCCACGAGCGCCAGTTCGCCCGCGAGCTGCTGTATGGCTGCTACCCCTACCCTAATGAATTCGACCGCGCCTGCGCGCCGGCCTGGTGGGACAAGGCCCTGGAAAACCTCAACGCCCGCCATGGCCATATGGGGCCCGAGCAACTGCGCCAGTGCCTGCGCCACCCGGGGTTGCGCCTGTCATTGGGCGAACGGCGCAAGGATATCGAAGCGCATCTGCTGAGGTCATCCCACACTTGAGTGACCCTGTGTCGGCCTCTTCGCGGGTAAACCCGCTCCCACAGGATCTGCTGGCTTGCAGGCTGGTGCTGTACTTGTGGGAGCGGGTTCACCCGCGAAGAGGCCAGCACAGGAGAACATCATCCTCACTGGCCTTGAACAGGCCGAGCGCGTAATCTCCGGCCATGCCACACGTCGCCCGCCTGTTCTGGATCCTGTTGCTTGCCTGCCTGAGCCCGCTGGCCCTGGGCGAGCGCCTGCGCCTGGTGACCGACGACTGGGCACCCTATGCATACCAGCACGACGGCGAGCCGCACGGCATCGACTACGAAGTCACCACACGGGTGTTCGAACGCCTTGGCGTCGAGGTGGAGTGGGAATTTCTGCCGTGGAAGCGCTGCCTGGCAATGATCGAGCAGGGCCAGGCCGACGGCATCATGGACATCTTCCAGACCGAGTCGCGCCAGCCATACCTGGTGTACGCCCCCGAGCCCATGTCGGAGGTAGAGTTCGTCCTGTTCGAGGCCAGTGCACGCCCCCATGCCGTCAAGGCGCTGGAAGACCTTGCCGGCCTCACAGTCGGTACCTCACCCGGCTACGTCTATGGTGCCGCGTTCAATGAGGCCGTACATTTCACGCGCGAAGCCGCGCCTACCCATGAAGCCAACTTCGGCAAGCTGGTGCTAGGCCGCATCGACCTGGCAATCACCGACCGCAGGGTCGGCCATTACCTGCTGCGGCATCTGGGCCTGCAACAGCAGGTCAAGGAGCTGCCACTGGTGATCAGCCGCCAGGCGCAGTACCTGGGGCTCGCGCGCAAGCCGGGGCGGGAGGCACTGGCCCAAGCCTTCGCCGCGGAACTGCGTCGCTTCAAGCAGGAACCGGCCTATGCAGCAATCAGCAACCGCTACACAGGCGACATCGGAAACATTCTCAACGCCGTTGAGCAGCAGGAAAGCAGCACAGCGCGATAGCTCTGTTATACTCGGGCCTTCCCGCCCGGCTCACGCCCGGACGCTCGGCCTCGCAACAGGCATCCCGATCGGCATCGACGCGCCTTCGCGTTACCCTCCGCTACCCGGATGTGCAGTGAAAGCCCAGCTGGACCGGACGCGATCGCATCCCACCGATGCCCGTCGCGCCAGGCAGAACATCCCAAACGGGCCCAGCCCACACGAGAACAGGATTGCCCATGTCCTTTGCTTCCCTCGGTCTCTCCGAGGCTCTTGTCCGCGCTATCGAGGCTGCGGGCTACACCCAGCCGACCCCCGTGCAACAGCGGGCGATTCCCGCCGTGTTGCAAGGCCGCGACCTGATGGTCGCCGCACAGACAGGTACTGGTAAAACCGGCGGTTTCGCCCTGCCGATCCTCGAGCGCCTGTTCCCGGCCGGCCACCCCGACAAGTCGCAGCGCCATGGCCCGCGCCAACCTCGCGTGCTGGTCCTGACCCCGACCCGCGAACTGGCAGCCCAGGTGCATGACAGCTTCAAGGTCTATGCCCGTGACCTGCCACTGGTCAGCGCCTGCATTTTCGGCGGCGTCGGCATGAACCCGCAGATCCAGGCCATTGCCAAGGGTGTGGACGTGCTGGTCGCCTGCCCGGGTCGCCTGCTCGACCTGGCAGGCCAAGGCAAGGTTGACCTGGCCCACGTGGAAATCCTGGTGCTGGACGAAGCCGACCGCATGCTCGACATGGGCTTCATCCATGACGTCAAGAAGGTCCTAGCCCGCCTGCCGGCCAAGCGCCAGAACCTGTTGTTCTCGGCCACCTTCTCCAAAGACATTACCGACCTCGCCGACAAGCTCCTGCACAACCCGGAGCGTATCGAGGTCACCCCGCCGAACACTACCGTCGAGCGTATCGAGCAGCGCGTATACCGCCTGCCCGCCAGCCACAAGCGCGCGCTGCTGGCACACCTGATCACCCAGGGTGCCTGGGAACAGGTACTGGTGTTCACTCGCACCAAGCACGGCGCCAACCGCCTGGCCGAGTACCTGGAAAAGCACGGCCTGACCGCCGCCGCGATCCACGGCAACAAGAGCCAGAACGCCCGCACCAAGGCCCTGGCCGACTTCAAGGCCAACAGCGTGCGCGTACTGGTCGCCACCGACATCGCCGCCCGAGGCCTGGACATCGACCAATTGCCGCACGTGGTCAACTTCGAGCTGCCGAACGTCGAGGAAGACTACGTCCACCGTATCGGCCGTACCGGCCGTGCCGGGCGTTCGGGCGAGGCCATTTCCATGGTCGCGCCGGATGAAGAGAAGCTGCTCAAGAGCATCGAACGGGTGACCAAGCAGAAGATCCCGGACGGCGACCTGATGGGCTTCGACGCCAGCCAGATAGAAGCCGAAAAGCCTGAAGTACGCGAACGCCAGCAGAACAACGGCCGTGGTGGCCGCAACCAGCAGGCCCGCGGCGAAGGCGGCAAAGACGCCAACGGCGGCCGCAAGGACAAGGGCAAGGATAAAGGCAAGGCCAAGCAACAGGCTGCTGACAAGCCGGCCGACAAGGAAAAGAGCGGCGACAAGCAGCAGCAACGCAAGCCGCGTGACAAGAAGCCACGCCAGCAGCAACAGCAGGCCAGCAACAGCAGCGTGCCGAAAGTGCCTGTCGACCGTGATCCGGAAGAGTTCCTGGACGACGAAATCGACAACTTCGGCAACCGTGCCGACTACGTCAGCCCGTATCAGGGCAAGAACCAGGGCCGCAATCGCCGCCCGGGTGGCAGTGCCGGCCAAGGTCAGGGCCAGGGTAATGGCCAGCGCAGCAATGCCGGTGGCCAGGGTCGCACCAGCGGCCAGCCGCGCAGCGGCGGGGGCGGCGAGAAACGTCCGGCCCGCGGCAACAACGGTGGCGGTGCCCGTCGTGATGGCGGTGGCCGTGGCCGCCCGGCCCGTGACGATGCCGCCCGGCAAGAACCGGCCGTGCGCAACCCGCGTCAGCCGGAAAAACAGCCGGTGATCATCCGCAAGGAATCGAAGCTCGACCGATACCCGACGCCGGAGCAACTGGATGACCTGCCAAGCCGTCCGCGCGGTGAGCGCCCGGCGCTGCTGACCCGCAAGGGCTGACAAAAAGCATGAGGGGGCCGCTTCGCGGCCCTTTCGCGACACAAGGCCGCTCCTAAAGGCTTTGCGCAGTTTTCACTTGCAGCGCAATACCTGTAGGAGCGGCCTTGTGTCGCGAAAGGGCTGCGAAGCAGCCCCCTCGGTCTTTCAGCTAAGCCGAATTACTTCTGCTTCACGCCTTCAACACTGATATCCAGGTCCAGGGTCTGCGAAGTAGCGCCCGGGCCCTTGATGCCGAAGTCGTTCAGGTTCAGCGTGGTGGTAGCGTTGAAACCAGCGCGCTCGCCGCCCCATGGGTCCTTGCCTTCACCGTTGAAGGTGGCCTTGAAGGTGACCGGCTTGGTCACACCGTGCATGGTCAGGTCGCCAGTCACATCAGCAGTCTTCTCGCCAGTCGGCTTGACGCTGGTGGAAACGAACTTGGCTTCGGGGTACTTCTTCACGTCGAGGAAGTCGGCGCTGGCAATGTGCTTGTCACGCTCGGCGTGGTTCGACCACAGGCTGGCGGTTTTCAGGTCGACGTTGATCTTGCTGGCTTCAGGCTTGGCGCTGTCCCAGGTGAAGTTGCCGTCGAAGTCCTTGAAGGTACCGTGAATGAAGCTGTAGCCCAGGTGGCTGATCTTCCAGTCAACGAACGCGTGCTGGCCTTCCTTGTCGATCTTGTACTCGGCAGCCATGGCCTGGCCGGCGGAGAACAGAGCGGTACCGAGCGCCAGGGCGGCAAAAGTCTTTTTCAACATCCTTACTTCCTTCCTATGCAATTGAGGTTGAGAGTCAAGCTTTGCGGCCCAGCATGCGGGTCAGGGTCGCGTCACGGTCGATGAAATGGTGCTTTAGCGCTGCCAGGCCATGCAGCACGGCAAAAATCACCAAGCCCCAGGCCAGCCAGAGATGAATCACGCCAGCCAGGTCTGCCTGGTCGGGCAGGTCGCTGACCAGTGCCGGCACTTCGAACAGGCCGAAGACCGGAATGCCGACACCGTCGGCGGTAGAAATCAGGTAACCGGCGATCATTACCGCGAACAACCCCAAGTACAGGGCCAGGTGGCCCAACTTGGCTGCCAGGCGGGTGAGTGCGCCATGGTTGGCCAGTGCAGGTGGTGGCGGGCTGATGAAGCGCCAGACCACCCGCAGCAGCATCACCGCCAGCAGCAGCAGGCCGATGCTCTTGTGCAGGTCCGGGCCGGCCTTGCGCCAAGGGCTGTAATAGTCGAGGCCGACCATCCACAGGCCCAGGCCGAACAGGCCGAAGACAGCCAGAGCCACGCCCCAGTGCAGGACAATGCTGACCACGCCGTAGCGAGAAGGTGAATTGCGCAGTTGCATGTTGACGTGTTTCCCCGTGAAAGCTGTGCACAGACTAACGCGTAACGTATCGAAGAAAAGCGGAAAAAATTGCTTTGGATTATCGAGAAATCCGATATTTATTGTGTGGGTTTCCCATTAAGGAAACATTAACGATAGTTGGGTAATCGGCGGTTGCCAGTGCCGACCCTTCGCAGCACAAGGCTGCTCCTACAGGACAGCGCAGTACTTGTAGGAGCAGCCTGGTGCTGCGAAGAGGCTGGCAATAAATCAACCCGCTTTGGCCTGGGTATTGGCTACAGCTTTCCTGGCAGGCTCGGACTTGGCAGTTGCCTTCTTGGTCTCGGCAGGCTTGTGGGCCGGTTTGTGCGCCGGTGCATGCTTGCCAGGTGCAGCCTTGGTAGCAGCAGGCTTGGCCGCCGCTTCCTTGACCACAGGTGCTGGTGCAACCGGGGCCGGTGCTTGCGGCGCAGGCACAGGTGCCGGCGCCACTTCCTCGGCCTTGGCAATCGGCTCGGCCTTTATCTCAGGCTTGTCGGCCCCGCCGAACAGGCGCTTGAAGAAGCCCGGCTTGTCCTGCTTGGCCTCATCGACCGCCTTCGGCTCAGCTTTGGCCGGGGCCTTTTCAACCTTGTCGCCCTTGCTGGAAGAGCCGCCAAACAGGTTGGAGAAGAACCCACCCTTGCTCTCCTTGGCCGCCACGGCGCCTGCAGCTGCTGCCGCCGCCACCGGCGCCGCCTTGGCCGGGTCGAACGACCTGCCGGCCAGCAGGTCCTGCACCTGGTTGGCCGCGCGCTGGCCGCTGCGCAGCGCGCCCTCCAGAGTGCCTGGGTAGAGGGCGTCAGTATGCTCACCAGCAAAGGTGATGCGCTGCACCGGGCGCTCCCACAGGCGCCAGTACTTGCTGATCTGGCCCGGGCCATAGGCCAGGTAGGCGCCGCCGGTACCGGCGTCGGTGCTGTAGCGCTTGACCTCGTAGCCTGTGAACGAGCCACGGGCCTGTGGGTAGAACGCATGCAGGCGGATCAGCACCTGGTCGACCATCTGCTTGTCGCCGAACGCCTGAAGCAGGCGAGCGTTGTCACCCGACAGGTTGATCACCACGTTGGCGCCACCCTTGAGCGCAGGTTCGATCCACAGCATGCCCAAGCCAGCGTTACTGAAGATTTCGCCCGACATCCGCGCGCGGCTTTCCCACACCGGCTTCTTGAACTTGAGCATCAGCTGGTCACGCCAGCCATAGTTGGTGCCCTTCAATGCCGCCAGGTGCTGGCTGTCCAGGCCCGGGGTCATCTGGATCTTGGCCAGGGCACGCAGGGGCACGGCCATGACCAGGTAATCGGCCTGGTAGCCGACACTGCCGACCTTGACCGTGACGCCGTCCTTGTCCTGGACGATGGAGGTCACCGGCGAACTGGTCTTGATGGTCTTCAGTTGCTTGACGAAAGCCTGGGCCAGCACCGGGCTGCCGCCGGGCAGGCGAGCGGCACGCAGGTCACGGTCGCTGACGCCGCGATACACGCGGTTCTGCTGAGCGAAGTACAACAGCGACAGGCGCGATGGCTCATCGTAGCGGGTACGGATCTGCTGGTTCACCAACTGACGGGCGGTGGCCGGCAGTTGCAGCTTGTCCAGCCAGGTGGAAACGTTGATCTGGTCGAGGGCGAACAGCGTGCTGTTGGCTTGCGGGTTCAGCGGGTCATCAATCGAACGGGCCAGGTCATCGAGGGTTTTCTCGTAACGTTTGAGCGCATCGGCAGTAGCCGGCTGCTTGGTTGCCAGGTCGGTGGCGCTGAAGTACTCGCCGTCGATCAGGTAACCGGGGGTACGTACGAACTCCGGTGCCGGCAGTGTTTCAAGTTTGAAACGGTCAAGGTACTGGTTGAGCACCGGCTGCGCCTTGGCGTTGCCGATCCACTCGCTGGTGGCCAGGCCCGAGCGCCCGCCCATGCCCGGTTTGGCTTCCAGCAGCGTAACCTGCCAGCCTTTGTTCTGCAGCTCATAAGCGGCGGTCAGGCCCGCCAGGCCGCCACCCACGACGATCGCCGAAGGTGTCTTGTCCTTTGCCAGCGCGGCGCCGCTGGACACACCAATCAATACCAACGCGCACAGGCGCACCCAAGCAGCAGCCATGTCGGCGAACTCCGAGTCAGGGGGTTACAGAAACGGGGAGAGGCAGGAATGCCCCGGGAGAGATGCGTTAAGAATACGTCAGGTCTGCGGACCCTGCCAGCGCAGTGACATCAAGTCCTTTTGGCCACTGACAATTTTGCCTGCGACGATTCGGCACGGTAGCAAGCGAAGCTGGCAACCCGGTGAACAGCAGCGGTTGTCCTGCCCTGCGGCATTGCTTAGGCTTACGCGGTCGAACCAAGCCGCAAAGCCAGGAGAAGTGCCCATGGGCCTCAATGATCAGTGGATGCAACGCGACCTCAAGGTCCTGTGGCACCCCTGCACCCAGATGAAAGACCACGAGCAGCTGCCGCTGATCCCGATCAGGCGCGGCGAAGGCGTGTGGCTGGAAGACTTCGAAGGCAAGCGCTACCTGGATGCGGTGAGCAGTTGGTGGGTCAACGTGTTTGGCCATGCCAACCCGCGAATCAACCAGCGCATCAAGGACCAGGTCGACCAGCTGGAGCACGTGATCCTGGCCGGCTTCAGCCACCAACCGGTGATCGAGCTGTCCGAGCGCCTTGTAGCCATGACTCCGGCTGGCCTCGACCGGGTGTTCTATGCCGACAACGGTTCGTCATGTATCGAAGTGGCGCTGAAGATGAGCTTCCACTACTGGCAGAACGTCGGCAAACCGGGCAAGAAGCGCTTCGTCACCCTGACCAACAGCTACCACGGCGAAACCATCGCCGCCATGTCGGTCGGTGATGTGCCGCTGTTCACCGAAACCTACAAGGCGTTGCTGCTCGACACCCTCAAGGTGCCCAGCCCCGACTGCTACCTGCGCCCCGAGGGCACGAGCTGGGAAGAGCACTCGCGCACCATGTTCCAGGCCATGGAACAGACCCTGGCCGAGCACCACGCCTCGATCAGCGCGGTGATCGTCGAACCGCTGATCCAGGGTGCCGGCGGCATGCGCATGTACCACCCGGTGTACCTCAAGCTGCTGCGCGAGGCCTGCGACCGCTACGACGTGCACCTGATCCACGACGAAATCGCCGTGGGCTTCGGCCGCACAGGCACCATGTTCGCCTGTGAACAGGCCAGCATCCGCCCGGACTTCCTGTGCCTGTCCAAGGCCCTGACCGGTGGTTACCTGCCACTGGCTGCCTGCCTGACCACCGACAAGGTGTATCAGGCGTTCTACGACGACTACCCGACCCTGCGCGCATTCCTCCACTCGCACAGCTACACCGGCAACCCGCTGGCCTGCGCCGCAGCGCTGGCGACCCTGGACATCTTCGAGCAGGACAACGTGATCGAGGCCAACAAGGCCCTGGCCACCCGCATGGCCAGCGCCACCGCGCACCTGGCCGACCACGAGCATGTGGCCGAGATTCGTCAGACCGGCATGGCTCTGGCCATCGAAATGGTCCAGGACAAGGCCGGCAAGGTCGCCTACCCGTGGCAGGAGCGCCGTGGCCTTAAAGTGTTCGAGCATGCCCTGACGCGTGGCGCCCTGCTGCGCCCGCTGGGCAGCGTGGTGTACTTCCTGCCGCCCTATGTGATTACGCCGGAGCAAATCGACTTCCTGGCAGAAGTGGCCAGCGAAGGCATCGACATTGCCACCCGCGACAGCGTCAGCGTGGCCGTACCAGCCAACTTCCACCCCGACTTCCGCGACCCGGGCTAGGTCCTACAGCCTGCCGCCTAACCCTGTGGGAGCGGGTTCACCCGCGAATGCGATAGTGGACTCACCGCCGCATTCGCGGGTAAACCCGCTCCCACAGGGTCACATGTCCCCTTTTCGTCCGAGCTGAACCATGAGACTGTCCCGCTTTTTCATCGACGCCCCCCTGAGCCTTGGCGAGCACGACCTGCCCGAAGCCCAGGCCCACTACATCGGCCGCGTATTGCGCATGGCAC
The DNA here is from genome assembly GCF_002113295.1 of Pseudomonas sp. B10(2017). Lineage (NCBI taxonomy): Bacteria > Pseudomonadati > Pseudomonadota > Gammaproteobacteria > Pseudomonadales > Pseudomonadaceae > Pseudomonas > Pseudomonas sp. B10(2017). The sequence continues at coordinate 338,812 of NZ_NEJU01000003.1, forward strand.
CCGGCGACCCCGTGCAGTTGTTCGACGGCAGTGGCCAGGAATACCGCGGCCAGTTGCTCGAAGTGGGCAAGAAAGCCGTGCGCGTCAGCCTCGACCAGGCCCTCGCTGGCCAAGCCGATTCACCACTGCACGTGCACCTCGGCCAAGGCCTGTCCCGTGGCGAGCGCATGGACTGGGCAGTCCAGAAAGCCACCGAACTGGGCGCCAACGAAATCACCCCGATCGTGAGCGAACGCTGCGAAGTGCGGCTGAAGGACGAGCGCGCCGACAAGCGCCTGGCCCACTGGCGCCAGGTGGCGATCAGCGCCTGTGAACAATGCGGCCGCTCGACCTTGCCGGTCATCCACCCGCCAGTGACCCTGGCTGAATGGCTGAACACCGCCAAGGCCGACCTGAAACTGGTCCTGCACCCGGTGGCCGAACCGCTCACCAGCCACGCCAAGCCTGCTACCCTGGCCTTCCTCATCGGCCCCGAGGGCGGCCTGAGCGAGGCGGAGGTCGACCAGGCCAAGGCTGCCGGCTTCCATGCAGCACGCCTGGGCCCACGCGTGCTGCGCACCGAAACCGCACCGGTGGTGGCATTGTCGGTGGCGCAGCAACTGTGGGGCGACTTTTAACTAACGCACGTAGAACGACACCGCCACGAAGTGCATGAGGCTGCCGGCGATCACGAACAGATGCCAGATGCCATGCCAGTGGCGGAAGCGGCTGTCGAAGGCGAAGAAGATGATGCCGACGGTATAGAACACCCCGCCGGCGGCCAACCAGGCAAAGCCTGCGCTGCCGAGCGAGTGCAGCAATGGCTTGACCGCCACCAGCACGATCCAGCCCATCACCGCATAGATGATGATCGACAGGATGCGCGCCTCGGATCGCGGCTTGATCTCCTGCAGCATGCCGATCACCGCCAGCCCCCAGACCACCCCGAACAGGCTCCAGCCCCAGGGGCCGCGCAGGCTGACCAGGCAGAATGGCGTGTAGCTGCCGGCGATCAGCAGGTAGATCGACAGGTGATCGAGCTTGCGCATGATCACCTTCGCCCGCCCGCGAGTGCTGTGGTACAGGGTAGAAATGCTGTACAGCAACAACAATGTGCTGCCGTAGATGGAGAAACTGACGATCTTCCACGGGTCGCCCTGCAGGCCCGCGACCACGATCAGCCAGATGGCACCGATACAGGCCAGGACGGCACCGACCAGGTGGGTCCAGGCGTTGAAGCGTTCACCGTAGTACATGCAAACACAGACCTCCTGAGGTGGGCTGGGTTCCTGCGTCGCTCTGTTCCGGCCTCTTCGCGGGTGAACCCGCGAAGAGGCCCTATGGCTTACATCCTACCCAAAGTCAGGTTGCAGTTCCGCGTCACGCACCAGCCGTTCCAGCCCGACCAGGTCCGGCACCCGCGCCACTTGCTCGCCCACCTGCACTGCCGCCAGCTCCAGCCGGCCCAGCGCCACGTCCACGTAGTTCAGTTGGCTGTCGAGCTTGCACGAGCGCGGTATGTCTTGCAGCAACAACGCCAGGTAGCGCAGGCCGGTATCACCCAGGGCATTGAGCACCACCACGCGGGCCCGCTCGCCGCAGGGTGTCTCGCCACCGCACGCGGCTTCGAAGCCGATCAGCGGCAGGCGCTGCTGGCGCCAGTCGATCCAGCCCAGGTGCCAGGCCGGCTCGCCGCGTTGACACACTAGGTTGCGCTGGCCACTCAGTTCGGCCACCGCCACGTTGGGCAACACCAAGGTACGGTCGCCCAACGGCAGCAATAGCCCGGTCAGGCTGCTGCGCTGGCCGGCGATCAGTTCAAGCATGGGTCTGGCTCCAGTGGGCAATGCTCTGCAACAGGACCGACTCCTGATAAGGCTTGCCCAGGTATTCGTTGACGCCGATGGCCATCGCTCGGTCGCGGTGCTTCTGCCCGGTGCGCGAGGTGATCATGATGATCGGCAAGTCTTTCAGCCGCTCGTCACGGCGGATGCGTGTGGCCACCTCGAAGCCGTCCATGCGCGGCATCTCGATGTCCAGCAGCAGCACATCGGGGCGGTGCTCTTCCAACAGGGCCATGGCATCAACCCCGTCCTTGGCCGTCAGCACGCTCATGCCGTGCCGTTCCAGCAGGCGGCTGGTGACCTTGCGCACGGTCACCGAATCGTCCACCACCATTACCAGCAACGCCCGCCGTGGCGCCGGGCCGAACACTTGGCGCCGGGCCGCACCATCGCCCGGCAGGCGCGCCAGGCGCCGCTGCTGGCCACGCAACTGGCCCAGCAGGTCGAGAATCAATACCACCCGGCCATCGCCCAGCAGCGTCGCCCCCGACAACCCGGCAACCGCGGCAAACTGCGGCCCCAGGCTCTTCACCACGATCTCGCGGCTGGGCGACAGGCTGTCGGCCTGGATGGCGAACGATTGCTCCTGGGAATGCACCAGCAACACCGGCAGCGGCACGCTCTGCCCGAGCAATGCCGGGCGTGGCATGCCCTGCAGCAGTTCACCCAGGTAGCGCAGCTCGTATTCGTGGCCGGCGTACACATAACGCGGGGCATCCAGCTGGTAGCACGCCGCCAGTTCGGCCGGCGGCACGCGGACGATGCCCTCGATGGTGTTCAGCGGAATGGCGTACTGCTCTTCGCCCAGATGCACCATCAGCGCACGGTTGACCGACACGGTGAACGGCAGGCGGATCAGGAAGCGCGCGCCCTTGCCCTGGGCCGACTCGATACTCATCGAGCCGCCCAGTTGCTTGACCTCCTCATGTACCACGTCCATGCCCAGGCCACGCCCGGAGATCTGGGTGATCTTCTCGGCAGTGGAAAAGCCCGGGCGCAAGATGAACTGGAGGATTTCGTGATCGCTCAGTTGCGCCTGCGGGTCCAGCAGGCCGCGTTTGATGGCCTTGCGGCGCACCGCTTCCAGTGGCACGCCGGCACCGTCGTCGGTCATTTCGATTACGATGTCCGCGCCTTCGTGCAGCAGATTCAGGTGAATGGTGCCCTGCTCCGGCTTGCCGGCGGCCAGGCGCATTTCGCGGCTTTCCAGGCCATGGTCGACGGCGTTGCGCAGCATGTGCTCCAGCGGCGCCACCATACGTTCGAGCACGCTGCGGTCCAGTTCGCCCTCGGCATTGCCGACCACCAGCTCCACCTGCTTGCCCAGCTCGCTGGCCACCTGCCGTACCACACGCTGCAAGCGCGGCACCAGGCGCTCGAAGGGCACCATCAGGGTGGCGGTCAGGCCTTCCTGCAACTGGCTGTTCACCCGCGCCTGCTGCTGCAGCAGGCTGTAGGCCTCCTGGGCGCGCTGTGCCAGGGTTTCCTTGAGGTCCAGCAAATCCGAGGCGGACTCGAACAGGGCCCGCGACAGCTGCTGCAGTTGCGAGTGGCGGTCCATTTCCAGCGGGTCGAAGTCGTCATACGCATCACCTTCGAACTGCTGCCGGCTGGATATCCGCCCTTGGGTCTCGATGTCCAGGCGCAGCAACTGGTCGCGCATGCGCTCGAGGGTGGTTTCCATCTCGTTGAGGGTGAACTGCGCATCGTTGACCTGCTGCTCGATGCGCCCACGGATGATCGAGTGCTCACCGGCCAGGTTGCCCAGGTCGTCGAGCAGCTCGGCATCGACCTTGACCATGTCGCCCGGCGCCCGCTCCGGTGCCACCGCCGGCGCCTCACTGGTCGCGGCCTCGACCGCCCCCTGGCCGGCGGCGCTATCGGCCAGGGCCGAGAAGCTGAAGTTGCGGATGTAGTCGATCAGCGCGGTGGCGGCATGCAACGGCTGCCCCAGGCGCACGGCATCGAGCATGTGCGCCAGGCGGTCATGGCAGTTCTGCAGCAAGGCGAACAATGGTGCGCTAGGCGGCATACGGCCAGCGGCCAGCAGCTCGTAGAGAAACTCCAGCTCGTGGGCCAGGTCGCCGATCGGCGCAATTTCGACCATGCGCGCCACACCCTTGAGGGTGTGCAGGTCGCGCATCAGGTTGTCCACCTCCACACTGTTGCGCGGGTCGGCCTGCCAACGCGCCAGTGCTGCGGCGGCACTCTCGACGATGTCCGAGCTTTCTTCGAGGAAGACTTCCAGCAGCTCTTCGCCTGGGCTTTCCGGCTCTTCGATCAGCGGCTCGGCCACAGCAGGCAGCAAAGGGTGGTGCGCCGGCCCCAGGCCAAGGGTATCGGCCAGGTCCATGTCCGGGTGCAGCGGCGTGACCGTGTCGATGCCCACCAGGCCGGTAGCCTCCGGAGCCAGGGCCTGGCCCAGCAGGTGGCGCAGGCTGTCGACCAGCTCCGGCCTTGGTGGGATGTCCTGCCCGGCCGCCACTTCGTCGAGCATGTCCAGCAGGGCCTCATGGGCCCGTTGCACGTGGGCGAAGAAACGCGCATCGGCGGGCAGGCTGCCCTCCTCCACGGCGCCGTACAGGTCGAGCAAGGCCTCGCACACGTCATCCATCTGCCACAGGTCGGCCGAGTGTGCTGCGTGGCCCAAGGTGGTCAGTTCGTCGAGCAGCGTGTCCAGCGCATCGCGCTGGCCGGGCTGTTCCTGCCAGCGCGACAGCAACGATTCGGCATCCAGCAGGATATCCATGGCCTGGGCCAGGAAACTGGCAATCAACTGCGGATCGCGCTTGCTGCGCCGCTGATGCTGCGAGTCGTCATGCAAGCTGGCCAAGTGCGCGTCCACCGCCTGGCCAACCTGCTCGATCAGCTCCGCGGCACCAGGGATGGCCGCCAGCGGCGTACTATCGAGTTGCGCCAGGCCCAGGTGGAACAGCGAGCGAGCAGCTTCCAGCCATTCGATCTCGGCCATTTGCAGAGGCAGTTGGTGGCCTTTGTATTCACGTGCCAGGCGATCGAAGGCGGTGGCCAGTTCAGCGACCGGCATCACCCCGGCCATGGCGGCACTGCCCTTGAGCGTATGCAGGGCGCGCTGCAGGCCATCGCTGACCTGCGTATCGTGGCCGTCGGCGCCCTGCAGGAAAGCATCCAGGCTGGCCAGGTGGCCCTGCGCCTCGCTACGGAAAATGTCGAGCAATTGCGGGTCGAGACCATCGATGTCGGCTGCCACCGGGGCATCGTTTTCGGCCAGAGCATGCAGGTGCCCGGCCAGCTCCTCGATTTCCGTCAGTTGCGGTAACTGGCCTGCGGCAAAGTCGGCGAGCAGGTCCGGCAGGTAGACGAATACCTGCTGCAGGGCCACAACGCCTTCAGGGCCGAGCACGCTGCGGCCCTCGAGTACCCGGTTCAGCAGGTGTTCGGCGCCCCAGGCCAGTTCGGCCACCGCCTCGGCATGCACCATGCGGCCGCTGCCCTTGAGCGTATGCAAGGCACGGCGCACTTCTCCCAATGCCTCGCGCTGCTGGTTGTCGGCACGCCAGCGCAGCCAGTGGCGCTCGATTTCCGGCAGCAGCTCACCGGCCTCGTCGAGGAACACTTCACGCAACTCGTCATCGATGCCATCAGCGCTGCCATCGCGGCCCGCGGTGGCCTCGACCAGCGCGCAGTGCACCCCCAGCGCCGCAAGGCTGGCGCGCGCCATGTCGATGAAGGGCTGGCCATCCGCCAATGGGTCCGCCACCCGCCATTGCAGGTAGCATTCGGCGGCGCTCAGGGCCTCGGCCAGGTGCGTCAGCTCATCGGCTGGCGGCTCCATCTCCAGGTGCTGCAGCCAGCGCTGCACATAGCTGGCGCAACCGGCGAACAGCTCGGCCACGGCTGGTAGCATCAACATCGCCAGCGCACCGCGAATCTGCTGCAACAGCCCTGGCAAGGGTTGCAGGCGTTGCCGCGGCCAGCCGGACTCCAGGCAATCGCCGATCAGATCCTTGGCCTGCTGCAGTACGTTCAGCGACTCGTTCAACACCAGTTGGCGGATCTCGGCCAGGTCCGAGCCCGGCAGGCCGCCCTGGCCGTTTTCCTCCAGCGGGCCGACCATGCCGTTGAGCGTAGCCTCCACGTACAGCAAGGCCCCTGCTACATCCATCAACACCGCGTCGTCCACGGCCCGCTCGCCCTGGGCCAGGGCCTGCAGCGCCAGCACCTGGTCGATGATCACCCGGCGTGGCTGCTGGAAGCCCAGCACTGCCAGGGTGTCGGCCACGTGGCGCAGGGGCGCCAGCAGTGCATCGAGCTGCTCGCTGTTCTGGCGGTCGCCACGCACGAACTGGTCCAGCCGCTCCTTGATGCGCATCAGGTCGTCGCACAGCGCGGTCACCACCGAGCGCAGGGCATCGCGGCCAGGCCCTGCCTGCAGCTGCTCGCGCCAGTTGCCCAGCGACAGGTCGAGGTTGGCCAGGTCGTCGGCACCGGCAAAGCGTTGGGCGGCGCCGCTGATCAGGCTGGCCTGGGCCAATGGCTCCTCGCCACGGCAGGCACGCAGTTGGTTGAGCAGCGGCAGCATCACCAGAGGCAGGTCGTGGCGGGCGCCGCGCAGGCGCTCCAGGTACGACGGCAATTGCTCCAGGCCGCGGAACAACGCGCCCAGGCAATCACCGCGGGGGCTGACCTGGCCATCGGCCAGGGCCTTGGCGAACAGTTCCAGTTCTTCGGCCAGGCGCGTGGCGCCGCGCAGTTCGAGCATGCGCAGGCAGCCGTGCACCTGGTGCAGGTTGTCGACCACGAATGCCAGCATCGACAGGTCGCCAGGCTCGCCGGCAAAGCGCTCCAGCGCCTGGCGCGCCTGGCCCAGGCAGTCGAGGATGGCGGCCTTGGTCCAGGCCAGCGCCACCGTGTCGTGGCGCTCGGGGCTTACTGGTGCTACAGCCATGGGCACTCCTCGGCGCGGCTCTTCAGCAGGACCATTCACTTGGGCTCTGCTGGTGGCGGCAGGGTGAATCCGGACACCGAACGGCGCATCTCGCTGGCCATGCGTGCCAGGTGGCGGATGCTGTCGGCGGTGGCGCCGGAACCGGCGGAGGTCTGCGCGGTAATCTGCTGGATGACCGCCATGGTGTGGGATATCTGCCCGGCAGACGAAGTCTGCAGCTGGGCGGCATCGGAGATGCTGTGGATAAGATCGGCGAGGTTCTGCGATACGCCTTCGATCTCGGCCAGCGCCACCCCGGCATCCTGGGCCAGGCGGGCACCGCGCACCACTTCGGCGGTGGTCTGCTCCATGGAAATGACCGCCTCGTTGGTGTCGGCCTGGATGGTGCGCACCAGCGCCTCGATCTGCCGGGTGGCCGACGACGAGCGCTCGGCCAGGCGCTGCACTTCGTCGGCAACCACGGCGAACCCACGGCCAGCCTCGCCGGCCAACGAGGCCTGAATCGCCGCGTTGAGCGCGAGAATGTTGGTTTGGTCGGCAATGTCGTCAATCAGGCTGACGATATCGCCGATTTCCTGGGAAGACTCACCGAGGCGCTTGATGCGTTTGGCGGTGTCCTGGATCTGCTCGCGAATGTTGTCCATGCCGTTGATGGTGTTGTGCACCACCTCGTTGCCCTTGTTGGCGATCGCCACCGAGCGTTCGGCCACCTTGGCCGACTCGTAGGCGTGTGCCGAAACCCGGTCTATCGACTCGACCATGTCGCCTACCGCCTCGGATGCCTCGCTGATCTGCTCGGCCTGGTGTTCGGAGGCCTTGGCCAGCTGGCGTGCAGTGTTCTGTGTGTCCTGCACGGCGGCAGCGACCTGCACGGCGCTGTGGTTGATGGTGGCGACCAGGTCGCGCAGTTGGTCCACGGAATAGTTGATCGAATCGGCAATGGCGCCGGTGAAGTCTTCGGTCACCGATACGGTCACGGTCAGGTCGCCGTCAGCCAGCTCTTCGATTTCGTCGAGCAGGCGCATGATCGCCTGCTGGTTGCGTTCGTTCTTTTCCGCTGTCTCACGCAGCTGGCGGTTGGTGGTGCGCACCATCACCAGGCCGATGAGGATGATCGAAGCCAGCGCCAGCAGGCCCAGCACATAGCCGCCGACAGTGTCGAGGGTGCGCCCGCCGGCCAAGTTTTCGAAACCGTTGGCCAGGTGCGAGGCCTCGTCGAGCAGGGTTTGCGACAGGCTGAAGATGTTGCCGGCAGCCTCGCGCACCCGGAACAGTTCCGGCGAGGTTTCGAGGATTTCATCCACCGAGCCGGCAACGAACTGGAACAGCTCGGCAATTTCGGCCAGGCGCGCACGAGCGTCGGCGTCTTCGACACGGGTCACCTGGATCGCCGCGTTGCCACTGAGCATGCCCTCGAGCACCTGGCCGAAGCGCCCGGCATCGCGGCCGAAGGCGTCGGCCGCCTGGGCCGCGGCGTCGTCACCGGCCAGCACGGTGTTGACCGAGCCGAGAATGCGTTCGGCCAGCAGCAGCTGACGCTGGGCTACCGCCACCTGGCTGGCCGGGGCGCCGCTCTGCAGCAGGATTTCGACCACTTTCTCGTATTCCACCTGCAACTGCGGCACGGTCTCGGCCAGGGTCGCCGCCACCTGGTGCAGCGACAGCACCGTCTGCTCGCTGGCCAGGATGGTGTCGGTGTTCTTGCGCAGGTTTTCCCAGTCGCGGCGTACCGCCTCCATCTCGTCACGCACCGTGGGCGGCGCGGGTGGCAGGCCGGTGGACTTGTCACCTTCACGCAGGTAGCCCCAGCGCCGCTCGAAATCGTTGCGCGCGTCCGACAGCAGTTTGAAGGCCAGGGCCTTGCCGGTGGCGGCTTCCGTGGCGTTCTTGGCGATGCGCTGCGACAGCACCCGCAGTTCGCCGGCGTGGCCGATGTACTGCTTGTCGTAGTTGGACTGGGTATTCAGGTAGGCAAAGTTGGCGAACAGCAGGATGATCGACAGGATCAGGATCAGGAACAACAAGGTGATCTGCGCGATGCTGCGGGTACGCGGGGTCACGGTGGTGACGGGGGTGACAGGCTTGTTCACGTTCGCAGGTCCTATAACGCCACATCGAGAAAGCCCGGCGCCTGGGCCAGGGCGAAGGGGCTGAAGATCGCCCAGTTGCGTTCACGCGGGAAGTGCCCCTGCACGAAAGGTGCAGCGGCGCGGATCAGCGGCTGTGGTGGCGACAGCTGCAGGCTGTCGAGGGCAAAGTGCTGCAGGCCCAGCACCTCGTCCACCAGCAGGCCGACGAACAGGTCCTCGTGGTCCAGCACCAGCACCCGCCGCTGCTTGCCCGGGGCGGCGTGGCCCAGGCCGAAGAAGCTGCTCAGGTCCATCACCGGCAACAGCCGGCCGCGCAGGTTGGCTACCCCGCACACCCACGGCTGCACGCCGGGCACGCGGCTGCTGCGCGGTTCGCGCAGCACCTCGGCAACCTCGCCCATGGGCGCGACGAACCATTGCCCGGCAATACGAAAGCCGATGCCGCTCCACTGTTGCAGGCGGTTGTCCTGCGGCGGCTGGTCGGCGACCAGCAGGCGGCAGCGCCGGTCAATGTCCAGCAACAACTCGAAGGCGGTCAGCGACGCGCCCTGCGGGCGGGTGGTCAAGCCCCGAGCACTTCTTTGAGCTTGGCGATCAACGCGTCCTCTTCCACCGGTTTGGTCAGGAAGTCACGAGCGCCCTGGCGCGTGGCCCAGATACGGTCGGTTTCCTGGTCCTTGGTGGTGACCACGATCACCGGGATGGCGCTGGTTTCCGGGTCCTTGCTGAGCTGGCGGGTGGCCTGGAAGCCGTTCATGCCGGGCATGACGATGTCCATCAGCACTGCGTCGGGCCTTTCCTGCCTGGCCAGGGCCACGCCATCGGCACCGTTGTTGGCCTTGAGCACCTGGTAGCCGTGCTTTTCCAGCCATTCGGTCAATCGGTACATCTCTGTCGGCGAGTCGTCGACAATCAGAACTCGGGCCATACTGGTTCCCCATCAGGAAAGAAAGACCGTGCCATGGCGGGGCTCGGTCAGGGTGCGTGTTGTTGGGCTGCGGCAAAACCGGGCACGTGGGCGCGGATCGCGTCGAGCAGTTCTTCCTTGCTGAACGGTTTGGTCAGGAACTGGTCGGAGCCGACCACCCGGCCGCGGGCCTTGTCGAACAGGCCGTCACGTGACGACAGCAGAATGACCGGGGTGTCCTTGAAGGCACTGTTGTGCTTGATTACCGCGCAGGTCTGGTAGCCGTCCAGGCGCGGCATCAACACATCGACGAAGATGATGCTGGGCTGGTGGTCGACGATCTTGGCCAGGGCATCGAAGCCATCACTGGCGGTGATCACCTCGCAGCCCGCTTCACCGAGCAACATCTGCGCGGTGCGGCGGATCGTGCGCGAATCGTCGATCACCATCACCTTCAGGGGTTGTTCCATCACTTGGGCTACCGTCGCTGCTTATGCCGAATTCCTGGGGCCGCTTCGCGCCCCTATCGCGACACAAGGCCGCTCCTACAAGGGACCGCAATCTCCTGTAGGAGCGGCCTTGCGTCGCGATAGGGCTGCGCAGCAGCCGCAAAGGCCTGTTGTATAGCGCTATGACTGGCATTTTTAGCACACTCCGGGTGGCCGTTCCATCTGCGGAGCCCCTTGACCGGCGGCGCTCACGGCGCCACCCTGAGCCACTTTTCTTTCGATCCATCGCGGCCACGCGCCGCCAAGAGGAACCACCCCATGAGCGTTCGCCTCGGCATTGTCATGGACCCCATCGCGTCCATCTCCTACAAGAAGGACAGCTCGCTGGCCATGTTGCTGGCCGCACAGGCGCGCGGCTGGAGCCTGTTCTACATGGAACAGCGCGACATGTACCTGGGCGCCGGCCAGGCGCGTGCGCAGATGCGCCCGCTGAAAGTGTTCGCCGACCCGGCCCGCTGGTTCGAGCTGGGCGATGAGCAGGACAGCGCGCTGGCCGAGCTGGACGTGATCCTGATGCGCAAGGACCCGCCCTTCGACATGGAATTCGTCTACAGCACCTACCTGCTGGAGCAGGCCGAGCGCGAAGGCGTGCTGGTGGTCAACCGCCCGCAGAGCCTGCGCGACTGCAACGAAAAACTGTTCGCCACCCAGTTCCCGCAGTGCATGGCGCCGACTCTGGTCAGCCGCCGTGTCGACATCCTGCGCGAGTTCGCCAACAGCCGCGGTGACGTGATCCTCAAGCCGCTGGACGGCATGGGCGGCGCCTCGGTGTTCCGCCACCGCAAGGACGACCCGAACCTGTCGGTGATTCTGGAAACCCTGACCCAGCACGGCAACCAGCAGATCATGGCGCAGGAATACCTGCCGCAGATCGTCGACGGCGACAAGCGCATCCTGATGATCGACGGCGAGCCGGTGGACTACTGCCTGGCGCGTATCCCGGCCAGCGGCGAGACCCGTGGCAACCTGGCCGCCGGCGGCCGTGGCGAGGCACGCCCGCTGACCGACCGCGACCGCTGGATCGCCGCCCAGGTCGGCCCGACCCTGCGCGAGAAGGGCCTGATGTTCGTGGGCCTGGACGTGATCGGCGACTACCTCACCGAAATCAATGTCACCAGCCCCACCTGCATCCGCGAGATCGATGCCGCCTACAACACCGATATCGGCGGGAAATTGATGGATGCCATTGATCGCCAGCTGAAGGCGCGCTGACCGCCGACGCACGGCAACAACCCAGAGTGGGGTATGATGCGGGTCCTTTTGGCCTGGCCTGCTACCCCGCCCTGCGGTTGCTGGAAACCTGATGACGCTGCCCGCTGACATCCCCGCCGACCTGCTTCCCCCCCGTGTTCGCCCGGTGGACCGGCTCGGCTTTACCCTGTTCCTGGCCGCCCTGGTGCACCTGGCGCTGATCCTTGGCGTCGGCTTCAGCGTGGTCAAGCCTGCCGAAATCCGCCACACCATGGACATCACCCTGGCCACCTTCAAGAGCGAGAAACCGCCGGAGAAGGCCGATTTCCAGGCCCAGGCCAACCAGCAGGGCAGCGGCACCCTAGACAAGAAAGCGGTGCCCAAGACCACCGAACTGGCACCGTTCCAGGACAGCAAGATCAACAAGATCACCCCGCCACCCGCCGCGAAGCCCGAGGTGGTACCGCCCCCTGTCCCGCAGAAGTCGGCGGTAGTGACCACGGCGCCCAAGCCACAGAAGGTCGAGCCCAAGCCCAGGGAAAGCAAGCCGCAGCCCAAGCCGGCAGCACCGGCACCGGACTTCGACAGCTCGCAGTTGTCCAGCCAGATCGCCAGCCTGGAGGCGGAGCTGTCCAACGAACAACAGATGTACGCCAAGCGCCCACGCATCCACCGGCTCAATGCTGCATCGACCATGCGCGACAAGGGTGCCTGGTACAAGGAAGAGTGGCGCAAGAAGGTCGAGCGGGTGGGCAACCTGAACTACCCCGACGAAGCGCGCCGGCAACAAATCTACGGCAACCTGCGCATGATGGTGTCGATCAACCGCGATGGCTCGCTGTACGAGGTGCTGGTGCTGGAGTCGTCCGGGCAACCGGTACTGGACCAGGCGGCGCAGCGCATCGTGCGGCTGGCGGCGCCGTTTGCGCCGTTTACCGGGGACCTGGCCGAGTTTGACCGGCTGGAGATCATCCGCACGTGGCGCTTTGCCCGTGGGGACCGTCTGTCCAGTAACTGAATCAGGGCCGCTTTGCGCCCCATCGCCGGCAAGCCAGCTCCCACAGGGATAGCACATGGCTTGAGATCGATGCGATCGGTGTGGGAGCTGGCTTGGCGGCGATGGGCTGCACAGCAGCCTCAAAACAGCCATGCCGAGCACCTTGTCAGCCTCGCCACCTGGCGCCACACTATCCCCCATGAAAACCCTCACGCCGAGCTACCTCAAGCATCAGTTCCTGATCGCCATGCCGCACATGGCCGATCCGAACTTCGCCCAGACCCTCACGTACATTGTCGAGCACAATGCCCATGGCGCCATGGGTCTGGTGGTCAACCGGCCGCAGGAGCTGAACCTGGCCGACATCCTCGAGCAGCTGCGCCCGGACGAAATGCCACCGGCCAGCACCTTGCAGGTGCCGATCTACCAAGGTGGCCCGGTACAGACCGACCGCGGCTTCGTGCTGCACAGCAGCGAATGCAGTTTCCAGGCCACCGTGGCGCTGGAGGGGCTGTCGCTGACCACTTCGCAGGATATATTGCTTGCCATCGCCGCCGGCGTAGGTCCGAAACAGAGCCTGATCACCCTGGGCTATGCCGGCTGGGAAGCGGGCCAACTGGAAGCGGAGCTTGCCGACAACGCCTGGCTCAACTGCCCGTTCGACCCGGAAATCATCTTCGGCCTGACCAGTGACCTGCGCCTGGAAGCCGCCGCCGCCAGCCTGGGGATCAACCTGAACCTGCTGACCAGCCAGGCGGGCCATGCCTGATGGCCGAACTGCACCCTGAACTGCGTCTGCTGCTGGGCTTCGACTACGGCAGCAAACAGATCGGCGTAGCCGTCGGCCAGGTGGTCACCGGCCAGGCCCGCGAGCTTTGCACCCTGAAGGCACAGAACGGCGTGCCGGACTGGGCCCAGGTGGAAAAGCTGATTGCCGAATGGAAGCCCGACGCAATCGTCGTTGGCCTGCCGCTGAACATGGACGGCACCCCCAGCGAAATGAGCGCCCGCGCAGAAAAGTTCGCCCGCCGCCTGAACGGCCGCTTCAACCTGCCCGTGCACACCCACGACGAACGCCTGACCACCTTCGAGGCCAAGGGCGAGCGCATGGCCCGTGGCGGCCAGCGCGGCAGCTACCGCGACAACCCGGTCGATGCCATCGCGGCCGCCCTGTTGCTGCAAGGCTGGCTGGAGGCCAATACCTGATCATCTTTGCCGCCGGGCCCGCCCGGCGCACCCTTCCGAGGAGCCTGCAATGAGCCTACCCGATCCAGCCGAACTGATTCGGCAGATGGCCGTCGACCTTCGCGCCCACCTGGCCCGCCGGGCAATTACCGAACCGCGCTACATCGGCATCCGCACCGGCGGCGTCTGGGTTGCCCAGGCCCTGCAGGAAGCCATGGGCGACACCAGCCCCATGGGCACTCTGGATGTGTCGTTCTATCGCGACGACTTCAGCCAGAACGGCCTGCACCCGCAAGTGCGCCCGTCCGAGCTGCCGTTCGAGGTCGAGGGCCAGCACCTGGTGCTGGTGGATGACGTGCTGATGAGCGGCCGCACGGTGCGCGCCGCGCTCAACGAACTGTTCGATTATGGCCGCCCGGCCAGCGTCACCCTGGTCTGCCTGCTGGACCTGGATGCCGGCGAACTGCCAATCCGCCCGAATGTACTCGGCGCCACCCTGTCGCTGGCCGCCCATGAACGGGTAAAATTGACCGGACCCGCACCGCTCGCCCTCGAGCGCCAGGACCTCGCCTCCGCTTCCGCCCTTTAAGAGTCCCCCGCGATGACGCCAATCGACGCCAAGCGCCCGCTGCAGCTCAATGATCAGGGCCAGCTGCGCCACTTCCTCTCGCTCGACGGTTTGCCCCGCGAACTGCTCACCGAGATCCTCGACACTGCCGACTCCTTCCTGGAAGTCGGTGCCCGGGCCGTGAAGAAAGTCCCGTTGCTGCGCGGCAAGACCGTGTGCAACGTGTTCTTCGAGAACTCCACACGTACCCGTACCACCTTCGAACTGGCGGCCCAGCGCCTGTCGGCCGACGTGATCAGCCTGAACGTGTCGACCTCCTCGACCAGCAAGGGCGAAACCTTGTTCGACACCCTGCGCAACCTCGAAGCCATGGCCGCCGACATGTTCGTGGTGCGCCACTCCGATTCCGGGGCCGCGCACTTCATCGCCGAGCACGTGTGCCCGGAAGTTGCCGTGATCAATGGCGGCGACGGCCGGCATGCGCACCCGACCCAGGGCATGCTCGACATGCTCACCATCCGCCGCCACAAGGGCAGTTTCGAGAACCTGTCGGTGGCCATCGTCGGCGACATCCTGCACTCGCGCGTGGCTCGCTCCGACATGCTGGCGCTCAAAGCCCTGGGCTGCCCGGACATTCGCGTGGTCGGCCCGAAAACCCTGATCCCGATCGGTATCGAGCAGTATGGTGTGAAGGTATACACCGACCTTGCCGAAGGCCTGAAGGACGTCGATGTGGTGATCATGCTGCGCCTGCAGCGTGAGCGCATGGCCGGTGGCCTGCTGCCCAGCGAAGGCGAGTTCTACCGCCTGTTCGGCCTGACCACCGCGCGCCTGGCCGGCGCCAAGCCCGACGCCATCGTCATGCACCCGGGCCCGATCAACCGTGGCGTGGAAATCGAGTCGGCGGTGGCCGACGGCAAGCACTCGGTGATCCTCAACCAGGTCACCTACGGTATCGCCGTGCGCATGGCCGTGCTGTCCATGGCCATGAGCGGGCAGAACGCGCAACGTCAATTCGACCAGGAGAACGCCCAGTGACCATCAGTATTCTCGGCGCCCGGGTCATCGACCCCAACAGCGGCCTGGACCAGGTCACCGACCTGCACCTGGACGGCGGCCGCGTTGCCGCCATCGGCGCCGCACCGGCCGGGTTCAGCGCCAGCCGCACGATCCAGGCTGACGGCCTGGTCGCCGCGCCCGGCCTGGTCGACCTTGGCGTGTCCCTGCGCGAGCCGGGCTACAGCCGCAAAGGCAACATCGCCAGTGAAACCCGCGCCGCCGTCGCCGGCGGTGTCACCAGCCTGTGCTGCCCACCGCAGACCAAGCCGGTGCTGGACACCTCGGCCGTGGCCGAACTGATCCTCGACCGCGCCCGCGAGGCCGCCAACAGCAAGGTCTACCCGATCGGCGCCTTGACCAAGGGCCTGGAAGGCGAGCAACTGGCCGAGCTGGTGGCCCTGCGCGACACCGGCTGCGTGGCCTTCGGCAATGGCCTGAAGGAAATCCCCAACAACCGTACCCTGGCCCGCGCCCTGGAATACGCCGCCACCTTCGACCTGACCGTGGTGTTCCACTCCCAGGACCGCGACCTGGCCCACGGTGGCCTGGCCCACGAAGGTGCCATGGCCAGCTTCCTCGGCCTGCCGGGCATCCCGGAAACCGCCGAGACCGTGGCTCTGGCGCGCAACCTGCTGCTGGTGGAACAGACCGGCGTGCGGGCGCACTTCACCCAGATCACCAGCGCCCGCGGCGCGCGGCTGATCGCCCAGGCACAGGCCCTGGGCCTGCCGGTGACCGCCGATGTGGCGCTGTATCAGCTGATTCTCACCGACGAATCGCTGCGCGAGTTCTCCAGCCTCTACCACGTGCAGCCGCCGCTGCGCACCGCCGCCGACCGCGACGGCCTGCGCGAGGCGGTGAAGTCGGGGGTGATCCAGGCGATTTCCAGCCACCACCAGCCGCACGAGCGCGACGCCAAGCTGGCCCCGTTTGGCGCCACCGAGCCGGGCATCAGCAGCGTCGAGCTGCTGTTGCCATTGGCCATGACCCTGGTGCAGGACGGCCTGCTCGACCTGCCAACCTTGCTGGCCCGCCTGAGCAGCGGCCCGGCGGCGGCCCTGCGCCTGCCGGCCGGCGAGCTGAAAGTGGGTGGCGCGGCCGACCTGGTGCTGTTCGACCCGCAAGCCTCGACCGTGGCCGGCGAGCAGTGGTTCTCGCGCGGCGAGAACTGCCCGTTCATCGGCCACTGCCTGCCGGGTGCGGTGCGTTATACCTTGGTCGATGGGCATGTCTGCCACGAGGCCTGAGTAACCCCTGTGGGAGCGGCCTTGTATCGCGATAGGGCCGCAAAGCGGCCCCAGCAATCTATGCATGATGCCGAGAACCTGGGGCCGCTGCGCGGCCCTTTCGCGACGCAAGGCCGCTCCCACATTGACCGCGTACAACCTTGAGCCTGCACCGACCATTCATCCCCCACGGTTGAAATCCTTCCCCCCACCCCCATATGAGTCTGCATCAGGCACTTTCGCCCCGCTGCGTGGAGACTCTCCCCTTGACCACCATCGTTTCTGTCCGCCGTAACGGCAAAGTCGTCATGGGCGGCGACGGCCAGGTATCCCTCGGCAACACCGTGATGAAAGGCAACGCCAAGAAGGTGCGCCGCCTGTACCACGGCCAGGTCATCGCGGGCTTCGCCGGCGCCACCGCCGATGCGTTCACCCTGTTCGAGCGCTTCGAAGGCCAGCTCGAGAAACATCAGGGCCATCTGGTCCGCGCCGCCGTGGAACTGGCCAAGGAATGGCGTACCGACCGTTCCCTGAGCCGCCTGGAAGCCATGCTGGCCGTGGCCAACAAGGACGCCTCTCTGATCATCACCGGCAACGGCGATGTGGTCGAGCCCGAAGACGGCCTGATCGCCATGGGTTCCGGCGGCGCCTACGCCCAGGCCGCAGCCCGCGCCCTGCTGAACAAGACCGACCTCTCGGCCCGTGAAATCGCCGAGACCGCCCTGAACATCGCTGGCGATATCTGCGTGTTCACCAACCACAACCTGACCATCGAGGAGCAGGACCTGGCCGACTGATCAGCTGTTCTGGCGCCTCATCCCGGTGATGGGGTTTTTCCACGCTGATTCATTCCGCCCGAGGACCATTTTCATCATGTCCATGACCCCCCGCGAGATCGTCCACGAACTCAACCGCCACATCATCGGCCAGGACGACGCCAAGCGCGCCGTGGCCATCGCCCTGCGCAACCGTTGGCGGCGCATGCAGCTCCCCGCCGAGCTGCGCACAGAAGTGACCCCGAAAAACATCCTGATGATCGGCCCCACCGGCGTCGGCAAGACCGAGATCGCCCGCCGCCTGGCCAAGCTGGCCAACGCGCCGTTCCTCAAGGTCGAAGCCACCAAGTTCACCGAAGTGGGCTACGTGGGCCGCGACGTCGAGTCGATCATCCGCGACCTGGCCGATGCCGCGCTGAAGATGCTGCGTGAGCAAGAGATCATCCGCGTGCGCCACCGCGCCGAGGACGCCGCCGAAGACCGCATCCTCGACGCCCTGCTGCCGCAGGCGCGGGTCAGCAGCTTCGCCGAGGAAGCCGCGCAGACCAGCACCGACTCCAACACCCGCCAGCTGTTCCGCAAGCGCTTGCGCGAAGGCCAGCTGGACGACAAGGAAATCGAGATCGAAGTGGCCGATGCCGTGGGCGTCGAAATTGCCGCGCCGCCCGGCATGGAAGAAATGACCAACCAGCTGCAGAGCCTGTTCGCCAACATGGGCAAAGGCAAGCGCAAGGCGCGCAAGCTGAAGGTTAAAGAAGCGCTGAAGATGGTTCGCGATGAAGAAGCGAGCCGCCTGGTCAACGAGGAAGAGCTCAAGGCCAAGGCCCTGGAAGCGGTCGAACAGCACGGCATCGTGTTCATCGACGAAATCGACAAGGTTGCCAAACGCGGTAACGTTGGCGGCGCCGACGTGTCCCGTGAAGGCGTGCAGCGCGATTTGCTGCCGCTGATCGAAGGCTGCACCGTCAACACCAAGCTGGGCATGGTCAAGACCGACCACATCCTGTTCATTGCCTCGGGTGCGTTCCATCTGAGCAAGCCGAGCGACCTGGTGCCCGAATTGCAAGGCCGCCTGCCGATCCGTGTGGAGCTCAAGGCACTGACTCCGGAAGACTTCGAGCGCATCCTGCAGGAGCCGCACGCGTCGCTGACCGAACAGTACCAGGCCCTGCTCAAGACCGAAGGCCTGAACATCGAGTTCCTCGCCGACGGCATCAAGCGCCTGGCCGAAATTGCCTACCAGGTCAACGAGAAGACCGAGAACATCGGTGCCCGCCGCCTGCACACCCTGCTCGAGCGTTTGCTCGAAGAGGTGTCGTTCAGCGCTGGCGACCTGGCCAGCACTCATGACGAAGCGCCGATCCAGATCGACGCAGCGTATGTGAACAGCCACCTGGGTGAGCTGGCGCAGAACGAAGACCTGTCGCGTTACATCCTGTAAAAACGGCGTCGACTGCTTCGCGGGCACGCCCGCTCCCACAGGATCACCACAGACCCAAAGCATGTGGTGATCCTGTGGGAGCGGGCGTGCCCGCGAAGAGGCCCTTGAATCCCTCCATCATAAGCTGGAAGCTTGCTCCATCAGCTCCCGAGAGATTCCGCCCATGGCCCGCCTGCCCACCGCCATCAACCTGCACAAAGCCTCGAAAACCCTCAGCCTCACCTACGCCCCCGGCGAGGTCTACCACTTGCCCGCCGAATTCCTGCGCGTGCACTCTCCCTCCGCCGAGGTCCAGGGCCACGGCAACCCCATCCTGCAGTTCGGCAAGATCAACGTTGGCCTCAGCGGCCTGGAGCCTGCCGGCCAATATGCACTGAAACTGACCTTCGACGATGGCCATGACAGCGGCCTGTTCACCTGGGAATACCTCGAGCAGCTGTGTCTGCGCCAGGAACAGCTGTGGGCCGAGTACCTCGACGAACTGCACAAGGCTGGGAAGTCCCGCGACCCCGCCGAGTCGGTGGTCAAACTCATGCTCTAGCGCAAGGCCTGCGGGATTTAGAGCGCATTTTCTAAAATCATCTGTTTGAATGCCTTACAGACAGCCCAGTGACGGGCTGTCTTGCGCATTACATGAAAGTCGGGTAACCAATGGGGGGTGGCAAGTTCCCTGCATCGAATTGCAGGTAGTCAGCACCCTCGCAGCACCGCTGTTCCTTATCACTGGTCACCCGAGTAGCAGTACCGGGCTCAGAACTGTGCACCCGTCACAGCAACCGGTACTCGTCTCAGGACAACGGAGCGTCGTAGATGAGTAACAAGAACAATGATGAGCTGCAGCGGCAGGCCTCGGAAAACACCCTGGGGCTGAACCCGGTCATCGGTATCCGTCGCAAGGACCTGTTGAGCTCGGCACGCACCGTGCTGCGCCAGGCCGTGCGCCAACCGCTGCACAGCGCCAAGCATGTGGCCCACTTTGGCCTGGAGCTGAAGAACGTGCTGCTGGGCAAGTCCAGCCTTGCCCCGGAAAGCGACGACCGTCGCTTCAATGACCCGGCCTGGAGCAACAACCCGCTTTACCGCCGCTACCTGCAAACCTACCTGGCCTGGCGCAAGGAGCTGCAGGACTGGATCGGCAGCAGCGACCTGTCGCCCCAGGACATCAGCCGCGGCCAGTTCGTCATCAACCTGATGACCGAAGCCATGGCCCCGACCAACACCCTGTCCAACCCGGCAGCGGTCAAACGTTTCTTCGAAACCGGCGGCAAGAGCCTGCTCGATGGCCTGTCCAACCTGGCCAAGGACCTGGTCAACAACGGTGGCATGCCCAGCCAGGTGAACATGGACGCGTTCGAAGTGGGCAAGAACCTGGGCACCAGCGAAGGTGCCGTGGTGTACCGCAACGACGTGCTGGAGCTGATCCAGTACAGCCCCATCACCGAGCAGGTGCATGCCCGACCTCTACTGGTGGTGCCACCGCAGATCAACAAGTTCTACGTATTCGACCTGAGCCCGGAAAAGAGCCTGGCGCGCTACTGCCTGCGCTCGCAGCAGCAGACCTTCATCATCAGCTGGCGCAACCCGACCAAGGCCCAGCGCGAATGGGGCCTGTCCACCTACATCGATGCCCTCAAGGAAGCGGTCGATGCGGTGCTGGCTATTACCGGCAGCAAGGACCTGAACATGCTCGGTGCCTGCTCCGGCGGCATCACCTGCACGGCATTGGTCGGCCACTATGCCGCCCTTGGCGAGAACAAGGTCAATGCCCTGACCCTGCTGGTCAGCGTGCTGGACACCACCCTGGACAACCAGGTCGCCCTGTTCGTCGACGAGCAGACCCTGGAGGCCGCCAAGCGCCACTCCTACCAGGCCGGGGTGCTCGAAGGCAGCGAGATGGCCAAGGTGTTCGCCTGGATGCGCCCCAACGACCTGATCTGGAACTACTGGGTCAACAACTACCTGCTCGGCAACGAACCGCCGGTGTTCGACATCCTGTTCTGGAACAACGACACCACGCGCCTGCCGGCCGCCTTCCACGGCGACCTGATCGAGATGTTCAAGAGCAACCCGCTGACCCGCCCGGACGCCCTGGAAGTGTGCGGCACCCCGATCGACCTGAAGAAAGTGCCGTGCGACATCTTCAGCGTGGCCGGCACCGCAGACCACATCACCCCTTGGCAGT
The DNA here is from genome assembly GCF_002113295.1 of Pseudomonas sp. B10(2017). Classification (NCBI taxonomy): domain Bacteria; kingdom Pseudomonadati; phylum Pseudomonadota; class Gammaproteobacteria; order Pseudomonadales; family Pseudomonadaceae; genus Pseudomonas; species Pseudomonas sp. B10(2017). The sequence goes on from NZ_NEJU01000003.1 coordinate 359,693, forward strand.
CCTGCTATCGCTCGGCGCACCTGTTCGGCGGCAAGATCGAATTCGTACTGTCCAACAGTGGCCATATCCAGAGCATCCTCAACCCGCCGGGCAACCCCAAGGCGCGCTTCATGACCGGCGCCGATCGCCCGGGTGACCCAGTGGCCTGGCAGGAGAACGCCACCAAGCATGCCGACTCCTGGTGGCTGCACTGGCAGAGCTGGCTGGCCGAGCGCGCCGGCGAGCTGAAGAAGGCGCCGACCCGCCTGGGCAACCGTGCCTATGCCGCAGGCGAAGCCGCCCCAGGCACCTACGTTCACGAACGTTGAGCTGCAGCGCCGTTGCCCCCTGCGGGGCTACGGTGTTCATTTCACCCCATGAGTCACGCGCATGCCGCAACCCTACATCTTCAGGACCGTCGAGCTGGACAATCAGTCCATCCGCACCGCCGTCCGCCCGGGCAAACCGCATCTGACGCCGTTGCTGATCTTCAACGGCATCGGCGCCAACCTGGAGCTGGTGTTCCCGTTCATCGAAGCACTGGACCCGGACCTGGAAGTCATTGCCTTCGATGTGCCCGGGGTCGGCGGCTCGTCCACGCCCCGCCACCCGTATCGCTTCCCCGGTTTGGCCAAACTGACGGCGCGCATGCTCGACTACCTCGACTACGGCCAGGTCAATGTCATCGGCGTGTCATGGGGCGGCGCCCTGGCCCAGCAGTTTGCCCACGATTACCCCGAGCGCTGCAAGAAGCTGGTACTGGCCGCCACTGCGGCCGGTGCGGTGATGGTGCCGGGCAAGCCCAAGGTGTTGTGGATGATGGCCAGCCCGCGGCGTTACGTGCAGCCGTCGCATGTTATCCGCATTGCGCCGATGATCTATGGCGGCGGCTTCCGGCGCGACCCGGAGCTGGCCATGCACCATGCTGCCAAGGTGCGCTCCGGCGGCAAAATGGGCTACTACTGGCAACTGTTCGCCGGGCTTGGCTGGACCAGCATCCACTGGCTGCACAAGATCCAGCAGCCTACCCTGGTGCTGGCTGGCGACGACGACCCGCTGATCCCGCTGATCAACATGCGCCTGCTGGCCTGGCGAATTCCCAATGCCCAGCTACACATTATCGACGACGGCCATCTGTTCCTGATCACCCGGGCCGAGGCCGTCGCGCCGATCATCATGAAGTTCCTTCAGCAAGAACGACAGCGCGCCGTCATGCATCCTCGCCCGGCTTCGGGTGTGTGAGGGCGATTTGGGGGCCTGTGGGAGCGGGTTCACCCGCGAAGAATCCAACTCGGTGTATGGCACCGGCTTCGCCGGTGTGCGCGGGTGAACCCGCTCCCACAGATACCCTGCTAAATCAGTAAGTATGTTTAGTCATGAGGCACCAGGTCAGGACGAGGGAGTGTTGCCATGAAAGACAAACCGGCCAAAGGAACGACAACGCTTCCCGCCACCAGCATGAACGTGCAGAACGCCATCCTCGGCCTGCGCGGTCGTGACCTGATTTCCACGCTGCGCAATGTCAGCCGCCAGAGCCTGCGCCACCCGCTGCACACCGCACATCACCTGTTGGCACTGGGGGGCCAACTGGGCCGGGTGATACTGGGGGACACACCGTTTCAGCCGAACCCGCGCGATCCGCGCTTCAACGACCCGACATGGAGCCAGAACCCGCTCTACCGGCGCGGCCTGCAGGCCTACCTGGCGTGGCAGAAACAAACTCGCCTGTGGATCGAGGAAAGTCACCTGGACGATGATGACCGGGCCCGTGCGCACTTTCTGTTCAACCTGATCAACGATGCCTTGGCTCCGAGCAACTCGCTGCTCAACCCGTTGGCAGTCAAGGAACTGTTCAACAGCGGTGGCCAAAGCCTGGTACGCGGCATGGCCCATCTGCTCGATGACCTGCGCCACAACAACGGCCTGCCACGCCAGGTCGACGAGCGCGCCTTCGAAGTGGGCGTCAACCTGGCCGCGACCGCCGGCGCCGTGGTGTTTCGCAACGAGCTGCTGGAGCTGATCCAGTACAAGCCGATGAGCGAAAAGCAGTACGCCCGGCCACTGCTGGTGGTGCCGCCACAGATCAACAAGTTCTACATCTTCGACCTCAGCGCGACCAACAGCTTTGTCCAGTACATGCTCAAGAGTGGCCTGCAGGTTTTCATGGTCAGCTGGCGCAACCCCGACCCGCGCCACCGCGAATGGGGCCTGTCCAGCTACGTGCAGGCCTTGGAAGAAGCGCTCAACGCCTGCCGGAGCATCAGTGGCAACCGCGACCCCAACCTGATGGGGGCCTGCGCCGGCGGCCTGACCATGGCCGCGCTGCAGGGCCACCTGCAAGCCAAGCACCAGCTGCGCCGGGTGCGCAGCGCCACCTACCTGGTCAGCCTGCTGGACAGCAAGTTCGAAAGCCCCGCCAGCCTGTTCGCCGACGAGCAGACCATCGAAGCCGCCAAGCGCCGCTCCTACCAGCGCGGCGTGCTGGATGGCGCCGAGGTGGCACGGATCTTCGCCTGGATGCGGCCCAACGACCTGATATGGAACTACTGGGTAAACAACTACCTGCTCGGCAAGACACCACCAGCCTTCGACATCCTGTACTGGAACGCCGACAGCACGCGCCTGCCCGCCGCGCTGCATGGCGACCTGCTGGACTTCTTCAAGCTCAACCCGCTGACCCACCCCGCCGGCCTGGAAGTGTGCGGCACCCCCATCGACCTGCAGAAGGTCGAACTGGACAGCTTCACCGTGGCCGGCAGCAACGACCACATCACCCCATGGGACGCCGTGTACCGCTCGGCCTTGCTGCTGGGCGGTGACCGGCGCTTCGTGCTGGCCAACAGCGGGCACATCCAGAGCATCATCAACCCGCCCGGCAACCCCAAGGCCTACTACCTGGCCAACCCCAAGCTGTCCAGCGACCCGCGTGCCTGGTTCCACGACGCCAAGCGCAGCGAAGGTAGCTGGTGGCCGTTGTGGCTGGAGTGGATCACACCGCGCTCCGGTCCCCTCAAGGCACCGCGCAGTGAACTGGGCAATGCCACCTACCCACCACTGGGCCCTGCGCCGGGCACCTACGTGCTGACCCGATGAGCATGCCGACTGGATGAAGACTCGCGACCGAATCCTCGAATGTGCCCTGCAGTTGTTCAACCAGCAGGGCGAACCGAACGTATCCACCCTGGAAATTGCCAACGAACTGGGTATCAGCCCCGGCAACCTCTACTACCACTTCCACGGCAAGGAGCCGTTGGTGCTGGGGCTGTTCGAGCGCTTCGAAGAAGCGCTGATGCCCTTGCTCGACCCGCCGCTGGAGGTACGCCTGGACGCCGAGGATTACTGGCTGTTCCTGCACCTGATCGTCGAACGCATGGCGCAGTACCGCTTCCTGTTCCAGGACCTGTCGAACCTGACTGGGCGCCTGCCCAAGCTGGCCCGCGGCATGCGTAGCCTGATCAACGCGCTCAAGCGCACGCTGGCGGCATTGCTGGCCAGCCTCAAGGGCCAGGGGCTGGTGGAGAGCGAGACCCAGGCGCTGGGGCAACTGGTGGAGCAGATCACTTTGACACTGATGTTCTCGCTGGATTATCAGCGGGTACTGGGGCGCGAGGGGGATGTGGGGATTGTGGTGTACCAGGTGATGATGCTGGTGGCGCCGCATTTGCAGGCTCAGGCGCGGGGGGCAGCGGAGCAGTTGGCGGTGCGCTACCTGGAGGGTTAAGCCTGACAGGAATGTATTGCAGCAGCCGACGCATTCGCGGGTGAACCCGCTCCCACAGGTACGGTGCAGTACCTGTGGGAGCGGGTTTACCCGCGAAGAAGGCGACGCGGTATCAGATCAGGGTACCGGTGCCTGTCTGTGCCGAAGGTGGGTTGCTGGCCGGAGCCGCGGTTGGTGCAGGAGCTGCGCTAGCGACCGGAGCGGCGCTGGCCGCTGGGGCTGCCGGCTTGGCGGCTGCCGGTTTCGCCGGTGCTTTCTTCACCGCAGGTTTCTTGGCTGCCGCAGGCTTGGCTGCCGCAGGCTTGGCCGCTGCCGGTTTCGCCGCTGGTTTGGCTGCTACAGGTTTGGCAGCCGCCTTGGTGGCAGGTTTTGCCGCAGCAGTTTTGGCTGCCGGCTTGGCTGCCGCGGTTTTTGCCGCAGGCTTGGCCGCTGCCGTCTTGGCCAGTGGCTTGGCCGCCTTGCTCGCAGCCGGTTTGGCCGCAGCGCGCGACGAAATCGGCGTAACCGAGGCACCGGTGAGTTTCTCGATCTGCTTGGTCAGGCTATCCACCTGCTGGTGCAGGGCCTTGATCTCGTTGCGGCTCGGCACGCCAAGGCGCGAGATGGCGCTGTTCAGGCGCTTGTCGAAGGCCTCTTCGAGTTCGCTCCACTTGCCCAGCGCACGGTCCTTCACGCCCGACACACGCGAAGTGGTCGACGACTTGGCAGTTTCAGCGACATCTTCGGCGGTCTTCTTCGCCTGCTTCTCGGCCTTCTCGCCATCCTTCACCAGCGAGTCGAACAGCTTCGGGCCGTCCTGGTCGATCTTCGAATAGATACCAAGCCCAGCCAGCCAGATCTTGCGGGAGTACTTCTCGATCCCGCCGACCCAGGAGCTGCCTTCTTTCTCTGAATTCTTCTTGCCAGCCATCCTGCTCTCCTTATGGTTTGTGCGCGACGCGCTCGAGCAGCTCGTGCAGCTGTTCAAGCTTGATGGACAACGCCTCAACGTCATGTTTAGACGGAATGCCAAGGCGATTCAAGGCGCGACCTACCCGCGCGTCGAAAGCTTTTTCGATCTTGTCCAGTTGAACTTCGACCTTGCCGCGTACGCGACTGACTTCCTGGGTGGCTTCGTCGATCTGGTTGTTGGCAGCATCGAGCTCCTTGTCGATGCGCTTCTTGCCACGCTTCTCGACGCCTTCGCCGGCCTTGACCAGCTCATTGAAGTAGTCGGAGCCTTCATGGCCCACACGCGCATAGGCGCCGATGCCCGCCAGCCAGATCTTGCGCGCGTAGCCGCGCACCTCGCCCAGCGTGCCCGGGGCGTCGTCCTTTTTCTTCACAGTCACTTTGGCCATGCTCTGTACCTCATGCTCATGAGTGGAGGAGGAACCGCCCATGGAGGTTGGGCTTGAGCACAAGGTAGAGAGGGAAATTAGAATCTTCACCCTAAGGTGAAGGAGCATGGCCCGGGAAGGGCTCAGGCCAGGGCTTTGTCCAGCGCCCGCTCGATCTCGCCCTTGATGGTGCCGCTCATCATCGAAAGCATCATGCCCAGCTTCAATTCGACACGGATGCGGTCATCGAAGATGTGCACGCTGCCGTTGGCACCGCTGCGCGCCACGTCGACCCGGTCACCGTTCCAGGTGGCCTTGAGGTCGTACTCGCGGGTCAGTTTGTCGACCAGCGCTTCAGCCTTGGCACGGGCGGCATCGCGGCCGAGGGAATGTTTGCGTTCGACGCTGATCTGGGTCATGCGGGTGTTCCTGAAGATGAAGACATAATGAGCATTATGCCCGCCCCCGCCCACTGGCACACCCCGCCAAGACAAATCCGCCCGTTCGCCCTAGAATGGCGGTAATTTTTTCCGGTGAAGCGATATGAACGACCAGCGCAAAGGCGACCACGCCGAACCCACCACCCATTTCGGTTACCAGGACGTCCCTGAAAGCCAGAAGGCGAAGAAAGTCGCCGAGGTGTTCCACTCGGTAGCGGCCAAGTATGACCTGATGAACGACGTGCTTTCCGGCGGCATGCACCGCCTGTGGAAGCGCTTCACCATCGAGCTGTCGGGTGTACGCGCCGGCAATCGTGTACTGGACATCGCCGGCGGTACCGGCGACCTGGCCGCCAAGTTTTCGCGGCTGGTCGGCCCGACCGGCCAGGTAGTGCTGGCCGACATCAACGAATCAATGCTCAAGGTGGGCCGTGACCGCCTGCTCGACCGTGGCGTGGCCGGCAACATCGAGTTCGTCCAGGCCGACGCCGAGAAGCTGCCATTCCCGGACAACCACTTCGACTGCGTGACCATTGCCTTCGGCCTGCGCAACGTCACCCACAAGGACGAAGCCATCCGCTCGATGCTGCGCGTGCTCAAGCCGGGCGGTCGCCTGCTGGTGCTGGAGTTCTCCAAGCCTACCAACAAGCTGATGTCCAAGGCCTACGACGCTTACTCGTTCGCCTTCATGCCGCTGGCCGGCAAGCTGATCACGAACGACTCGGAGAGCTACCGTTACCTCGCCGAGTCGATCCGCATGCACCCCGATCAGGAAACCCTGAAGGCCATGATGGTCGATGCCGGTTTCGACCGCGTCACCTATCACAACATGACTAGTGGCATCGTTGCCGTGCACCGGGGAATCAAACCCTGATGCTGCTGGCCGGGCTGTTCGCCAGCGTCGAACATGGCCTGAACCGCGTCCTGCGCATGGACAGCACGGCACTGCCGCGGCTGGCCGCGCTCGAGGGCAAGGTCATCGAGATCGACTGCCGCCAACCGGCCCTGCAGGTGTTCATCCTGCCCGATGAAGAGGGCCTGATGCTCGCCGCCCACTGGCAAGGCGAGGTCGACTGCAGCCTGCGCGCCCCGGCCGGCAGCCTGGCGCAACTGGCCCTGGCCAGGGACAAGACTGCCGTGCTGCACAGCCCGCAAGTGGAACTGCATGGCGACAGCGCCGTGCTGCTCGACCTGTTCGGTGTGCTGCAGGACCTGGAGCTGGACTGGGAGCACGAGCTGCAACGCTGGCTCGGCCCGGTCGCCACGGCGCTGCTGGCCGGCCACATCCGCCTGCGCGCACGCTGGACCCGTCAGGGCCTGGCGCGCTTCAGCCAGAACCTTTCCGAGTACCTGGCCGAAGAGTCCCGCACTCTGGTCGGCAAGCGCGAAGCCGAAGCCGCCTTCAGCGAGCTCGATGCCCTGAAGCTCGATACAGAACGACTCGAGGCGCGTCTCAAGCGCCTTTCCCGAACCCTTGATACCAGCGATAACGCATGAAGCTGCTCGCCGTCCGCCGTCTATTTCGCATCCAGCGTGTGGTGATCCGCTACCGTCTCGATGACCTGCTGTTCGACCTGCCGCTGCCCTGGTGGCTGATGAGCCTGCGCCTGCTGATGCCGTGGCGCTGGTTGCCGCGCAAGCCGTCCGAGCTCAGCCGTGGCGCGCGCCTGCGCCTGGCCCTGCAGGACCTGGGGCCGATCTTCATCAAGTTCGGCCAATTGTTGTCCACCCGCCGAGACCTGCTGCCCAACGACATTGCCGATGAGCTGATGCTGCTGCAGGACCGCGTGCCGCCGTTCGACCCCAAGCAGGCCGTGGCGCTGATCGAGGCACAGCTAGGCGCCCCGGTAACGCAACTGTTCAGCCGCTTCGACGTCGAGCCGCTGGCATCGGCCTCGGTGGCCCAGGTGCACGCTGCGCGCCTGAAAAGTGGCGAGGAAGTGGTGGTCAAGGTGGTACGCCCGGGCCTGAAGCCGGTGATCGCCCAGGACCTGGCATGGTTGTTCCTGATCGCCAAGGCTGCCGAGCGCGCTTCGGCTGATGCCCGCCGCCTGCACCCTGTGGAAATCGTCGGCGACTACGAAAAAACAATCTACGACGAGCTCGACCTGCTGCGCGAAGCGGCCAACGCCAGCCAGCTGCGGCGCAACTTCGAAGGCTCCGAGCTGATGTACGTGCCCCAGGTGTACTGGGACCTGTGCCGTCCCAAGGTGCTGGTGATGGAGCGCATCTATGGCGTGCCGGTGACCGACATGGCCACCTTGGCCGACCAGCGCACCGACATGAAGCTGCTGGCCGAACGAGGCGTGGAGGTGTTCTTCACCCAGGTGTTCCGCGACAGCTTCTTCCATGCCGACATGCACCCCGGCAACATCTTCGTCAGCACGGTCAAACCATGGAGCCCGCAGTACATCGCCATCGACTGCGGCATCGTCGGCAGCCTGACCGACGAGGACCAGGACTACCTGGCGCGCAACCTGATCGCCTTCTTCAAGCGTGACTACCGCCGCGTCGCCCAGTTGCACATCGACTCGGGCTGGGTGCCGGCGCACACCAAGGTCAACGAGTTCGAAGCGGCGATCCGCACCGTATGCGAGCCGATCTTCGAAAAACCGTTAAAGGATATTTCCTTTGGCCAGGTGCTGATGCGCCTGTTCCAGACCGCCCGGCGCTTCAACATGGAAGTGCAGCCGCAGCTGGTCCTGCTGCAGAAGACCCTGCTCAACATCGAAGGCCTGGGCCGTCAGCTGTACCCGGAGCTGGACCTGTGGAGCACCGCCAAGCCATTCCTCGAGCGCTGGATGCGCGACCGCATGAGCCCCAAGGCCGTGCTCGGCAACATCCACAGCCAGGTCGAGCAACTGCCGCACCTGGCAGACATGGCCCGCGACCTGCTCGAGCGCCTGTCGCAACCGCACCTGCACGATCCGCAACTGCCGGAGCGGCGCCGCCAGGGCGACCGTTGGGCGCTGCGCCTGCTCGGCGCCGGCCTGCTCGGCGGTGGTGCGGTACTGGCCGCTGGTGCCGCCGCAGATGCCAGCCTGGCCGCCCCTGCCGCCTGGCCGGCCTGGCTGATGCTGGCCGCCGGCCTTTACCTGATCGTGCGCCAATAGCCAGCCGCGCCCATGGCTGGCACACTAGCGCAAAGGGCCCGGCACAGGAGCGGGCCCGCTTTGGAGTCGACGATGAAAGACTGGCTGGACGAGATCAAGTGGAACAGCGAGGGCCTGGTACCGGCGATCGCCCAGGACCACAAGACCGGACGCGTGCTGATGATGGCCTGGATGAACCGCGAATCGCTGGCCCTGACCGCCGCCGAGCAACGCGCCATCTACTGGTCGCGTTCGCGTGGCAAGCTGTGGCGCAAGGGTGAGGAGTCCGGGCATGTGCAGAAGCTGCATGAAATGCGCCTGGACTGCGATGCCGATGTGATCATTCTGATGGTCGAGCAACTGGGCCATATCGCCTGCCATACCGGCCGGGAAAGCTGCTTCTACCGCGTCTTCGAAGACGGCCAGTGGAAAACCGTCGACCCGGTCCTGAAAGACCCGGATGCCATCTACAGCGCAGGACACTGACATGAGCGACACCCTCAACCGCCTTGCCGAAGTGCTTGAAGAACGCAAGCAAGCGGCGCCCGACAGCTCCTACGTGGCCAGCCTGTACCACAAGGGCCTGAACAAGATCCTCGAAAAGCTCGGCGAAGAGTCGGTCGAGACGATCATTGCCGCCAAGGACGCGGCGGTCAGCAAGGATTACAGCGATGTCATCTACGAAACCGCCGACCTGTGGTTTCATAGCCTGGTAATGCTCAGCGCGCTGGGCCAGCATCCACAGGCCGTGCTAGATGAGCTGGAACGCCGTTTCGGGCTTTCCGGGCATGATGAGAAGGCGGCACGAACGCCTTCTGCCTGACGTATTTTGGGGCGCCTGTGGGAGCGGGCGTGCCCGCGAAGAATGCGACGCGGTGCATGGCACCGGCTACGCCGGTGTTCGCGGGCATGCCCGCTCCCACAGGGGCCGTGTTGCCGGATCGATTTGCTGTACACACATTTTTCAGGAGTACGAAATGGGTATCTTTGACTGGAAACACTGGATCGTCCTGCTGGTGGTCGTGGTCCTGGTGTTCGGCACCAAGAAGCTGAAGAATTTCGGCAGTGACCTGGGCGAGTCGATCAAAGGCTTCCGCAAGGCCATGAGCGATGAAGAGAACAAGCCGGCCGAGCAGACCCCGCCGCCTGCCCAACCCGTTCCACCAGTGCAGAATACTGCCCAGCAGAACCAGGGCCACACCATCGAAGGCCAGGCCCAGCCGGTCCAAGAGCCGCAGCGGAAAGACTGACCTATGTTCGGCATCAGTTTCAGCGAGCTGCTGCTCGTCGGCCTGGTCGCCCTGCTGGTGCTCGGCCCCGAGCGCCTGCCCGGTGCCGCGCGCACGGCAGGCCTGTGGATCGGCCGGCTCAAACGCAGCTTCAACAGCATCAAGATGGAAGTGGAACGCGAAATCGGCGCCGACGAAATCCGCCGCCAGCTGCATAACGAACACATCCTGCAGATGGAAGAGGAGGCCAAGCGCATCCTCAACCCGATGACGCCACCGGCGCAGCCACCTGTTACCACCGCAACCGTTCAGCCGCCCGCCGGGCTCGAAGCCAGGCCGGTCGAGACCGCTGCCACCCCGGCCACGCCTTCTGAACCGCCTCAACCGCCGCGAGCCCCATGAGCGAAAATCCGGAACACGACCAGCCAATGCCGCTGGTTTCGCACCTGACCGAACTGCGCACCCGCCTGCTGCGTTGCGTTGCCGTCATTTTCCTGATCTTTGCCGGGCTGTTCTCCTTTGCCCAGCAGATCTACACCCTGGTCTCCGCGCCGCTGCGCGAGCACTTGCCGGCCAATGCCACGATGATTGCCACCGATGTGGCCTCTCCGTTCCTCACGCCGTTCAAGCTAACCATGATCGTCTCGCTGTTCCTGGCGATCCCGTTCATCCTGCAGCAGATCTGGGGCTTCATCGCACCCGGGCTGTACCGGCATGAAAAGCGCATTGCCATTCCGCTGCTGGTTTCCAGCATCTTCCTGTTCTACGCCGGCATGGCCTTCGCCTATTTCCTGGTGTTCCCGCTGATCTTCGGCTTCTTCGCCAGCGCCACACCGGAAGGCGTGTCGATGATGACCGACATCGCCAGCTACCTCGACTTCGTGATGACACTGTTCTTCGCCTTTGGCGTGGCCTTCGAAATCCCGGTAGCGGTGGTGCTGCTGGTATGGATCGGCGTGGTCGACGTCAAGTACCTGAAGAAGATTCGCCCCTACGTGATCATCGGCTGCTTCGTGGTCGGCATGGTCCTTACCCCACCGGACATCTTCTCTCAGACCCTGCTGGCCGTACCCATGTGGCTGCTGTTCGAGATCGGCGTGCTGTGCGGCAGTCTGATCCGCAAGCGCAGCGCCCACGACGAAACCGCCAACGACCACAACGACCAGCCACCAGCGACCCAACCGTGAACCTGTTGCTCCTTGAAGAGGCCGACTTCGTGTCGGCCGAACGCGTCGTTCTCGCAGACCGGCGTTTCACCCACATGCAGGACATCCACCGTGTAGCGGTGGGCGACAACCTGCGCGTGGGCCGTATCAACGGCCTGATGGGAAAGGCCACGGTGCTACGCCTGGAAAGGCACGAAGCCGAACTTGAAGTCGTCTTTGACCAGCAGCCACCGGCCAAGCTGCCGCTGACACTGGTGCTGGCCGTACCTCGGCCGAAAATGCTGCGCCGGCTGTTCCAGACCGTATCTACCCTTGGCGTGCCGCGGCTGATTTTGCTGAACAGCTACAAGGTCGAGAAAAGCTTCTGGCAAACACCCTTCCTGCACCCGGACAGCATTCGCGAGAACCTCATCCTGGGCCTGGAACAAGCCCGCGACACTGTGCTGCCCGAAGTGATCATCGAGAAGCGCTTCAAGCCGTTCGTCGAAGACCGTCTGCCGGCCATCGCCGCAGGCACCCTGGGCCTGGTCGGGCACCCCGGCCCCTACGCCGCCTGCCCGCGTGCAGTGGAGCAGCCAGTGACCTTGGCCATTGGCCCGGAGGGCGGCTGGATCCCCTACGAGGTGGACCTGCTGGGCAAGGCCGGCCTGGCTCCGGTCCAGCTGGGCGACCGCATCCTGCGGGTAGAAACCGCGGTGACAGCGTTGCTTTCACGGATTTTCTGACACACAAGTCAACTTTCACCCATAAAGTTTCCCTTCCCCAGGCCGATTGTCTTGGCAACACAACAATTAATCGTGCTGCCAAGGCGCCGGGGAGTCGTACATGTATCAATGGTTCGCCCAATCATTGGGCAATGTGAGCGTCAATCGCAAACTGGGGCTGGGCTTCGGCCTGGTGCTGCTGTTGACACTGGCCATCACCCTGGCCGGCTGGCACGGCATGGACAGCATCATCAACCGTGGCGACAAGCTGGGGAACATCTCGGTCATCCAGCAGTACACCCAGGAGCTGCGCATCGCCCGTCAGCATTACCAGCGCCAGCCTGACGAAGCCTCGGTGGCAGAGCTGGAAAAGGCCCTGGGCAACCTCGACCGCCAGGTACAGTTCATGCTCGGGCAGATCGAGCAGCCCGCTGACAGTCAACGCCTTGAGCAGCAGCGCGAGGCCGTGCGCGGCTATCAGCAGGCATTCAACGAGCTGAAACAGGCCGGCCAACGCCGCGAGGCCAGCCGCGCCGTGCTTGGCGACACTGCCGACAAGGCCGCGGAGCTGATTGCCCGGGTGCAACGCGGCCTGCTGCAGGGTGGCGATATCAGCCAGTACCAGCACGCAGTGGAAGTCAGCGCCCTGTTGCAGCAGGCGCGCTTCCAGGTACGCGGCTATACCTACAGCGGCAACGCCGACTACCAGCAAACGGCGCTGAAGGCCATCGACCAGGCCTTGGCCGAGCTGCGCGCGCTGCCGGCCAAAGTACCAGCGGAGCACGCTGCCAGCCTGGACGATGCCACCACCGCCCTGGCAGGCTACCGCGACGCGGTCACCCAGTTCGGCAATGCCCAGGTCGCCAGTGAGCAGGCCCTGCAGAGCATGGTCGAACACGGCACGGTACTGCTGCAGACCAGCCAGGCGATGACCACCTCGCAAACCGCTGTGCGTGACGCCGGGGCTACCCAGGCCAAGACCCTGCTCGCCGTGGCGACCGTCCTGGCGCTGGCCCTAGGCCTGCTGGCGGCCTGGGTCATCACCCGGCAGATCATCATTCCGCTGCGCCAGACCTTGCACGCCGCCGAACGCGTGGCCAGTGGCGACCTGACCCTGAACCTGCAGGTACAACGCCGCGACGAACTGGGCCAATTGCAAGCCAGCATGCATCGCATGACCCAGGGCCTGCGCGAGCTGATCAGCGGCATCGGTGATGGTGTCACGCAGATCGCCAGCGCTGCCGAGGAGCTGTCGGCGGTGACCGAGCAGACCAGTGCCGGGGTCAACAACCAGAAGGTCGAGACTGATCAGGTGGCGACCGCCATGAACCAGATGACTGCCACGGTGCATGAGGTGGCGCGCAATGCCGAACAGGCCTCGGAAGCTGCGTTGATGGCCGACCAGCAAGCCCGTGAAGGCGATCGTGTGGTCGGCGAGGCGGTAGCGCAGATCGAGCGCCTTGCCGGCGAAGTGGTCAACTCCAGCGAAGCGATGAACCAGCTCAAGGCCGAAAGCGACAAGATTGGCAGCGTGCTTGATGTGATCAAGTCGGTGGCCCAGCAGACCAACCTGCTGGCCCTCAACGCCGCGATCGAAGCGGCCCGTGCCGGCGAAGCCGGGCGTGGCTTTGCCGTGGTGGCCGATGAAGTGCGCAGCCTGGCGCAGCGCACCCAGCAATCGACCGAAGAGATCGAAGAACTGATTGCCGGGCTTCAGAGCGGCACCCAGCGCGTGGCCAGCGTGATGGACAGCAGCCGCCAGTTGACCGACAGCAGTGTCGAACTGACCCGCCGTGCCGGCAGCTCGCTGGAGACCATCACCCGGACCGTATCGTCGATCCAGGCCATGAACCAGCAGATTGCCACGGCAGCTGAAGAACAGACGGCCGTGGCAGAAGAGATCAACCGCAGCGTGATGAACGTGCGGGATATTTCTGACCAGACCTCGGCGGCCAGTGAAGAGACGGCCAGCTCCAGCATGGAGCTGGCGCGGTTGGGTACCCACCTGCAAGGGTTGGTGGGGCGGTTCAGGCTGTGATCTGAAGCATGAGCCATCTGTGCCGGCCTCTTCGCGGGCTTGCCCGCTCCCACAGGCACTGCATGGCCCTTGAAGCCTGTGCGATCCCTGTGGGAGCGGGCGAGCCCGCGAAGAGGCCGGTACAAGCAATAAATCCCACCTAATGAAGTGAAATTTCCTACCTGATTATCAGGTCAAGTCCTACAGCTCCGCTGCCGATTGGCAAAGGTGTGATGCCAGCAATGCGCCTGCATCCCCCGCCCCCAATCGCACGGAGATCCCTCATGCTCGGCTACCTCAACCGAAAGCTCGGCAACATCAGTGTCGCAGCCAAGCTCACTCTCGGCTTCGCCGTAGTCCTGCTGCTTACCCTGGCCACCACTGTCAGTGGCTGGCGTGCACTGGACGACGCCATTGTGCGCTCGCAGCAACTCAGCGAAATCGGCCTGATCAACGATCTGACCAAAGACCTGCGCGCAGAGCGCATCACTTACCGTGTGCTCAACGACGACGCCAGCAGAACGCGCATAGCCAACATTCTCGACCAGCTCGACAGCATGCTGACCACCTTGCAGCAACGCAGCAGCGTGGATGAATCTCGGCAGATGCTGACGGAAAAGCTGGTATTGCTGCAGCGCCTGCGCGACGACTTCAGCGAGCTGGAAAACACTGTCAACAAGCGCATCGCCCTGCGCCAGGCCATGCTGGCACAGGAGCAGAAGCTCAGTGAAGTAATCGATGATCTCCAGACCCAGGCCCTGCTGAAAATGCCTGCTGACAGCCAGCAAGGCGGTGTGCTGGGGCTGATGGACACGCTCAGCCGTCATATCGATGGTGCCAACCAGCAGAGCCTCGTTCCGGCCTATACCTTCTCCCCCGTGGAAAGCTTTGCCAAGGTCGGCGAGGCTTCGCTGGATGCCGCTGACAACAGCCTTGCGCAATTGCTCAAAGGCCTTGCTCCACTCGGCTTGCCCCGTACGCTCACCCAGCAGCCCGGGGAGCAGTTGGCCAGGTATCGCGCCAGCCTGGATGAATATCGCCGGACCGCAGTGCGTGTTGAACAGCTGCAAAACAACATGGAGAACATGGGCAACGAGCTGCGCGCGGTCAGCCTGGAACTTGGCAAACGCAAGATCGAGCAGCGCGACAGGGAAGCCCTCGAAGCACGCTCGCTACTGGCCACAGTAGCCCTGCTGGCGTTAGTCGTAGGTGTGGTGGCCGGCTGGTTGATCACTTTGCAGATCACCCAGCCTTTGCGCCAAACCTTGGCCGTGGCCGGGCGCATCGCCATGGGCGACCTGAGCCAGATCGAACCGGTACAACGCCGCGACGAGATGGGCCAGTTGCAAACCAGCATGCGCGAAATGACCTTGAGCCTGCGCGAGCTGATCGGTGGCATCGACCAGGGCGTCGGTCAGCTGTCACAGGCCGCCACACAGTTGGCGGCCAGCAGCGAAGACACCAAGTTGCGCATCAACCAGCAGCGCGAGGAAACCGACCAGGTGGCCACGGCCATGAACCAGATGAGCGCCACCGTGCAGGAAGTGGCACAGAACGCTGAACAGGCCTCGCTGGCAGCGACCAACGCCGACCAGCAAGCGCAGGTCGGCGACCAGGTAGTGGCCGAAGCTATCGGCCGTATCGAACAACTGGCCGGCCAGATGGACCATTGCCTGGCAGCCATGCAGCACCTGGCAGGCGAAAGCCAGCGTATCAGCGGCATCCTCGATGTGATCAAGTCGGTGTCCGAGCAAACCAACCTGCTGGCCCTGAACGCGGCGATCGAAGCGGCACGGGCGGGTGAAGCAGGACGTGGTTTTGCCGTGGTGGCCGACGAAGTACGCGGCTTGGCCCAGCGCACATCGACGGCGACCGAAGAGATTGGCCAGCTTATCGACAGCCTGCACAGCGGCACCGACGAAGTGACCCGCTTGCTGGACAACAGCAAGAACCTGACCGAACAGAGCGTGGAGCTGAGCCGCAAGGCGGGGCAGGCCCTGAGCCAGATAACTGATACCGTGTCGAACATCCAGGGCATGAACCAGCAGATTGCAACGGCCAGCGAAGAGCAGAGCGTGGTCGCCGAGCAGATCAACCGTAGTGTGCTGAATGTGCGGGATGTGTCGGATCAGACCAGTGCGGCCAGTGAGCAGACGGCGGCTTCGAGTGGGGAACTGGAGCAGCTGGGGCAGCAGTTGCGAGGGATGGTGGGGCGATTCAGCATTTGAGTTTGCGGGGGGCTGCTTTGCAGCCCATTCGCCGGCAAGCCAACGCCCACAGGGACCGCACAGTTCTCAGTACCTGTGGTAATCCTGTGGGAGCCGGCTTGCCGGCGATTGGGGCGCAAAGCGCCCCCTGCGGTTAAAGCACCTGGCGTAGGAACGCCTGCGCGCGCGGGTCTTTCGGCGAGGCGAAGAACGCAGCCGGCGCCGAATCTTCCAGCAGCTTGCCATGATCGAAGAACAGCACCCGGTCCGCCACTTCACGGGCAAAGCCCATTTCGTGTGTGACGCAGACCATGGTCATGCCTTCCTGGGCCAGGGTCTTCATCACATCCAGCACCTCGCCGACCATTTCCGGGTCGAGCGCCGAGGTCGGTTCGTCGAACAGCATCACTTTCGGGTCCATGGCCAGGGCTCGGGCGATCGCCACCCGCTGCTGCTGGCCACCGGACAGGCGCGACGGGTATTCGTTGGCTTTCTGCGCAATGCCCACCTTCTCCAGCAGCGCCCGGGCCTTGGCTTCGCGGTCGGCCTTGTTGCGCTTGCGCACCACCTTCTGTGCCAGGCACAGGTTCTCCAGCACGGTCATGTGCGGGAACAGGTTGAAGTGCTGGAACACCATGCCGACTTCGCGGCGATAGGCGTTGATGTCGGTTTTCGGATCGGCCAGTTGCAGGCCGTCGATGGCCACATGGCCTTCGTCGAAATGCTCCAGGCCGTTGAGGCAGCGCAGGAAGGTCGACTTGCCCGAGCCCGACGGGCCGAGTACCACCACCACTTCGCCCTTGGCGACCTGGGTGGTGACGTTATCCACGGCCCGTACCACGTGGCCACGGGTGTCGAAGACTTTCAGCAGGTCACGGACTTCAATCACTTTGCGCAAGCCTCCGCTCGAGCCGGCTGGCCAGGTGCGACAGCGGCAGGTTGATCAGCAGGTACAGGCCTGCCACGCAGAACCAGATCTCGAAGGTCGAGAACGAGGTGGTGATGGCCTCGCGGCCGCTCTTGGTCAGTTCGGTAATGGCGATCACCGAGACCAGCGAGGTGTCCTTGACCAGGCTGATGAACTGGCCGGCCAAAGGCGGCAGCACACGCTTGAAGGCCTGCGGCAGGATCACGTGGCGCATCGACTGGCCCGCGTTCAGGCCCAGCGAGCGGGCCGCTTCGTTCTGGCCCTTGGCGATGGACTGCACGCCGGCACGAACGATTTCGGCCACGTAGGCACCGGTGAACAGCGCCAGTGCAGCCACCCCGGCAAACTCGCGGGACAGGTTGAGCACGGTACCGATGAAGAAGTAGAAGATGAAGATCTGTACCAGCAGCGGTGTACCGCGCACCAGTTCGACATACACGGTCGACAGGTCACGCAGCGTAGGGTTGCTGGACAGGCGGCAGAGGCCGGCGAACAGGCCGATCAACAGGCCCAGGGCACCGGATACCACCGAAATCCAAAGCGTGGTCCACAGGCCCCAGGCCAGCGGGCCGGCCGCCCAGTGACGGGTGACGCCAATCTGGTCGCCTTCGGAAACATCGTCGCCGCGGGCCAGCTGCAGGCTGTCCTTGGCAACATCGAGCACCTGCTCGGCGCCGCTCTCGTCTTTGAGCGTGACACGGGCATTGTCGCCAGAGATGACGATGTCCTGCACGGTGCCGTAACCGGCGGCGCGCTGTGCTTCCTCGGCCTTGTAGGCGAAGTACTGCGGTACGCGGTTCCAGCGCCACTCGTAGGAAATCATCGAGGTGGCCATGTACAGGCTGAACGCCAGGCCCACCAGGACCAGGGCAGTCAAACCGTGCCAGGGCCACTGGGCTTTCTTGTGTTTGATCACGTGGGGTACTTCCGTAAATGCGAACGCGCAGGGTTTGCCTGCGCGTCGGGGTCATAAAGCCGGCTTGTGGCCTGGGCCTTATTCCATTTCCTTCAGCCAGTCCTTGTTCTTGAACCACTTGTCGTGAATACGATCGTAGGTCCCGTCATGCTTGATCTGGTGCAGGAAGTTGTTGATGAAGTTGATGCTGTCGTAGTCGCCTTTCTTCAGGCCGAAGGCCAGCGGCTCGTAGGTGAAGGGTTCTTCGAGGAACAGCAGCTTGCCGGCACCGGCCTTGTCCACTGCCACCACGTTGTACGGCGCGTCGTAGACGAAGGCGTCAGCCTTGCCGTTGACCACGTCCATCACCGCTTCCTGCTCGTTGTCGTAGCCGTGGTATTTGGCCTTGGCGATCAGCTTCTTGGAAACCATTTCGCCGGTGGTGCCGAGCTTGGAGGTGATGCGGTACTTCTCGTTGTTCAGGTCCTTGTACGACTTGATCTCGCCCGCCAGTTCCTTGCGGATCAGCAGGGTCTGGCCAACCACGATGAAGGGTTCGCTGAAGTTCAGGCGCAGGTTGCGTTCCTGGGTCAGGGTCATGCCGCTGCCGATCATGTCGAACTTGTCGGTCAGCAGGGCCGGGATGATGCCGTCATAGGCCGTGGATACCGGCTCGAACTTGACGCCCATGGACTTGGCCATGGCTTTGAGGATATCGACTTCGAAGCCGATGATCTCGCCACGCTTGTTGGTCATCTGGAAAGGCATGTAGGTCGGATCCATGCCCACCCGCAGGGTGCCGCGCTTGACCGCGTCATCGATCGCGCCCGCCTGGGCCGCCGTCACGGCGACCAGGGCGGTGACACCGACCAGCAGTCGCGAAAGGTATTTCTTGATCATCACCAAGTCCCCTAGCAAGAAAAGTAGCGAATCTTATTGTTGGCATGGCCGTGGCGGCCGATGCGTCATATCGGAGAGGGATGCTAACGCATGGCGGCTCGGGGACCTAGAGCCGGGGGGGACTTTGTTGGCCAAAATCGGTGGGAGCCCTGAAAAGCTTCGCGGGCACGCCCGCTCCCGAAGGTACAGCGCAAGCCTCAAAGGCTGTGAAGTACCCTGTGGGAGCGGGCGTGCCCGCGAATAGGCCCGATCAGGCGCCGACGAGTGCCGGTTGGCCTTCATTCTCCGGATGCAGCGGCAACAGCGGCGAATGCGGGTCGTTCTTGATCGATGCACGCCACACGTTGATCCACGCCGCATTGTGCTCGGCCCAGACCTGCTCGTGCAGGCGGGTCAGCGCCACCGGGTCGCTGAGCAGGGCCAGGCGGGTATTGAGGTCCAGCCCTTGCGGCCCGACCTCCATCGCCTTGGCCACGCGCTCGACGCGCAATGCCTCGATAGGCGCCGCCTGACCATGACGGGCAGTGGCCATGGCGCATGCCAGGGCGTTCTGCCGCGGGTCGACCACAGCCCGCACGAAGCCGTCATGCAGGGCATGCCAGCGGTTTTCGTGGGTGTACTGGTCGGTGGCCAGCAGCTCCTGCGGAGTGGCGTATTCCTCGGGGATGAGGAACAGCTTCTCGTCCTTGGCCGCCAGGCCCAGGCGGGTGCGGCTGGAGATCACCGAAACCGGAATCGACAGCACCAGCGAACCAACGATTGGCGCCAGCCACCACAGGAAGCTTGGGTTAAGCCAGGCCACCAGCGCCGCCCAGGCAATGCCCAACAGGGTCTGCGGGCCGTGGCGGCGCACCGCTTCGCTCCACGGAGTGGAGTCGTCGTCACGCTGCGGCGAGTTCCAGGTCGCGGCCCAGCCGAGGAACGCGGCCAGCACGAAGCGGGTGTGGAAGATCATGCGCACCGGTGCCAGCAGCATGGAGAAAAGCATCTCCATCAGCATCGACAGGGTGACCTTGATGCGCCCGCCAAACTCGGTCGCGCCCTTGGCCCAGATCAGGATGACGCTGAGCAGCTTGGGCAGGAACAGCAGCACGATGGTGGTGGAGAACAGCGCCACGGCCTTCTCCGGATGCCACTGCGGCCACAGCGGGTAGAGCTGGTACGGCTCGATGAAGTACTGCGGCTCCATCAGCGTGTTGGTCGCCAGCAGCGCGGTCGACAGCACCAGGAACAGGAACCACAGCGGTGCCGACAGGTACGACATCACCCCGGTGAGGAACACCGCACGGTGCACCGGGTGCATGCCCTTGACCAGGAACAGGCGGAAGTTCATCAGGTTGCCGTGGCACCAGCGGCGGTCGCGCTTGAGCTCGTCGAGCAGGTTCGGCGGCAGTTCTTCGTAGCTGCCCGGCAGGTCATAGGCAATCCACACGCCCCAGCCGGCACGGCGCATCAGCGCGGCTTCGACGAAGTCGTGGGAGAGGATTGCACCAGCGAACGCACCCTTGCCCGGCAACGGCGCCAGGGCGCAGTGCTCGATGAACGGCTTCATGCGGATGATCGCGTTGTGGCCCCAGTAGTGCGACTCGCCCAGCTGCCAGAAGTGCAGGCCGGCGGTGAACAGCGGGCCATACACGCGGGTGGCGAACTGCTGCAGGCGCGCATACAGGGTATCCATGCCCGAAGCCTTCGGCCCGGTCTGGATGATGCCGGCGTCCGGGTTGGCCTCCATCAGGCGCACCAGGCTGCTCAGGCACTCGCCGCTCATGACGCTGTCGGCGTCGAGTACGACCATGTATTTGTATTCGCCGCCCCAACGACGGCAGAAGTCGTCGAGGTTGCCGCTCTTGCGCTTCACCCGGCGCCGACGGCGGCGGTAGAAGATGCGGCCGAAGCCTTTGGTTTCGCGGCACACGTCCAGCCAGGCCTGTTGCTCGGCCACGGCGATGTCGGTGTCGTTGGTGTCGCTGAGCACGAAGAAGTCGAAACGGTCGAGGTTGCCGCTGGCGGCCACCGATTCGAACGTTGCGCGCAGGCCGGCGAACACACGTGGCACGTCTTCGTTGCAGATCGGCATCACCAACGCGGTACGCGCCTCGGGCGCGATCGGCTCGTTGCCTGCACTGCTACCCGAAATCTTGTACTTGTCACGCCCGGTGAGCAGCTCGAGGAAGCCCATCAGCGCGGTCCAGAAGCCCGCCGATACCCAGCAGAACAGGATGCCGAAGAGAACCAGGATGGACGTCTGCAAGGCATACGGCCAAACCTGTACCACGGTGTCCCACAGCGGCTGGTTGACGACTTCGTCAAAGTCTACGAACGACCAGCCTTGGTACGGCAGGATGCCCTTCATGTACCAGCCGGCAACGATGGTCTGGCCGATCATCAGCGCCAGCAGGATGTAACGGCGGATCGAGCCGACCGTGCGCCAGCGGGCTGGCGGCAGCTCGCGCTTGGGCGGCTGCGGGGCGTTGGTGCGACCGGTCATGCGCCGCCACATGCGAATCAGCACGTTGGTGCGCCATGGCTCGGGCACGACCTTGGTGCGCTTGATCGGCGGTGCGATCTTCAGGCACAGGCGGCCACTGCCGTCGACGCCAAGCATTTCGGCGTCTTCCAGCTCGGCGGCGCTGCCTACGGTCAGGCGCGGGCCCACCGAGGCCTGCACGGCCTCGGCAGAGCTGGCGGCCGGGTTGGCCGCCAGGCGTTGGTGCAGCTCACTGAAGGACGTGCAGCTGGCGAGTTCCGCACGCTGCTCGTCGCTCAGTGGTAGGTGGGCCAGGTACTCGCGAAGCGATTCCGGCCTTGCGCTTGAGTTACTCATCGGCAGGCAACTGATAGCTCCAGGTCTCGGTCAGCACCTTCTCGGTGGTGGCCGGGGTCCCGTTGGTGGGCGCCGCATCGGCGGCAGGTTGTTCGGCCTTGGCGGCTTTCTCGGCCTTGGCTTGCTTGGCTGCAGCCTTGTCCTGCTTGGCGTCCTTGGCAGGCTTGGCGGCTTCGACCGGCACGTCACGCACCAGCGCGGCACGCATTTCGGTCGATTTGTTGGCTTCCTTGACCTTCAAACGAAGGGTCAGGCGCCAGCCCTTGGTCTCAGGGTTATAGCGCAGGTTGTTCTCGACCACCTCGGCATTGTCGCCCACGCTGATCTGGCTGCGCACGGCGGTATCTTCCGGCAGGGCGGCCAGCGTCGGGCCGGCGAAGTCGACCAGGAAGGCCACGCTGCCGTCTGGCTGGCGGATCAGGTTGGACTGCTTGACGTCGCCGGTGGAACGCAGGGTCTGCTTGACCCAGCCCAGCTCTGGAGCCTGGAACTTCGGCTCGTCGATGGTCCAGTGCAGGCGGTAGGCGTACTCGAATGGCTTGCCTGGCTCAGGCAGCTTTTCCGGGCTCCAGAAGGCCACGATGTTGTCGTTGGTCTCGTCGGCAGTCGGGATTTCGACCAGGTCGACGGTACCCTTGCCCCAGTCACCCTTCGGCTCGATCCAGGCGCTCGGGCGCTTCTGGTAGTTGTCGTCGAGGTCTTCATAGTCGCTGAAGGCACGCTGGCGCTGCATCAGGCCGAAACCACGCGGGTTCTCGACACTGAAGTTGCTCACGGCCAGATGTTTCGGGTTGTTCAGCGGGCGCCACAGCCACTCGCCATTGCCGGCATGGATCGACAGGCCTTCGGAGTCGTGCAGGGCCGGGCGGTAGTTGAGGACCTTGGACGGCTGGTTGGGGCCGAACAGGTACATGCTGGTCAGCGGGGCAATGCCCAGGCGGCTGACATGGTCACGCAGGAACACGCGGGACTGCACGTCGACCACCGTGTCGTTACCTGGGCGCAGGATCAGCTTGTAGGCACCGGTGGAGCGTGGCGAGTCCAGCAGGGCGTAGATGACCAGGTGCTTGTCGGCCGGCTTGGGCTTCTCGACCCAGAACTCGGTGAAGCGCGGGAATTCCTCGCCCGACGGCAGTGCGGTGTCGATGGCCAGGCCACGGGCCGACAGGCCGTACACGTGGCCCTTGCCGACCACGCGGAAATAGCTGGCGCCAAGCAAGGTCATGATCTCGTCCTGCTTGTCGGCCTTGTTGATCGGGTACAACACACGGAAGCCGGCGTAACCGAGGTTCTTGGTGGTTTCCGGGTCGTGTGGCACGTCACCGAACTCGAAACGGCTCGGGTCGTACTTGATTTCCTCGACCTTGGTGGCGGTGACCTGGTTGATCTTCACCGGGGTGTCGAAGTGCATGCCCTGGTGATAGAACGACAGCTTGAATGGGGTCTTGTCCTTGGCCCACTCGGCCTTTTCCTGCAGGAAATGAATCTTCTGGTAGTCCGCGAACTTCATGTCGCGGAATACGGCCGGCAGGTTGCTTTTCGGTGCTTCGTACTTCTGGCCGGCCAGATCCTTTGCCTTGGCTGCAACATCGTCAAGATTGAATGCCCACAGCTGGCCCGCGCTCATCAGGCCGACCACTGCCACACTGGCCATCAGGGCCTTGCGCAGCCCGGTACCGGGGATTCTTGATGCTTTTTGGGGACTAACAATCACGAGCAACCCTCGCCGAAAACAGATCATGAAACCAACGGCCAGCGACAAATGCCGGGTTGGCGAGCACTGTTCGGACCCCGTGAGGGCGTAATGATTCCCCAAACGGATCCAGACAGTACTCGAGTCAGAGTGAAACGAACCTGCGAACGCAGGTCCATGCAGCGCGCGATTATCCAGCAGGTCGCGTGACAACGCATCAGGCTGGAACAACTATTTATCGTACAAAACCCCTTGTTTTCCTGTGAACAAGGGGTTTTTTACACTCACATTTGTAACATAAATGTTACGGGGCCATCATTGACCAGGTGCACCTGCATGTCTGCCCCGAAACGGCCGCTTGCCACATTGGCGTGCCGGGCCTTCGCCTGCTGCAAAAGATAGTCGAACAACTCGGCGCCGAGGGCTGGTGGCGCTGCTGTCGAAAAGCTCGGGCGCATGCCGTTGCGGGTGTCCGCCGCCAGGGTGAACTGCGACACCAGCAACAAACCTCCCCCGACATCCTTGAGCGACAGGTTCATCTTGCCCTGCTCGTCGCTGAACACCCGGTAGTTCAACAGCTTGTGCAACAGTTTGTCGGCCTGCTCACGGGTATCTTCAGGCTCGACGGCCACCAGTACCAGCAACCCCTGGTCGATTGCACCCACTACCTCCCCCGCCACCTCCACCCGTGCGCCACGCACACGCTGCAACAGGCCCCTCATGCTTCTTCCAGGGGCAGGTCGAGCAGGCGCCGGGCCATCTGGTCGGCGGCACGCACCAGGGCATCGGTGATGCCCGGCTCGGAAGCGGCGTGGCCAGCGTCACGGATCACCTTCAGCTCGCTGTTCGGCCAGGCCTGGTGCAACGCCCAAGCGTTGTCTAGCGGGCAGATCACATCATAGCGGCCATGCACGATCACCGCCGGCAGGTGGGCGATCTTTGGCAGATCGCGGATCAGCTGGTCCGGCTCGAGGAAGGCATTGTTCATGAAATAGTGGCATTCGATACGGGCGATCGACAGCGCGCGCTGCGGCTCGGAGAAACGGTCGACCACCAGCGGGTTGGGGCGAAGGGTGGCGGTACGGCCTTCCCAGGTGGACCAGGCCTTGGCCGCGTGCATCTGGGCGATCTGGTCGTTGCCGGTAAGGCGCTTGTGGAATGCCGTGACCAGGTCACCACGCTCCTCTGGCGGGATTGGCGCAATGTAGTCCTGCCAGTAATCGGGGAACAGCCGGCTGGCGCCTTCCTGGTAGAACCACTGGATCTCCTGAGGCCTGCACAGGAAGATGCCGCGCAGGATCAGGCCATGCACCCGCTCGGGGTGGGTCTGGGCGTAGGCCAGGGCCAGGGTGGAGCCCCACGAACCGCCGAACAGCACCCACTTGTCGATGCCAAGGTGCTCGCGGATGCGCTCGAGGTCCTCGACCAGGTGCCAGGTGGTGTTGTTCTCCAGGCTTGCGTGCGGCGTGGAGCGGCCACAGCCGCGCTGGTCGAAAGTGATTATGCGGTACAGGGTCGGGTCGAAGTAGCAGCGGCTCTGGGCGTCGCAACCGGCGCCCGGGCCGCCGTGGATGAACACCACCGGCAGACCTTCTGGCGAGCCGCTTTCGTCGACATACAGCACATGCGGCGCTTCCACGGCCAGATCGTGCCGGGCGTAGGGTTTGATCTGCGGGTACAGGGTCTGCATTGCGCACTCCGTGTGAGGATTATTCGGCCGTGGGCCATCATAAACCTGAATTGCGCTTTGAGCACTGCCCGCGCTGATGC
Source organism: Pseudomonas sp. B10(2017) (assembly GCF_002113295.1). Lineage (NCBI taxonomy): Bacteria > Pseudomonadati > Pseudomonadota > Gammaproteobacteria > Pseudomonadales > Pseudomonadaceae > Pseudomonas > Pseudomonas sp. B10(2017). The sequence goes on from NZ_NEJU01000003.1 coordinate 384,577, forward strand.
CACCGCACGGCAAGGGGCACATATATCTACCTCCAGCAACTCAGGCAGGCCCGCGATAGTCCCTCGCCCCAAATCAAGCAAGGGCCTCGCCATGCCAACTGCAGTCACTGCCGTGCCTAGTGCTCATTACGCCACCATCGAGCGCAGAATCCCCACCTGGCTCAAGCACGCTCCACCAGAAACCCACCGTGCGATGCGCAACTGGCATCAGCCCCCTGCCTGGCTGGCGATGGCCCTCCAGCAACAACCGGAAGTCGCCAAGGCATGGCAGGTAGAACACGCACGCCACCGCGAGCACCAGGTACAGGTGCACAAGCTTTTCGAACAGCTTCCCACCCTGGAAACTTACGCCACCAAGGCACTCACCGAAGCCATAAAGCAGCGATTCAGGCTTGACCTGGATGTGCGCAACACCTACCTCGTCGATGCCCGCCTGATCGAAACGACCAACACCGTCGACAGCCGCCAGGCCGTCGACCGGGCTACACGCTCGCTGCTGCAGTGCGCCTTGCACAACTTCGACCGTGACGCCACCGCCGAACATGGCATGGACGCGCCCGCCTCCCTGCTCAAGCGGTCGGTCATCGTCGATCACCGCCGCTTCATGGGCACCGTGCCGATCATCAATACACTGGATATCGCCGCCGAAGACTTCGCCGACTTGTGTCGCACGCTGGATATCGGCGGCAAGTACCATGAACAGGTACATGCCATCTATTACCCGGCGGCCACGCTTTCACTCGGCGCCGAGAAAGCTGCACTGGCCGTTTATGAAACCCTGGGGCGTGCCGAGGTCTCGGCATTCCGGCAATCCCTGCATTTCGCCCGCCTCAAGGGTGATATCAGCGAAGCACTCTATTGTGCCGCTCTTGCAACACCACTTGACCAGGTGCCATCGCCCTCTTCGCCGGTGACGTTCAGCTTGCTCGACCTGTGGGAAGCCGAGCTGACCGGCGTTGTGCTCATTACCCTGCAAACTGAAGGGCATCAGGCCGTGGCGCTGTACATTCCTGAAGACAGCACGACGCCCCTCAAGGAGTTCGCCAGCCAGCAAGCCGTGCACGACGAATTGCGCGACAGGCTACAGACCGATATCGGCTATCTGGACAGGCACCTCGCCGACCGCGACAAGGCGTCTATAACCACCCGCCTGAAAGACCGGCTCATGCCCCTCGCCTGGAGTGCCCGCGGCTTGCATGAACGTGTAATTGACCCGCATGCCACCCTGTACCCGGTCATGAGGCCTTTCAGCCACGCCTTCCAAGGCGTGATGGCTTTCCAGAAGGCCCAGCGTCATGAGAAGGATGTGCTGTTCCACGCCACTCCGACCGAAATCGTCGACCGGCGCACCACGCAAGCCCACCGGGAATTGGTTGCCGGCCGCGTGCTTACGGCCTTGAACATCGCCGGCTTCTTCGTGCCAGGGCTTGGCGAGGCAATGCTTGCCGTTTGCCTGGCCCAGCTGGCCCATGAGGTGTATGAAGGGATCGACGCCTGGAAAAACGACGAGCGTGACACTGCCTATGGCTATCTGGTCGATGTGATCGAAAACGTGGCCGCCATGGCCGCCCTCGCCGCAGCAGCCAGGGCATTGGGGGGCTCACGGGGCAGCGAAAGCGGCACGGCGCCGGAAGGGCCGGACACAGAAGAGAGAGCGGGCGCGGAGCCAGAGATAGCCCGTATTCCTGTAGAAACGCCTTCATTCATCGAAGAACTGGAAAGCGTGGAAACAGCCGATGGTCAGATACGGTTGTGGAAACCCGACCTGACGCCCTACCAGAGCTCCGAAATGCTGCCCCATGACCTGGTACCGGACGAACTGGGCCTACGGCATCACCAAGGGAAACGCTGGCTGGTACTGCAGGGCAATCAGTACATCGTCAGCCAAGCGCCAACGACAGGTGAATATCGTGTGCAACACCCTGCAAGTCCTCGCCGTTACCAGCCGCCAATGCGGCACAACGGTGCCGGAGCATGGTTGCACGTTACGGATAAGCCACTGAGCTGGTCGGGCATGACACTCCTGCGCCGCATCGGCCACTTGAGTGCGCACTTCGATGAGCCGACGCTGCAGCAGATTGTCACCATCAGTGGCGTACACGAAGACGAGCTGCGCCGAACCTTGGCCGAAAGCCGGCGGCTGCCCGCCTTGCTGGAAGACACCCTGCAACGCTTCAAGCTGGACGAAACAATCCGCCAGCTAGCAGACGAGAGCACTCGGCCAGCTGAGTTTTACAGGGCCTACGCCGGCCTTTCGCGCAACCTGGCACCGGGCGCCGAGGCGATCCAGAGAGCGTATCCGAAATTGCCGCCAGCAGTCGCCGATGAGCTGGCGCGCGAGGCCAGTGCCAACGAACTGAAGATGCTCGACAACGGCAAGGTACCAATACGCCTTGCCGAAGAAGTGCGCATCTACCAGCAACAAATTCGCCTTGCCCGCGCCCGCGAAGGGCTGTACCTGTCCAGCGTGCCGAACTGGGATAGCGACCTGTTGATCATGCATACGCTAGAACGCTTGCCAGGCTGGCCTGCGCAGACCAGGCTCCGGCTGCTCCAGCGCATGTTCTGGCCGACCCAGGATCATGCCATAGGCACGCCTGACACCTACCCAGTCAAGACCATCACCCATGCCCAAGCAGGGTACATCGTCCACGACCAGAGTCTGCCCAGTGCGGTGGTCAAGGTGCATCCAAGCCTTTTCGCTGCATTGTACGAGGCACTACCAGCGGCCATGGCAAGCATGGACGTCACCGATCAGCAAGCGCTGCAGCGCCTTGTACAGGAGAGCCCGTTGCCGCCCCGCCCGGCCTTGAGGATGCTACTGGGCATGCAGCCCGTACGCCCTGGCTACCGTTCTCCCATGCGCCTGGCCGATGGCCGCCTGGGCTACCCGCTCAGTGGCGGCGGCGCGGCCACCCATGGCATCACCCGCCAGCGCCTGCTGGAAGCTATCGAAGCCACAGGGCTCGCCGCACGTACCGGCCGCTCAGCGGATCAGATTCTGCTGGCACTTGCCAGCCGCGGCCGTACGCAACTGCAGATACTCGAACATTTGCAGACACTGCTGGAGCAGCGCCAGGAGCTGCAAAGCAGCCTTGACGATTGGAGCGAAGCCATTTCGCCGGCAACCGACCAGGCAGCACACGACTACGACAGCCTGCGTGACTCGATCATGCAACATTGGTACGACACTGCTCTGGACGAGAGCAGCGGGCCCACCACCGAACTGCGTATTGCCCGCGTCCCCCTTGCCGACGTGCCGCTCACCTTGCCCGCCTTTTTCAATTCACGCGTGCGCAGCCTGAGCCTGATCGACCTGCCGTCTGGGTCCTTGGCGGGTTGGGCGCAGAACGAGCGCCTGCTGCAACGCCTGCTCAGGCAGATGCCACAGATCGAGTCGCTGGAAATCAGCCGTTCGTTTGACCCCAGGGCAACGCCCTCGCCCTTCCTGTTCAGCGTGCCCACCATCACCGAGTGCCTGCCAGGGTTGCAACGACTGGTGCTCACCAACCAGAACATGACGCTCTCCGAAAGCGACCTGAACCTGCTGTCTGGGCTTCGCCAATTGAGACACCTCGACCTGAGTGGTAACCGGCTGGCGCAGAGCAACAGGCCAAGCTTCCATGAATTGACCCTGGATTACCTGGGCCTGGACCAGATGCAACTGGCCCAATGGCCGATCGGGATTGGCAGCGACGCCCTGGCGCGCATTGCCCATCTGTCATTGCGCCACAACAATCTCAGGTCGTTGCCCTCGTTCCTGCTTCATGAAGCAGACATGCTGACCACCCCACCGGTGATCTCGCTGGAAGGCAACAGCATCAATGAAACCCACCTGCAGCGCTTGTTGCTTAATGACCGCGTCGACACCTCGGGTATCACCACTGACCAGCCAGCAGCACTTTCCGAACAGCTCACACGCATTCGCGATGAGCGACGGCAGATGCGCGATGCGATCGATGGCTGGGCCCAGGCATCCAGCTCGAGCAACCCATTGACCCAGGCCGCGCTGGCGGACAGGCAACGCATCGCGTCGGCGATCGGTCAATTCTGGGAACAACAGGAGCAGGGCCAGTCATACCTGCGCCTGCAACTCGAGGATGTGGCCATCGAGCATTTCCCCAGGCGGCTTCCAGCGTTCTTTGGCGCCCGGGTGCGTGCACTAAGCCTGACGCGGTTGCGGGGCAGCGCCTCGCAGCTCGATGAACTACTCAGCCGGTTCCCCAACATCAGCCGGTTGACCATCGATGAACACCAGGCCGCCATGCCCTCGCTGGCATCTGCCCTGGTTCGCCTTCCCCGACTTACCTACCTGGAGTTTCGCAACATGGGGCTGGAGGTCGACCAGGCCATGATGGACATTTTCGCAGGGCTGCGAAACCTGACCTCGCTGGACCTGTCGGGCAACCGTGTAGGCAACATCGACCGGGTACCCGCATCATTGGCCAACAACCTGCAGTCACTCGCATTGACCAACATGAACCTGCAAGCCTGGCCCATCTGGTGTGACAGCTTGCTGCCACTGGAACTTCTGGACCTGAGCTCGAACAACATCACCCAGTTGCCCGAGCACATCCTGTCGAACCTGAACAATCCCATGCCGATCTCGTCGATCGCCTTGTTCGACAACCCGCTGCCTCTTGAAACCATCCTGCGGGTACGCACCTTCTCGGACAGTCAGCACAGCTATTCCTTTGCCCTGGATATCCCCGACGACCTGATGTTCGCCGATTCTTCAAGCGAAGGATCTCTCGACCATCCTCACTTCCCACTGCTGGGAGATGATACGCCCAGGCTGGAGGACTGGATGCTGGGTAGCGAAGCACAGAATGCCGCATTGCAGGACTGCTGGGAGCGGCTCGAAGGCAGTGATCTGTTGCGTCTGGCGGGCCGTTTGCACAATGCCGCCCCATACGTTGACCCGAATACGCGAGCCACCTTCTGCGAACGGGTGCGCATCATGCTGGTGGTGGCTGCAAGCAACGAAACCGAACGCCCGATCATGGAGAGCATCGCCGCTGCGGCATTGCCAGACCCGGTAACCGGCGCGCGGACCTGCCACGATGGAGCGCTGCAGGAGTTCAATAATATTGAACTGTATCTGATGAGCCAACGCCTGTTGATCGACGCCGGTGACTCCCTGCAAGCACTGCGTCGTCGCCTGTTGCAACTTTTCCGGATCGAACAGCTGGAGCTGCTGGCCAACCAACGGACTGGCACGGGTGACCGGGTCTCGGTACGCCTGGCCTACCGCCGGGAACTGGCCAGGGAACTGGACCTGCCGATTGCCGACAGCATGCGTTTTCGAGGTGCTGCGAACCTGGCGCGCGATGAGCTATCCAGCGTGCTGGAGAAGGTCCGGAAAAGTGAACTGAGCGATGCACTGGTCGAATACATGCTGGCGAATATGGATTGGACCACGCGCCTGCGAGCCGAATTTGCCGACCGCTTCGCCGAAATAGAAGCACGTTTTCGCCTGCGGGTGCTTGAGCTGGCAAACAAGGACCACTCGCTTCAGGACGAGTTGAACTTGCAGCAAGGCCTGCAAGATGACAAGGATCAGGAAGAGAGGGAGCTACTGCGCGAACTCACCATCAAGCAGATCAACAACAACTGACCCAAAGTAACTGGCGACGCGCATGACCTGCATCGCGTCGCCTTTCTTACTGGCGAACTTCACCGCCCGTAATGCGCCTTGCCCCAGTCCAGCACTGCCTGCAGAAGCTGCTTCAACACCTCCTGTGTCGGCCGTGCCAGGTCCTCGCGGTAACCGAACGGCTCGGCTTCCTCCATATAGGTGCTTTGCGCCAGTTCCAGCTGCACCGCATGAATGTGGTTGGCCGGATCGCCGTAATGCCGGGTGATGTGCCCGCCCTTGAAGCGGCCATTGAGCACATGGCTGTAGCCCTGGGCCTGGGCGCACACCTCTTTCAGCCGCTCGGCCAGAGCCGGGTCGCAGCTGGCGCCGTTGAAGGTACCCAGGTTGAAGTCCGGCAGCTTGCCGTCGAACAGGTGCGGGATCAGCGAACGGATCGAATGGGCGTCCCACAGCAGGGCGTAGCCGTATTGCTCGCGCAGCCGCGCCAGCTCGCGACGAATCGTGTCGTGGTAGGGGCGCCAGATCTGCTCCAGATACTGCTTGCGCTCCTCGCCTGTCGGCACCAGCCCGTCCTTGAACAATGGCTCGCCATCGAACAGCGTGGCTGGGTACAGGCCAGTGGTGGCACCGGCGTACAGCGGCTTGTCGTCATCCGGGCGGTTCAGGTCGATGACGAAGCGCGAATACTCCGCGGCCACGACACTGGCGCCCATCTCACGGGCAAAGTCATACAGCCGTGGAATATGCCAGTCGGTGTCCGGCAGGCTGCGCGCCTGGTCCACCAGACCGTCTCGTACAGCCGGCGAAACTTTCAGGCCGGCATGGGGCATGCTGATCAGCAGCGGCAGGCGCCCCTGGTGAAAACTCAGTACCTTGTCCATCGTGCCTCACTCAGTTGGAAATCTCGTGGCCCTTGCGCACCACGCGCTTGGGCAGGTCGCCGCCCAGCCAATAGGCCAGGTCGGCGGGGCGTTCGATCTGCCAGGCGACGAAGTCGGCGACCTTGCCCACTTCCAGCGAGCCGTGGCTGTCACCCAGGCCCAGCGCCGTGGCGGCGTGCACGGTGACACCGGCCAGGGCTTCCTCTGGGGTCATGCGGAAGCAGGTGCAGCCCATGTTCAGCATCAACCGCAGCGACAACCCTGGCGAGGTACCGGGGTTAAGGTCGCTGGCCAGGGCAATCTTCACGCCGTGGTGGCGCAAGGCGTCCATCGGTGGCAGCTGGGTTTCGCGCAGGAAGTAGAACGCGCCCGGCAGCAGCACGGCGACCGTGCCGGCTTTTGCCATGGCCATGGCGTCTTCCTCGGTCATGAATTCCAGATGGTCGGCCGACAGCGCGTGGTAGCGCGCCGCCAGGCTGGAACCGTGCAGCGACGACAACTGTTCGGCGTGCAGCTTGACCGGCAAGCCCAGCTCGCGCGCCTTGATGAACAGCCGCTCGACCTGGGTCGGGGAGAACGCCAGGTGTTCACAGAAGGCATCCACTGCGTCCACCAGGCCTTCGGCGGCCAGGGCCGGCAGCATTTCGTCGCAGATGTGCGCGATGTAGTCGTCAGCCCGGCCCACATATTCCGGCGGCAAGGCATGGGCTGCCAGGCAGGTGGCGCGCACCGCCAGCGGCAACTCGTCGGCCAGGCGCCGGGCCACGCGCAGCATCTTGCGCTCGTTGGCAAGGTCCAGGCCATAGCCGGACTTGATCTCCATGGTGGTCACGCCATCGCGCATCAGCGCCTGGACCCGCTGGCGGGCACTGGCGAACAGCTCGTCCTCGCTGGCAGCGCGGGTGGCCCGCACGGTGCTGGCGATGCCGCCGCCCTGTGCGGCGATTTCGGCATAGCTAACGCCCTGCAGGCGCTGCTCGAACTCGCCGCTGCGGTTGCCACCGAACACCGCGTGGGTGTGGCAGTCGATCAGCCCCGGGGTGACCCAGGCGCCGCCAAGGTCAACCGTACGCTCGGCCTCGACCGCCGCCAGCTCGACACGTGGGCCGATCCACTCGATCAGCCCGGCGTTGGTGACGATGGCCGCGTCCTCGATGGCCGAATAACGACCCCCGACCATGGTTGCTACATGGCAGTGCTGCCAGACGGTTCTCATACATTGACTCCTGTACTTAGCGGTGCAGCTCGGCCGGTTCCGCTACCGGTTCGCCTTGCCCTGCGCGCGGCTTGCACCACAGCAGGTAGGACGCCACCAGGAACACCACCCAGACCACGCCGACGAGCAATGCCGCCTGGGTATCCGGGAAGTAACCGAGCACGCCAAAGATGAACACCATGAACGCAATGGCCATGGCCGGGCCGTAAGGCCAGAACGGTACCGGGAACTGCAGCTGGGCCACTTGTTCACTGCTCATGCTGCGGCGCATGGCCACTTGAGTGAGCAGGATCATCAGCCACACCCACACGGTGGCGAAGGTGGCGATCGAAGCGATCAGCAGGAACACATTTTCCGGGATCAGGTAGTTGAGCAGCACGCCGATCAGCAATGCAGCCCCCATCACCACCACGGTCATCCACGGCACGCCGTGCTTCGACAGCTTGCTGAAACCGCGCGGTGCATGGCCTTGCTGGGCCAGGCCGTACATCATGCGGCCGGCGCCGAAGATGTCGCTGTTGATGGCCGAGATCGCTGCGGAAATCACCACGATGTTCAGCACGGCGGCGGCAGAGCCGATGCCCAGGTTACTGAAGATCTGCACGAACGGGCTGCCCTGGCTGCCGATCTGCGGCCATGGGAACAGGCACATCAGCACGAACAGGGTGAGCACGTAGAACAGCAGGATGCGCAGGGGCACGGCGTTGATCGCCTTGGGGATGACCCGTTGCGGGTCCTTGGCCTCACCAGCGGTGACGCCGATGATCTCGATGCCACCGAACGCGAACATCACCACTGCAAAGGAGGCAATCAGGCCACCCACGCCATTGGGCATGAAGCCGCCGTGCTCGAACAGGTTGCTGACACCCACGGCCTGCCCGGTGCCTACCTGACTGAAGCCGAAGGCCATGATGCCGAGGCCGGCCAGGATCATCGCCACGATGGCGCCGACCTTGAGCAGCGACAGCCAGAATTCCATTTCGCCAAAGACCTTGACGTTGCACAGGTTGAGGCCGCCGATCAGGAAGACGATGCCCAGCACCCAGATCCAGCGGGCCACTTCCGGGAACCAGAAGCCCATGTAGATACCGAAGGCGGTGACATCGGCGATGGCGACGATGACCATCTCGAAGGCGTAGGTCCAGCCGAGGATGAAGCCGGCCATGGGGCCGAGGTAGGTGCTTGCATAGTGGCCGAACGAGCCGGCGACCGGGTTGTGCACGGCCATTTCGCCGAGGGCGCGCATGACCATGAATACGGCGGCGCCGCCGATCAGGTAGGCCAGCAACACGGCCGGGCCGGCCATCTGGATGGCCGAGGCGGAACCGTAGAACAGCCCGGTGCCGATGGCGGAGCCGAGGGCCATGAAACGGATGTGGCGGGCACTTAGCCCGCGTTTTAGACCTTGAGCTTGTTGCATGTCACGTCCTTGAATTGTTTTTGTGGTCGTGAGATCGAGGGGACTGCCTTGCAGCCCAATCGCCGGCAAGCCAGCCCCCACAGAGATGGTGTGTCGCATCTCCATCTGTGGGAGCCGGCTTGCCGGCGATGGGCCGCACAGCGGCCCCTGGGGGCATTACAGGCTTGGCAGCACACCAGCCGGCAGCAGGCCGGTCAGGCGACCCTTGGCCAACAGTTCCACGGCCTTTTCGATGTCGGGCGCGAAGAAACGGTCACGGTCGTAGTGCGGCACTTCGCTGCGCAGCGCCTGGCGCGCCTGCTCCAGCTTGGCCGAGGTCTTCAGGCCCTTGCGCAGGTCCAGACCCTGGCAGGCGCCCAGCCATTCGATGGCCAGCACGCCACGGGTGTTTTCGGCCATTTCCCACAGACGCTTGCCGGCAGCCGGGGCCATCGACACGTGGTCTTCCTGGTTGGCCGAGGTCGGCAGGCTGTCGACACTATGCGGGTGCGACAGGGCCTTGTTCTCGCTGGCCAGGGCAGCAGCGGTGACCTGGGCGATCATGAAGCCGGAGTTGACCCCGCCGTTTTCCACCAGGAACGGCGGCAGCTGGGACATGTGCTTGTCCATCATCAGCGAGATACGGCGCTCGCTGAGCGAACCGATTTCGGCAATCGCCAGCGCGATGTTGTCGGCGGCCATGGCCACCGGCTCGGCGTGGAAGTTACCGCCGGAAATCACATCACCTTCGGCAGCGAACACCAGTGGGTTGTCCGACACCGCGTTGGCTTCGATGCCCAGTACCTCGGCGGCCTGGCGCAACTGGGTCAGGCAGGCGCCCATGACCTGCGGCTGGCAGCGCAGCGAGTACGGGTCCTGGACCTTGTCGCAGTTCTTGTGCGACAGCGACACTTCGCTGGAGTCACCCAGCAGGTCACGGAAGCAGGCAGCAGTGTCGATCTGGCCACGCTGGCCGCGCACTTCGTGGATACGCGCATCAAACGGCGAGCGCGAGCCCAGTGCGGCTTCGACGCTCAGGCCGCCGCAGGCGATGGCGGCGGCGTACAGGTCTTCGCCCTGGAACAGGCCACGCAGCGCATAGGCGGTGGACGCCTGGGTGCCGTTGAGCAGGGCCAGGCCCTCCTTGGCGGCCAAGGTCAGCGGCTCGAGGCCGGCCACGGCCAGGGCTTCGGTGGCTGACAGCCACTGGCCTTTGTAGCGGGCCTTGCCTTCACCCAGCAGCACCAGCGACATGTGCGCCAGCGGGGCGAGGTCACCGGAAGCGCCCACCGAACCCTTCAGCGGGATGTGCGGGTAGACTTCGGCGTTGACCAGGGCGATCAGCGCGTCGATGACTTTGCGACGGATACCGGAGAAGCCACGGCTGAGGCTGTTGATCTTCAGCACCATGATCAGCCGCACCAGGTCGTCATCCAGCGGCGCGCCGACACCGGCGGCGTGGGACAGCACCAGCGAGCGCTGCAGGTTTTCCAGGTCATGGCTGGCGATGCGGGTCGAGGCCAGCAGGCCGAAACCGGTGTTGATGCCGTACGCGGTACGGTCTTCGGCAATGATCTGCTCGACGCAGGCAACGCTGGCGTCAATGGCCGGCGCGGCGCTGGCGTCCAGCTGCAGGCGCACGGGCGCGGCGTGAATGGCGCGCAGCTGGGCCAGGGTCAGGGTGCCGGGCTTGAGGGTCAATTCGGTCACTTCACTACTCCAATCGCGTGGAGCCGCAGGCCCATGTTTTGGTGCCTGCGTGCCCCTTCTTGTTGTTCAGTATCACCCTTGTGGGGTGCGATCCAAAGCGTGGCGATCAGCCAGTGATCATCGGCAGGTCCAGGCCCTGTTCCTTGGCGCAGTCGATGGCGATGTCGTAACCGGCATCGGCATGACGCATTACACCGGTCCCTGGGTCGTTGGTCAGCACGCGCGCGATACGCGCGGCGGCTTCATCGGTACCGTCGCAAACGATGACCATGCCCGAGTGCTGGGAGAAGCCCATGCCCACGCCACCACCGTGGTGCAGCGAAACCCAGGTAGCACCGCCGGCGGTGTTCAGCAGGGCGTTGAGCAGCGGCCAGTCGGAGACAGCGTCGGAACCGTCGCGCATGGCTTCGGTTTCACGGTTGGGGCTGGACACCGAACCGGAGTCCAGGTGGTCACGACCGATCACGATCGGTGCCGACAGCTCGCCGCTGCGTACCATTTCGTTGAACGCCAGGCCCAGCTTGGCGCGCAGGCCCAGACCAACCCAGCAGATACGTGCCGGCAGGCCCTGGAAGCTGATGCGCTCGCGGGCCATGTCCAGCCAGCGGTGCAGGTGGGCATCGTCGGGGATCAGTTCCTTGACCTTGGCGTCGGTCTTGTAGATGTCTTCGGCATCCCCTGACAGCGCCGCCCAGCGGAACGGGCCGATGCCACGGCAGAACAGCGGGCGGATGTAGGCCGGCACGAAGCCCGGGAAGTCGAAGGCATTGGCCACGCCTTCTTCCTTGGCCATCTGGCGAATGTTGTTGCCGTAGTCGAAGGTCGGGATACCCTGCTTCTGGAAGTCGAGCATGGCTTGAACATGTACGGCCATCGACTGCTTGGCGGCCTTGACCACGGCAGCCGGTTCGGTCTGCGCACGGTCGCGGTATTGTTCCCAGGTCCATCCGGCCGGCAGGTAGCCGTTCAGTGGGTCGTGGGCGCTGGTCTGGTCGGTGACCATGTCCGGGCGCACGCCACGCTTGACCAGCTCCGGCAGGATTTCGGCAGCGTTGCCGTGCAGGGCGATGGAGATGGCCTTGCCTTCGGCGGTGTACTTGGCGATGCGTGCCAAGGCGTCGTCGAGGTCAGTGGCCTGCTCGTCGACGTAACGGGTTTCCAGGCGGAAGTCGATGCGGCTCTGCTGGCATTCGATGTTCAGCGAGCAGGCGCCGGCCAGGGTGGCGGCCAGTGGCTGCGCGCCACCCATGCCGCCCAGGCCGGCGGTCAGTACCCACTTGCCTTTCAGGCTGCCACCGTAATGCTGGCGACCGGCTTCGACGAATGTTTCGTAGGTGCCCTGGACGATGCCCTGGCTGCCGATGTAGATCCAGCTGCCGGCAGTCATCTGGCCGTACATGGCCAGGCCCTTGGCGTCCAGTTCGTTGAAGTGTTCCCAGTTGGCCCAGTGCGGCACCAGGTTGGAGTTGGCGATCAGTACGCGCGGGGCGTTGCTGTGGGTCTTGAACACGCCGACCGGCTTGCCCGACTGCACCAGCAGGGTTTCGTCGTCTTCCAGGCGGGTCAGGGTCTCGACGATCTTGTCGTAGCAGGCCCAGTTGCGCGCGGCGCGGCCGATACCGCCATACACCACCAGTTCTTTCGGGTTTTCCGCGACCTGTGGATCGAGGTTGTTCATCAGCATGCGCAGTGGTGCTTCGGTCAGCCAGCTTTTGGCGGTCAGCTTGTTGCCACGTGGGGCACGGATTTCAACGTCACGGTATTTGTTGTTGTCGGTCACGGGAAAGGTCCTCTGCGGTCGTCCGCGGGCAGGTATGTCGTGGTAGATATACAAACACACCTTTACTTGTATGTACAAGCATGGACAACCAAAATAGTTGGACCTTTCCGCTGAGCGGTGCGGAAAACCAAGGGGCCGCTGCGCGACCCATTCGCAGCACAAGGCTGCTCCTGCAAGGGTTTGCGTTCCCCTGCAGGAGCAGCCTTGTGCTACGAATGGGCTGCGCAGCAGCCCCCGGCTATCTCAACGTGAAACGAGTTCGATCAGGCAGAACCGCCCCTGCACATCCAACCCCAACAACTGGTCATTGCCTTCCAAGCGCAGGCAGTCATACAACCCCAAGCGCTGCGTCTCACCCCCGGCGATGCCAACCTCGACCTGGCTGCTGGCAGCGAACAGCAACAGCGTCGACGCCGAGCTGTACAAGCGGCTGGTGCCATCGAACCACTGCAACCGCGCCCGGTAGCGCTGCGGTGCATAGATCAGGTTGAAATCGCGGATCGCCCCGCCCAGCAGCTTGCAGCTAACCTGGCTCTCTCCACTGAAGGCGAAGGCATCGAACGGCAGCAATGGCCTGCTGGCCTGGCCGTCGACCAGCAGGCGCATGCCGTCACCCTGCAGCACGGTGATGATCCGCTGGTAGCCGGCGAAGGTCGAAAACCCGCCCGACTCCTCGATATCGGCAATCGACAGGCGCCAGCCAAAGCCTTCCAGGCCTTCGCCACTGTCGCGGGTGATCTCTTCGGTGAAACCGCCACCGTTCTTCCACGGCATGCGCGGGTAGCCCTGCGCACGCAACAACTGCAGCTGGCTCATTTACTGAAACGTCCTTCCAGGCGATGACGGGAACCGGGGTGGATCAGCCGCGCGGCGGTCACCGGCTGGCGGCCGGACCAGGTGCGACGGCGGATCAGCAGGCAGGGCTCGCCCCGCTCGATCTGCAACAGGCGGCATTCTTCCGGCTCGGCCAGGATTGCCTCGACCACGTGCTCACCCTCGGTCAGCGGCGCCACCTGCGACAGGTAGGCGTAAGGCGTCTGCCGGGTGAAGTCCTGCTTGAGGTAGTCGGGGGCAATCGCCGCATTGACGTAGCGGTCCTCGATCTGCACCGGCACGCCGTTCTCGAAATGCACGATCAGCGAGTGGAACACCCGCTGGCCTTCGCGCATGTCCAGGGCCAGGGCCCGCTCGGAACCGGCCGCTTCCTCGGTGAGGGTGATTACCTGGCAGCTATGCTGGTGGCCACGCGCGGCAATTTCGTCGGCGATGTTGTTGACCTCGAACAGCGCCGAACGCCCCTTGGGCTCGGCAACGAAGGTACCGACCCCTTGCATGCGCACCAGCAGGCCTTCGGCGGTAAGTTCGCGCAGGGCGCGGTTGATGGTCATGCGGCTGAAGCCCAGCTGGCTGACCAATTCGCTCTCCGAGGGTACCCGGTGATGCGGTGGCCAGCTGCCGTTGTCGATCTGCTGGATGATCATCTGTTTGACCCGGGCGTACAGCGGAGCCGGGCCCTCGCCCATCTGGGCAACCAGCGCGGAGACAGGAGGTGTCGGCACGGCGTTGGATCCTTGTGCAAATGGAATGAGCGGTAGCTTGCCGCAGTTTACCCGGCAGGCAAACGCCTGTATATGTATATACAAGTTAACAATAACAGGATTTTCACCAATGTCCGCCTACTTCGCCGAACGCGCCCTGCTGCCTACGGGTTGGGCCAGCCATGTCCGCATCGAGGTTACCAGTGATGGCCAGCTGGCCCGCATCGAACCAGGTGCCTCGGGCGAGGGCGCCGAGCGGCTGGCCGGCCCGCTGCTGCCCGGCATGCCCAACCTGCACTCGCATGCCTTCCAGCGCGCAATGGCAGGGCTGGCGGAAGTCGCCGGCAACCCCAACGACAGTTTCTGGACCTGGCGCGACCTGATGTATCGCCTGGTCGGCCAGATCAGCCCGGAGCAGCTACAGGTCATCGCCCGCCAGCTGTACATCGAGATGCTCAAGGCCGGCTACACCTCGGTCGCCGAGTTCCACTACGTGCACCATGACCAGGCCGGCAAGGCCTACGCCGACCCGACCGAACTGTCCCGCCGCATCAGCGCAGCTGCTGCCGACAGCGGCATTGGCCTGACCTTGCTACCGGTACTGTACAGCCACGCAGGCTTCGGTGGCCAAGCCCCGAACGACGGGCAACGGCGCTTTATCAACTCCACCGAACAATACCTGCAACTGCAAGCGCAGCTGGCCCCACTGCTGGCCGCACAACCTGCGCAGCAACTGGGTTTGTGCTTCCATTCGCTGCGCGCCGTGACGCCCGGGCAGATCGCAGAAGTGCTGGCAGCCAGCGACAAGCAGTGCCCGGTGCATATCCATATCGCCGAGCAGCAGAAGGAAGTCGACGACTGCCTGGCCTGGAGCGGCCTGCGCCCGCTGCAGTGGCTGTACGAGCACGTGGACGTGGACCCACGCTGGTGCCTGGTGCATGCAACCCATGCCGAGCCGGATGAAGTCACCGCCATGGCCCGCAGCGGCGCGGTTGCGGGGCTGTGCCTGACCACCGAGGCCAACCTTGGCGACGGGATTTTCCCGGCAGTGGACTACCTGGCGCAGGGTGGGCGCATGGGCATTGGTTCAGACAGCCATGTGTCGCTGAGCGTGGTGGAGGAGCTGCGCTGGCTGGAATATGGCCAGCGGCTGCGCGACCAGCGGCGTAACCGCCTGTATCGCGGCGACCAGCCGATGGTCGGGCGCACGCTGTATGACGCTGCACTGGCGGGCGGCGCGCAGGCGCTGGGGCAGTCGGTCGGGGAACTGACCGTGGGCAAACGTGCCGACTGGCTGGTGCTCGATGGACAGGACCCTTACATCGCCATTGCCGATGGGGATGCGATTCTCAACCGCTGGCTGTTTGCCGGGGGCGATCGCCAGGTGCGGGATGTGATGGTGAATGGGCAGTGGGTGGTGCGCCAGGGGCGCCATGCACAGGAAGAGCAAAGCCGATTGGCGTTTGCCAAAGTACTGCGGCAGCTTTTGGGCTGAGTGTATTGGGGCTGCTTTGCAGCCCCCAGAAACTCAGTGCCTCTTGACGATCTGCTGGTCCGACGCACGCCAGATCAGCCGACTGGTGTCGTACCCCTGCTGCCGGGCCTTGGACATCAAGTTCTCGCGCTCCCAGGCCGGTAGCGTCGGCGTGCGCGACAGGATCCACAAGTGCTTGCGGTCCGGGCTGCCGACCACCGCTGTGCGGTAGCGCTCATCCACATAAAGAATCCAGTACTCGCCCCTCGCCACCCCTGGCACCAGCTTGGTGAACCAATTGTCGAACTCGACCCACAACTTGTCGGTGTGCCCCGGCTCCTGGATGTTCGCATGTCCTTCGGCGCGCAGCCATTCGTCACCCATGGTGCGGCAGCGGTTGAGGACGCCGAGGCTACCATCGAGCCTGAGATTGTAGTGCGCTTCGGACTGCTCGCAGCCGGTCTGGTAGCGCATCGGTAGGCGTGCCA
This sequence comes from Pseudomonas sp. B10(2017), assembly GCF_002113295.1. NCBI lineage: Bacteria > Pseudomonadati > Pseudomonadota > Gammaproteobacteria > Pseudomonadales > Pseudomonadaceae > Pseudomonas > Pseudomonas sp. B10(2017). The sequence goes on from NZ_NEJU01000003.1 coordinate 400,662, forward strand.
GCTCGTACCACTTGCCCTGATAGCGCTTGAGGTCGATGTTGCCCGCAGTTTTCGGTGCCAGCGGGTCGTGCACAGAGCCGGCACAGCCACCCAGCAGCAACGCCAGGCATACCCCCATCAGCAGATACAGGTGCCTCATTTGAGACCCTGCCCTGAATACATGAGCACCTTGTCAGCCGCGTACTGCACACTGATGAAGCTCTTCTCGTCCCCCCAGGTGCAACTGCTCATCCCCAGCGCGCCAGAGCACTCGGTCGGCGTGCCAAGCAGCTGCTCGACCTCGACCTTGTTCATACCGGCCTTGATCTTGGAATAATTTTCCTGATTGATCTTGCTGCAGGCAGTCAGGACGACGCACAGCGACAACAGGGCGAGGGAACGCAACGACATGAAGGACACTCCTGGAGAGGGGATACAGGCGAGTGGCCTGCAGTGACCTTCGACGGTAAAAACCCTCCCAGGTTCCCTGGTCACCCTCCTCTCCCCCTACGCCATTGGTCGGATGGCCACTACTGTGCGATTAATCACAAAGAATTATCCTGCTCAAACAAAAAAGGCCGCCCCTACACACTGTAGGAGCAGCCTTGTGCTGCGGAAGGGCCGGTAAGGCCAACAGGGATGCAAGGGCAGCAGGGGCCTCTTCGCAGCACAAGGCTGCGCCTACAAAGATCCCGCCAGCCCTGGAATCAGAACCTGGACCCAGGCTCCAGCAAAAAGTCCATCTCTTCGCTGGTACTCGGCCGCTCCAGCACCAGGTTGCGGTGCGGGAAGCGCCCGAAACGGGCTATTACCCGCTGGTGCTGCTCGGCGTAGTCGAGGAAGCCTTCGAACAACCTGCGGTTGGCTTCGGGCTGCTCGTCCAGCAGCACCTGGTAGCGCTCGACGCACAGGTTCTGCCAGTCCAGCACCTCGGCATGCTCCAGCACCAGCAGCACGAACACTCGCTGGATCGGCAGCAACTGGTAATCCCAGTTTTTCTGCAAACCCTGCATCGCCACCACCTGGGCACGCCGGTCGCCCTCGAAGGCGCGCGGCGTGTCGCGGTAGATCATGCGTGGCAGCTGGTCCAGCAGGATCAGCAGGCCCAACCAGCCCTGCGGGCTTTGCTGCCACTCGTCGAGCCCACCCGCCAGGGCGTGCTCGACCAGCTCGCCAAACAGCGCATGGGCCTCGGCATCATGATGCTTGCCGAACCACAGCGTGCTCTTCTCGTCAGCCACGGCCTGGGGACTGGTGCCCCAACCGAACCACCACTCCAGCAACGGCTGCCAAGGTGCGAGCATGACTTACTCCTTGTGGTAGGCGGTGACGCGCTCGACCTCTTCCTTCGAGCCGAGGATTACCGACACACGCTGGTGCAGGCTTTCTGGCTGAATGTCGAGGATGCGATCGTAACCGTTGGTGGAGGCGCCACCGGCCTGTTCGATGATGAAGGACATCGGGTTGGCTTCGTACATCAGGCGCAACTTGCCCGGTTTGCTCGGCTCGCGGGCGTCACGTGGGTACATGAACAGGCCGCCACGGGTCAGGATGCGATGTACGTCGGCCACCATCGAGGCGATCCAGCGCATGTTGTAGTTCTTCTTCAACGGGCCGGTCTCGCCTGCCAGCAGTTCGCCCACGTAGCGCTGAACCGGGGCTTCCCAGTGGCGCTGGTTGGACATGTTGATGGCGAACTCTGCGGTGCTTTCCGGCACACGGATGTTTTCGTGAGTAAGGACGAAGCTGCCCAGTTCGCGGTCGAGGGTGAAGCCCTTGACGCCGTTGCCCAGGGTCAGGATCAGCATGGTCTGCGGGCCGTAGATGGCGTAACCGGCGGCGACCTGCTGGGTGCCTGGCTGCAGGAAGGCATTTTCGTTCAGGGTTTCGTTCTGGCTCAGGTATTCGTTAGGGCAACGCAGTACCGAGAAGATGGTGCCGACCGAAACGTTCACGTCGATGTTGGACGAGCCGTCCAACGGGTCGAAGACCAGCAGGTAGGCGCCTTTCGGGTACCGGCCCGGGATCTGGTAGGCGTTGTCCATTTCTTCGGAGGCCATGCCGGCCAGGTGGCCGCCCCACTCGTTGGCTTCCAGCAGGATATCGTTGGAAATCACGTCCAGTTTCTTCTGGACTTCGCCCTGCACGTTTTCAGTGCCCATGCTGCCCAGCACGCCACCAAGGGCACCTTTGGACACGTGATGGCTGATTTCCTTGCACGCACGCGCCACCACTTCGATCAGGAAGCGCAGATCGGCAGGGGTATTGTTGCTGCGGGTCTGCTCAATCAGATAGCGACTCAGGGTAACGCGGGACATGTATGGCTCCGAAAGGATTGGGGGATGAAAACCCCCGCAGTTTACAGGGAGAGTTGCGGGCTAGCGAGCAAAGAGACTCGACTTCAGCCCCTGAAGTTCAGCAAGCACCAAGCCGATGGTCGGTTGGGGCTGCTGTGCAGCCCATCGCCGGCAAGCCAGCTCCCACAGGGACTGCACATGGCTCGAGGTCGACGCGGTCGAGGTAGGAGCTGGCTTGCCGGCGATGGGCCGCACAGCGGCCCCTTTTCCTCAATCCAGCGCCTTCCAGATCTCGCTGGCATACTCCCGAATGGTCCGGTCCGACGAGAACCAGCCCATCCGCGCGGTATTCAGCACCGCCATGCGCCACCATTCCTGCGGCGTGTGCCACAGCTCCTCTACCCTTCGCTGCGCATCCCAGTAGGCATCGAAATCGGCACACACCAGGAAGCGGTCATGAGCCACCAGCCCGTCGATCAGCGCGCTGTAGCGCGACGGGTCGTCCGACGAAAACACCCCGCTGCGAATGGCCTGCAGCACGTCGTTCAGGCGACTGGACGCAGCAATCGCCGCACTGGCGCCAAAGTCCCCGTCACGCCGCCTGGCCTCCACCTGCTGCGCGGTGAGGCCGAAGATGAACATGTTTTCGGTACCCACCTGCTCGCTCATCTCGACATTGGCACCATCCAGGGTGCCGATGGTCAGCGCGCCATTCAGGCCGAACTTCATGTTGCTGGTGCCGGAAGCTTCGTAACCGGCGGTGGAAATCTGCTCGGAAAGGTCCGCCGCCGGGATGATGCTCTCGGCCAGGCTGACATTGTAGTTGGGCAGGAACACCACTTTCAGCAGGCCGCGCACGGTCGGGTCGTTGTTCACCACCCGGGCGATGTCGTTGGCCAGCTTGATGATCAGCTTGGCCTGGTGATAGCTGGCCGCAGCCTTGCCGGCGAAGATTTTCACCCGCGGCACCCAGTCGGTACCGGGGTCGTTGCGCATGGCCTGGTACAGCGCCACGGTGTGCAGCAGGTTGAGCAACTGGCGCTTGTATTCGTGAATGCGCTTGACCTGCACATCGAACAGCGCTTCGGGGTTCACCGTAACGCCAAGGCGGTCCTGGATGATGCTGGCGAGGGCACGCTTGCTGTGCAGGCGCTGCGCGGCGAACTGCTTGCGGAAGCCGCTCTTGTCGGCAAACGGCACCAGATTGGCCAGGCGCCCTTCCGGGTCGTCCAGCAGTTCAGGGCCCAGCGCCTCGACCAGCATGGCGGTCAGCTGCGGGTTGGACTGGTACAGCCAGCGGCGGAAGGTAATGCCATTGGTCTTGTTGTTGATCCGTTGCGGGTAGAGCTTGTGCAGCTCGGCGAACACCGTGCTCTTCATCAGCTTGCTGTGCAGCGCCGACACACCGTTGACGCTGTGCGAACCAAGGAACGCCAGGTTGCCCATGCGCACCCGACGACCGTTGTCTTCTTCGATCAGCGACACGGCCCGCAACACGTCGAAGTCGTGCAGGCCTTTCGCCCTCAGCGCGTCGATGTGGTAGGCGTTGATCAGGTAGATGATCTGCATGTGCCGCGGCAGCATGCGTTCCATCAGCGCCACCGGCCAGGTTTCCAGGGCTTCGGGCAGCAAGGTGTGGTTAGTGTAGGCCAAGGTGCCGACGGTCAGCTCCCAGGCGGTATCCCAGGGGATTTCATGCTGGTCGACCAGCAGGCGCATCAGCTCGGCCACGGCGATCGACGGGTGGGTGTCGTTGAGCTGGATGGCCGCCGCGTCCGGCAGGTTGAGCAAGTTCTCGTGCATGTTCAGGTGGCGGCGCAGCAGGTCCTGCAACGAAGCCGAGACGAAGAAGTACTCCTGGCGCAGGCGCAGTTCCTGGCCCGCCTCGGTGCTGTCAGCCGGGTACAGCACCCGCGAGATGCTTTCAGCCCGTGCCACCTCGGCCACCGCCCCCAGGTGGTCACCGGCATTGAAACGTTCCAGGTGCAGCTCTTCCAGCGCCCGCGCACGCCACAGGCGCAGGGTATTGACGCTGGCCCCGCGCCAACCGACCACCGGAGTGTCGTAGGCCACCGCCCGCACGGTCTCGCCCGGCCACCACACCTGGCGCTGCTGGCCGTGGGTGTCGTGCACCGTTTCGACGCTGCCGCCAAAGCTGATGGGGTAGATCACCTCGGCGCGCTCGAACTCCCAGGGGTTGCCGAAGTCCAGCCAGTTCTCGGTCTGCTCCTGCTGCCAGCCATCGACCATGGCCTGGCGGAAAAGCCCGTGCTCGTAGCGGATGCCATAGCCGTGAGCGGCAATGCCCAAGGTCGACATGCTCTCCATGAAGCACGCCGCCAGGCGGCCAAGGCCGCCGTTGCCCAGCGCGGCATCGGGCTCGAGCAGGCGGATGCGCTCCAGGTCCACGTCCAGCCCTTCCAGTGCGTCACGGGCAATGTCGAGCAGCCCCAGGTTGCTCAGGCTGTCGTACAGCAAGCGGCCGATGAGGAATTCGAGGGAAAGGTAATAGACCCGCTTCTGGCTGCGGCGATAAGCCTGGCGGGTGTGGTCCATCCAGTGATCGACCATGTGATCGCGCGCGGCCAGGGCGATGGCTTCGAACCAGTCGTGGTCGAAGGCGTGCTCCGGGTCCTTGCCGACCGCGTAGGTCAGCTTGTCCAGTACAGCGGCGCGAAATTCGGCCACCTCGGCGTCACGAGCTTTGGGTTCCTGGGACATGCGGCATCCTCGGGCAAGTTGACGAAAACGGAGGGAGACTGTTGAGCCTAGACCCTTCGACAGGGAGTGACAGTTACCGTTCGCAGTTTTCATGCCCACTCTGCGATTCCGGCAAAAGGTTGTTCATAAATTGAACAATTCCGGTATGATCGCGCGCCCCAAGACCGTGATACACCACCATAACGATGAAAACGACCCTGATCGCCGCAGCCGAAGTCGACCGCCTGGAGACCTGGCAGCGCTACACCAGCAACATGTGCCATGGCTGCCATTCGACCTGCTGCACCCTGCCGGTGGAGGTGAAGATCAAGGATCTGATCCGTATCGGCGTGGTCGACGAGTTCGAGAAAGACGAACCGCCGAAGAACATCGCCAAACGCCTGCAGAAGGACGGCATCATCGAACGCTTCAACCAGAAGTCGGGAATCTTCACCCTGACCCGGATGAGCAATGATGACTGCCTGTACCTGGATCGTAAAAGCCGGCTGTGCACCATTTATGACAAGCGGCCGGATACCTGCCGCAACCACCCCAAGGTCGGGCCGCGGCCAGGTTACTGTGCTTACAAGCCAAAGGTGGCCTCGCGCTAGACCAGCCTTCCACTACCCACCAGCGGGGAAGCTCTTGCACGCACCGCCATGATCCATCGGCGGATGCTCAGGATAAGTCTGCGGCAGCACGCTGACCGGGCTGGTGGCGATGAAGCCGTCAGCAAATTTCGCTTCGATGAACTGCGCCTGCCAGCCTACAGCCGGCGCGGTGTGCCGCAGTGTGAAGCTCTGCATGGGAGCGAGCGTCTCGGACTGGTAGCGCACACCGCAGGCATAGCGGAAGTCGCGGTCATGGCTGTTGCTCGCCGTCCACAGCTTCACCGCCACGGGCGGCTCAGAGAAGCCGACGCTCATCTGCCCGGCATGCCCGCTCGCCGATACCTGCACGCTTGGCAAAGGTGTGCCATCGCGCAAGCGCGTCAGCGCAGGCACCAAGGTGCTGACAACCGCCTGACGCACTCCACCATGGTCCGAATTGGGTAGCACCCTGAGGCTGGTCTGGCCTGGCAAGCGCTGCTGATAGTCAGTGACCGGGTCAGGGGCGAAGAAATCGTCACCGCTGGCGGACACCAGGTACTTGGGAATGGCCAGACGCTGCCCTTTTTCGTTCAGGTACTGCATCGGGTCCATCATCGCCATCAGCCGCTCGAATGCCGGCTGTCCCAGCTGTTGCAGGACACCGGCCTGCTGGTAGGAACCCAGTGCCAAGGGCCAGTGACCACCATAACGCTTGCGCAATCCGGCCAGCATGTACGAAGTATCCGCGACGTCGATCACACTGGGCACGATGGCCATTACCCGCTCATCGGCCAATGCCGTGAGCCATGCGCTCCAGCCGCGTTTGGAGGCGCCAGTGATAATGAAGCGATCAACAGTGAGCCCTTGCTTTTCCAGCTATTGCTCGGCCAGATCCATCGCCCGGCTTGCCGCCGCGGCCATCGGCACGTGCAGTGGCAATTCCGGCGCGGCGCCGCGTAGCGCATGCGCCCAGGTATGGGCCACGGCGTCATCCTCACGCAAGGGCTTCTCGTTATCGTTGAAGGTCACGTACTGATTGGGCACATCGCTGATCATGACCACGGCCATCCGTGCCTTGAGGGCGACTTCGCGTAATGCCTCGCGGGTATAGTCAGGAGTTTGCGCCGGCCCGAACCGCACACCGTTGTTCACAACCAGCAAGGCTTTGCCGGGCACGGCGTTGTGTGGGATATGCAGCTCGACATCATGCTCCCAGCGGTGCGGCTCAACCACCGGGGCTGGCTCCCACACCTGGGAGACCATCTGCAATCGACGGAACCCATAGCCAGGCTCGGAGGCTTGCTCTAGCAATACGGCTTCCAAGGGTGCCTGACGCACCTTGCCAATATGACACTGGACGGCATCTTGCGGACGCGGGTTGGCACAGTCCTGCACGGCACAAGCCTGCACGCCAGCCATCAGGCAAGGGATGGCCAACGCTAAACGATAATTCATGTGCATGCTTCCTGCTTCAAGAAAGCACTTCACGCTAGGCCTCACAACAAGCGCGCACAAGTCGCAAAAGGCCGTGAAAGATGCAACCTACATCCGCTTGAGATATCCCCTACAAAACCCGACAAACAAAAACGCCCCCGACCTTTCGACCGGGGGCGTTCTCGTTTCAGCTCAAGCTAGACGATCAAGCCTTGGCTTTCTTGGCAGCGCGGGTACGCTCGCCTTCGTCCAGGATCTTCTTGCGCAGGCGGATCGACTTCGGAGTCACTTCGCACAGCTCGTCGTCCTGGATGAATTCCAGGGCCTGTTCCAGGGTGTGGCGAACCGGCGGTACCAGGGCGATGACTTCGTCTTTGCCCGAAGCACGCATGTTGTCGAGCTTCTTGCCCTTGGTCGGGTTCACGCCCAGGTCGTTGTCACGGCTGTTCAGACCGATGATCTGACCGTTGTAGATGTCCTGGCCGTGCTCGATGAACAGCTTGCCGCGAGCCTGCAGGGTTTCCAGCGAGTAGGTCAGCGCCTTGCCGGTCTCGATCGAAACCAGTACACCGTTCAGGCGGCCGGACATCTGGCCGGCTTTCATGGTGTCGTAGCGATCGAAGATCGAGGTCAGGATGCCGGCACCGTTGGTCAGGGTCAGGAACTGGTTACGGAAACCGATCAGGCCACGAGCAGGCACGTTGTACTCCAGACGTACACGGCCCTTGCCATCCGGCGCCATGTTGGTCAGGTCGCCCTTACGCAGGCCCATTTCTTCCATGACCTTGCCCTGAGATTCTTCAGGGATGTCGATGGTGACGTTCTCGAACGGCTCCTGCTTCACGCCGTTGACTTCACGAATGATCACTTCAGGGCGGCCTACAGCCATCTCGAAGCCTTCACGACGCATGGTTTCGATCAGAACCGACAGGTGCAGCTCACCACGGCCGGAAACCTTGAACTTGTCAGCCGAGTCGCCTTCTTCAACGCGCAGTGCAACGTTGTACAGCAGCTCTTTGTCCAGACGTTCCTTGATGTTGCGGCTGGTGACGAACTTGCCTTCCTTGCCGCAGAACGGCGAGTCGTTGACCTGGAAGGTCATCGAAACGGTCGGCTCGTCAACGGTCAGTGGCTTCATCGCCTCGACGTGGTTCATGTCGCACAGGGTGTCGGAGATGAACAGCTCGTCGAAACCGCTGATGCAGACGATGTCGCCAGCCTGGGCTTCTTCAACGTCGACGCGGTGCAGGCCGTGGTGGCCCATCAGCTTGAGGATACGGCCGTTACGCTTCTTGCCTTCGGTGTCGATGGCAACAACCGGGGTATTCGGCTTGATACGGCCACGGGCGATACGGCCAACGCCGATAACACCGAGGAAGCTGTTGTAGTCCAGAGCGGAGATCTGCATCTGGAACGGGCCATCGACGTCAACGTTCGGCGCCGGTACGTTGTCGACGATCGACTGGTACAGCGGGGTCATGTCTTCGGCCATGTCGGTGTGGTCCAGACCGGCGATGCCGTTCAGGGCCGAAGCGTAGACAACCTGGAAGTCCAACTGATCATCGGTGGCACCGAGGTTGTCGAACAGGTCGAAGATCTGGTCCAGAACCCAGTCAGGACGCGCGCCAGGGCGGTCAACCTTGTTGATCACGACGATTGGCTTCAGGCCAGCTTCGAAAGCCTTCTTGGTCACGAAGCGGGTTTGCGGCATCGGGCCGTCCTGGGCATCGACCAGCAGCAGCACGGAGTCGACCATCGACATTACACGCTCAACCTCGCCACCGAAGTCGGCGTGACCGGGGGTGTCGACGATGTTGATGTGGTAGCCGTTCCAGTTGATGGCGGTGTTTTTCGCCAGGATGGTAATGCCGCGCTCTTTTTCCTGGTCGTTGGAGTCCATCACGCGCTCGTCGTTGAGCTCGTTACGCTCCAGGGTGCCGGACTGGCGCAGGAGTTTGTCTACCAGGGTGGTTTTACCATGGTCAACGTGGGCGATGATGGCGATGTTACGCAGATTTTCGATCACAACTGTATCTCGATCAGAGGATTCGGTTGCCGCCAGTGTAGGCGGCGAATATGTACGGTTTGAGGCTCAGCGGGCCCGATGGTCGGGAGGGCGATGGCGGATGCTGCCGCCATACAGCCCTGGCGTCTTATGCCGGACGATAAACACGCACATTGGCATGTCCCTCACTGAGCAGGTGGTGTGCGTGCAGACGGCTCATCACACCTTTGTCGCAATACAGCAAGTACTGGCGGTTGGCATCCAAATGCTTGAACTTGCTGTTGATGGCATAGAACGGCATGGCCTGGACTTCGATACCGTCGAGCACCAGAGGTTCGTCTTCCTGGGCATCGGGGTGACGAATGTCGATGACGATCTGGCCGGGCAGCGCCTCGGTCACTTCCTCGATTTCGATGTCTTTGCCCAGTTCATCGATCACATGGTCGATGGATATCAGCCGGGCGCGTTCCAGTGCGCGCTCCAGCACGGCCATGTCGAACTGCTTCTCTTCATGCTCCATGCGGTGGCGCTTGGCGTGGGTGGTCGGGTTTACCGAGATCACGCCGCAGTATTCTGGCATGTGCTTGGCGAAGTCGGCAGTGCCGATCGCGTAGGCCTGATCGATGATGTCCTGCTTGTGGCTGGCCAGCAGCGGGCGCAGCACCAGCTTGTCGGTGGCCGAGTCGATGATCGACAGGTTCGGCAGGGTCTGGCTGGACACTTGGGAAATCGCCTCGCCGGTGACCAGAGCGTCGATCTCCAGGCGGTCGGCCATGTGCGCGGCACCGCGCAGCATCATGCGCTTCAGGGTCACACCCATGTAGCTGTTGTCGACCTTGTTGAGGATCTCGCCGACCACTTCCTCGAACGGCACGCTGATGAACAGCACGCGCTGGCTGCTGCCGAACTTCTTCCACAAGTAGTGGGCTACTTCCATAACGCCCAGCTCGTGGGCACGGCCGCCGAGGTTGAAGAAACAGAAGTGGGTCATCAGGCCACGGCGCATCATCTGGTAGGCCGCCACGGTCGAGTCGAAACCGCCGGACATCAGCACCAGGGTCTGCTCCAGGGCGCCCAGCGGGTAGCCGCCGATGCCTTGGTGCTGGTTGTGGATCACGTACAGACGCTGGTCGCGGATTTCGATGCGCACCAGCACTTCCGGGTTCTTCAGCTCGATGCCGGCGGCGCCGCACTGCTGGCGCAGCTGGCTGCCGACGTAACGGTCGACGTCCATCGAGGTGAAGTCGTGGTGGCCGCCGCGCTTGCAGCGCACGGCGAAATGCTTGCCGGCCAGCAGGTGGCCGAAGTGCTGCTTGCACTTGGCGACGATGTCATCGAAGTCGCCGAGCGGGTATTCCTCTACCTGCAGGAAGTGGGTGATACCGGGGGTGCAGGTCAGGCGCTCGATCATTTCGCGCTGGACTTTCTCGTCTTCGACGCGGGTGACCACTTCGAGATTGTCCCAGACACCATCGACCACGAGCTCAGGGTCGAGGTCCTTGAGCACGTTGCGGATGTTCTTGCCGAGCTGGCGGATGAAGCGCTTGCGCACCGGCCGGCTCTTGATGGTGATTTCTGGGAAGACTTTGACGATAAGTTTCATTGGTTAACAGCGCGCGCAGGGCCTGCCGAAAATGAGGGGCGCGAATTATAGCGGAAATTGCTCAGGATTTGACCAACTTTTGATCAGAAGCTTTCAGATAAATGCAGGGAGCGGGTTTTGCCCTGCCTGCTCCGGCCCTTTCGCGGGCTCGCCCGCTCCCACAGGGACCGCACACATTTCCAAGGTTGTGCTATCCCCTGTGGAAGCGGGCGAGCCCGCGATGAGGCCCTCAAAGAAAGCACACAACTCAAGCAGTGCACACTATTGGTGCGCCTCTACCAAAATTCGCATCTTAAGAGTGCATTCTTACCCGCCAATCCTACGCCAAATGCCCGCAAACGCCCCCTTTTATCCCGCCCTCGCCATTTTCGGGCACTGGCATGCAATTTGCTCCCTTGTGAGGCAGGTAAGCTTGGCCGACTATCCGCGCCCGGCAACACCCTTTTTCCAGGGCAGCGGCCCACCGCGCTCTAGACCATCCGGAGGACAACATGTCGAAGTCGGTTCAACTCATCAAAGATCATGACGTCAAGTGGATTGATCTGCGTTTCACGGACACCAAAGGCACTCAGCACCACGTGACCATGCCGGCGCGTGATGCACTGGAAGACGACTTCTTCGAAGTCGGCAAGATGTTCGACGGTTCCTCCATCGCTGGCTGGAAAGGCATCGAAGCTTCCGACATGATCCTGATGCCGGTCGACGAGACTGCCGTACTGGACCCGTTCACCGAAGAGCCGACCCTGATCATCACCTGCGACATCGTCGACCCTTCGAGCATGCAGGGCTACGATCGCGACCCTCGCGCCATCGCCAAGCGCGCCGAAGAGTACCTGAAGAGCACCGGCATCGGTGACACCGTATTCGCAGGCCCGGAGCCAGAGTTCTTCATCTTCGACGAAGTGAAGTTCCAGTCGGATATTTCCGGTTCGATGTTCAAGATCTTCTCCGAGCAAGGCTCGTGGATGACCGGCGCTGACGTGGAAGGCGGCAACAAAGGCCACCGTCCAGGCGTGAAAGGCGGCTACTTCCCGGTTCCGCCGTTCGACCACGACCACGAAATCCGTACCGCCATGTGCAACGCCCTGGAAGAAATGGGCCAGACCGTCGAAGTTCACCACCACGAAGTGGCGACTGCCGGCCAGAACGAAATCGGCGTCAAGTTCAACACGCTGGTGAAGAAGGCTGACGAAGTACAGGCGCTGAAGTACGTCGTGCACAACGTTGCCGACGCCTACGGCCGCACCGCCACCTTCATGCCGAAGCCACTGTACGGCGACAACGGCTCGGGCATGCACGTGCACATGTCGATCTGGAAAGACGGCAAGAACACCTTCTCGGGTGAAGGCTATGCCGGCCTGTCCGACACCGCCCTGTACTTCATCGGCGGTATCATCAAGCACGGTAAGGCCCTGAACGGCTTCACCAACCCATCGACCAACTCCTACAAGCGTCTGGTTCCAGGCTTCGAAGCCCCGGTAATGCTGGCCTACTCGGCTCGCAACCGTTCCGCCTCGATCCGTATTCCTTACGTCGGCAGCCCGAAAGCCCGCCGTATCGAAGCTCGCTTCCCGGACCCATCGGCCAACCCGTACCTGGCCTTCGCCGCCCTGCTGATGGCCGGCCTGGACGGTATCCAGAACAAGATCCACCCAGGCGATGCTGCCGACAAGAACCTGTACGACCTGCCGCCTGAAGAGGCCAAGGACATCCCGCAGGTTTGCGGCAGCCTGAAAGAAGCTCTTGAAGAGCTGGACAAGGGCCGTGCGTTCCTGACCAAGGGCGGCGTGTTCTCCGACGACTTCATCGATGCCTTCATCGAGCTGAAGAGCGAAGAAGAAATCAAGGTCCGCACCTTCGTTCACCCGCTGGAATACGAGCTGTACTACAGCTGCTGATCTGATCGGTGCCTCGCGCCGATGACATGATCACGAACGGCCTCCTTCGGGAGGCCGTTTTCGTTTCCGTGGCTGCGTCCTCGATTTCATACAGAACCGGCAGATGCCGCTGACATTTCGCCGCCCCCTCAGCACGCAGGGTAGGCGTCCCTTCAGTCAACGGACATCACGCCATGCGCAAACTTCTACCCATGATGATTACCGTATCCGTCCTCCTCATCGGCTGTGGTAGCAATGCCACCGCGCCAGGCCAGGCAACGTCGCAGGTGCTTCACCGCGCCACCGGCAGTTGGGACGGTACCGCCTATGGCAATTACCCCGAAGGGCGACCAGTGCTGTCGCTGGTGAAAGTCAGCATTCCCGCCCACACCACACTTGGCTGGCACTGTCACCAGGCGCTTAATCTAGGTTATCTGACCGAGGGCAGACTTGAGGTGGAAACCCGCGACGGCAAGCGCACAAGCCTGGTTGCAGGCCAGACGCTGGCCGAACTTCAAGGGGAAGTGCACCGCGGGCACACCACTGGGCAGCCCGCCACTGTCATGGTGTTCCACGCTAGCAATGAAGATCTGCCGTTTTCAACGCCAGAAGCCGAATGCCTACCGCTTGACGCGACAAGCGAAAACGCCTTTGACACCCTGATCGATGCTATCGAGAAGCGCCTGGCCACTGCCGAGTCTATTGCCTTGTACAAGTGGGACAATGGCAAGGCTGTGCAGGACACCGAGAGGGAGCAGCAAGTCCAGGCCAGGGTTCGCAACAGCGCATGGCGCCATCAGCTACCAGCCGAGCGAGCTACGCGCTTTTTCGCAGACCAGATCGAAGCACACAAAATGATGCAATACGCCCTGCTTGAGCGCTGGCAGCGTCGAGGCGCCGCACCGGATGCACATCGTCGCGATCTGACAAGCGAGCTACGACCCGAACTGGACAGATTGCAAGCCGAACTGCTGCACTCCCTCGCTGCCTTCGACAAAGAACGAAGGGCGGACTGTGCTCGGCAGCTGGCAACCAAGCTCCGCAAACGGCCTCAACCCGTTGCCCTCAAGCAGGCGATGATTCGTGCCTCGAGCAAACTGTGCGATAAAACCTGAAACCACCTATGCTCCATATTGGTGCATTTCAGGAGCTGACGCCCCCGAATGCACCCCAAAAGCGATCACATGAACCGTTTAATCAGTTCATTCTGGTGCGGTTTTTCCCGTTTCCAGGGCTTTATCGGCAAATTCCGCTTCTTTTCGGAGCCTTGGTTTGTTTTTTGCATTTTTTGCCAAAAGACTGGAATCAGCGGATCCACCGCGCGCCCGACCATGGCCGCGCCCATGCCCGACACGCGCCAAAAGAGGTCGACGACGCCCTATGACCATCAGCGATGCCCAGCACCGTCTGCTTCTGGACAACCTGACCACCGCCACGCTGCTGCTCAACGCCGAGCTGCGCCTGGAGTACATGAACCCGGCCGCGGAAATGCTTCTGGCAGTGAGTGGCCAGCGCAGCCATGGGCAGTTCATCAGCGAACTGTTCACCGAGTCGACCGAGGCGCTCAGCTCGCTGCGCCAGGCGGTCGAGCAGGCGCACCCGTTCACCAAGCGCGAAGCGCAACTCACCTCGCTGACAGGGCAGACCATCACCGTAGACTACGCGGTAACGCCGATTCTGCACCAGGGCCAGACCCTGCTGCTGCTAGAGGTACACCCGCGTGACCGGCTGCTGCGCATCACCAAGGAAGAGGCCCAGCTGAGCAAGCAGGAAACAACAAAGATGCTGGTGCGCGGCCTGGCCCACGAAATCAAGAACCCCCTCGGCGGCATCCGCGGCGCAGCCCAGCTGCTGGCCCGCGAGCTGCCTGAAGCAGGCCTGCGCGACTACACCAACGTGATCATCGAGGAAGCCGACCGCCTGCGTAACCTGGTCGACCGCATGCTCGGCTCGAACAAGTTGCCGTCGCTGGCCATGACCAACATCCACGAAGTGCTTGAGCGGGTCTGCAGCCTGGTAGAGGCCGAAAGCCAGGGTTGCATCACTTTGGTGCGCGATTATGACCCCAGCCTGCCTGATGTACTGGTCGACCGCGAGCAGATGATCCAGGCCGTACTCAACATCGTGCGCAATGCCATGCAGGCGATCAGCTCCCAGAACGAACTGCGCCTGGGCCGCATCACCCTGCGCAGCCGTGCCCTGCGCCAGTTCACCATCGGCCATGTGCGCCATCGCCTGGTGGCGCGGGTGGAGATCATCGACAACGGCCCGGGCATCCCGCCGGAACTGCAGGACACGCTCTTCTATCCCATGGTCAGCGGTCGCCCGGACGGTACCGGGCTGGGCCTGGCCATTACCCAGAACATCATCAGCCAGCACCAGGGCCTGATCGAGTGTGAAAGCCATGCAGGCCACACCGCATTCTCGATCTACCTGCCCCTGGAACAAGGAGCCACCGCCTCATGAGCCGAAGTGAAACCGTATGGATCGTCGACGATGATCGCTCCATCCGCTGGGTCCTGGAAAAAGCCCTGCAACAGGAAGGCATGACCACCCAGAGCTTCGATAGCGCCGATGGTGTGATGGGCCGCCTGGCACGTCAGCAACCGGACGTGATCATTTCCGACATCCGCATGCCGGGCACCAGCGGCCTCGACCTGCTGGCACAGATCCGTGAGCAGCACCCACGCCTGCCGGTCATCATCATGACCGCCCACTCCGACCTGGACAGCGCCGTTGCGTCGTACCAGGGCGGTGCCTTCGAGTACCTGCCCAAACCATTCGATGTGGACGAGGCGGTCTCGCTGGTCAAGCGCGCCAACCAACACGCCCAGGAGCAACAAGGGCTGGATGTGCCGCAGAGCCTGGCGCGCACGCCGGAAATCATCGGTGAAGCACCGGCAATGCAGGAGGTGTTCCGCGCCATCGGCCGCCTCAGCCACTCCAACATCACCGTGCTGATCAACGGTGAGTCCGGTACCGGCAAGGAGCTGGTGGCCCACGCCCTGCACCGCCACAGCCCGCGCGCGGCCTCACCATTCATTGCCCTGAACATGGCAGCCATCCCCAAGGACCTGATGGAGTCCGAGCTGTTCGGTCATGAAAAGGGCGCTTTCACCGGCGCCGCCAACCTGCGCCGGGGCCGCTTCGAGCAGGCCGACGGCGGCACCCTGTTCCTCGACGAAATCGGCGACATGCCTGCCGACACCCAGACCCGCCTGCTGCGGGTATTGGCCGATGGCGAGTTCTATCGCGTGGGCGGCCACGTACCGGTCAAGGTCGACGTGCGCATCATCGCCGCCACCCACCAGAACCTGGAGTCGCTGGTACAGGCCGGCAAGTTCCGCGAGGACCTGTTCCACCGCCTGAACGTGATTCGCATCCACATTCCACGGCTGGCCGACCGCCGCGAGGATATCCCCGCCCTCGCCCGCCACTTCCTCGCCCGCGCCGCCCAGGAACTGGCGGTCGAACCGAAGATCCTCAAGCCGGAAACCGAGGAGTTCATCCGCAACCTGCCATGGCCCGGCAACGTGCGACAGATGGAGAACACTTGCCGCTGGATAACCGTGATGGCTTCCAGCCGCGAAGTGCTGATCGGCGACCTGCCGCCAGAGCTGCTGAACCTGCCACAGGACGCCGCACCCGTAACCAACTGGGAGCAGGCCCTGCGCCAGTGGGCCGACCAGGCGCTGGCACGTGGGCAAACCAGCCTGCTGGACAGCGCAGTGCCGAGCTTCGAGCGGATCATGATCGAGACGGCGCTCAAGCACACCGCTGGCCGTCGGCGCGATGCGGCACTGTTGCTGGGTTGGGGGCGCAATACCCTGACCCGCAAGATCAAGGAGCTGGGGATGAATGTGGCGGGTGGCGATGATGAGGAAGGTGATGACCACTGAGTTCCGGTAAACCCATTGATCCTCGGGGCCGCTTTGCGGCCCCGAACATTTCAGCCCTTCGATGCACCGATCCTGTGCCCGATGCACCTCACTAAGGCACAAACCCCCTCAAAAAACGGCCAATTCACCCTGAAACCCAATATTCATGGGCGTTTAAAAATTGGCACGCCACCTGCAATGGACAGTACATACCCAGTTTCGGGGGCCCTGGTACAGGCAGGCCGGGTGAACCCCTCTTTTATTCGCAACATCGCCAGTTTTGGGGACCTCGGTACAGGCAGGCCGGGCCATCCCCCCTTTATACGCAGTACCCCTTTCGGGGACCCTGGTACAGGCAGGCCGGGAAATCCCCTCTTTTATTCGTGCAGTTTCACCTGCAAACGCCAGCGCCCAGCGTCCTCTGCACCGGCCCACTCGCCGTGCAGAGGGCGCGCGGCCACCACCGTCAACAACAGACCTTCCTTGCTATTCTGCACCCGCCAGCTCACAGGCTTGCCCTGCAGGCTCAGTTGCCCTTGCCGGGCCGTGCCCTGGGCCTGGAACAACAGTGCTACCGTACCGTCCACATTCTCACCATGCAGCTGGGGCTCTTCGTTGAACCACAGCTCCAGGCCATCCTGCACTACCTCCACCTGCTGCAGCTCGCGCTCTTCGGGCGTGGTCAGGCGGCCGATCATCAGCCCCACCATCAAGCCGACGATCGCCAGCGACAGCATCACCCGCGGGAACGCCTTCGAACGCACGTCCGGTTCAGGGGTAGAATGCTCGTCATCTTCACGCTTGGAGCCGTGCATGTTTCACGTCATCCTTTTTCAACCAGAAATTCCGCCGAATACCGGCAATATCATTCGCCTGTGCGCCAACAGCGGCTGCGACCTGCACCTGATCGAGCCCATCAGCTTCGAACTGGATGACAAGCGCCTGCGGCGCGCGGGGTTGGACTACCACGAGTATGCCACGCTCAAGCGCCACGAGAGCCTGGCCGGATGCCTGGAAAGCCTGGGCAATCCACGGCTGTTTGCCTTCACCACCAAGGGCTCGCATCCCTTCCACGAAGTGGCCTACCAGCCGGGTGATGCCTTCCTGTTCGGGCCAGAAAGCCGTGGCTTGCCGACCGAAGTACTGGACAGCCTGCCGGCCGAACAACGTCTGCGCCTGCCAATGCGGCCGGGGTGCCGTAGCCTGAACCTGTCCAATACCGTGGCTGTAACGGTGTATGAGGCGTGGCGGCAGAATGGGTTTTCCGGCAGTTGATACGCTGCCTGTTCCCGCCCTATCGCCGGCAAGCCAGCTTGTGTCTTGAGAGGGGATTAGAATCTGAAGTGAGAGCGGTGAATGGCAAGCTGAATGCCAGAGGTGCCTTGAGCACGTGTGGGAGCACAAGCTGCCATTCACCGTTCCACTTTGGCGAGAGCCCGAACAGTTGGATGA